>JAOLZA010000007.1 GCA_028343615.1 Verrucomicrobiota bacterium
TGCAGGGTCATCCCCGGATTAAGACGCCCAACCTGGACAAGTTTGCCAGCCAAGGTGTGCGGCTTACCCAATGCTACGCGGCTTGTGGGGTTTGCTCGCCCTCGCGTTCCTCCGTCCTAACCGGCCGGACTCCCTACCGCAACGGGGTGTGGCGCTGGATTCCCTCCGGCCATCAGGTGCACTTGCGTACCAGTGAAATTACCATTCCAGAGGTGCTCAAGGCAAAGGGCTACACCACCTGTCATACGGGCAAATGGCACCTCAACGGTTTCTTTAATGATCCGCGCCATCCCCAACCCAATGACCACGGCTATGACTGGTGGTTGGCCACCCAAAACAATGCCTCGCCCCATCACATCAATCCCAAGAACTTTGTGCGCAACGGTAAGGCTGTTGGCGTGATTGAAGGTGCCTCGGCGGTGATCGCCGCACAGGAAGCTACCCACTGGCTGCGCAAGGAGCGCGATAAGGACAAGCCCTTCTTTATTACCGTGTGGACTCATGAACCGCACTTACCCATTGAGTCAGCACCGGAATTCATGAAGCCCTACGCGGATATTGATGATGAAGGAATCCGTCAGCACCACGGCAACATCACCCAGCTCGATCACGCCTTTGGCGTGCTGATGAAGGAACTCGACGAGCAGGGTTTGGCGGAGGATACCTTTGTCTTTTTCACCTCTGATAATGGCCCGGAAGGGGCGGGAACCAAGGGGCGTACCCGTGGTTCGACCGGGGGTCTGCGGGGACGCAAGCGCTGGAGTCATGAAGGCGGTATTCGCGTGCCGGGCATCGCCCGCTGGCCCGGCCACATCAAGCCCGGGACCATCAGCAGTGTGCCGGTGATTGGCTCAGATCTTTTCCCCACTATATTATCGATTGTCGGTAGCGAACTCCCTAAGGATCGGGGCATAGACGGAGTGGATATGCGACCGGCTCTTGCGGGTAAGCCCGTGGAACGGCCTGTGCCTCTTTACTGGCGTAATCACCTGGCTCCGGCCGACAACCATGTGGCTATGCGTATTGGGGACTGGAAAATTGTGGGAGACGAAGCCCTGCAAAAATTCAAACTCTATGAGATCGAAAAGGATTGGAAGGAGCAAACGGATTTGGCCGCCAAGATGCCTGAGAAGCTTGCCTCGATGAAGTCCGCACTACTCAAGGTGCATGGTGAGGTGGAAAAGGAGGGGCCCTCGGAATGGTGGGTTAATGAAAAGCCCCGTCAACGCGGTAAACGGACCAAGGGTAAGAAATTATCCGAGGGCAAGGATGAAACCGGCGACTGGGAGATTGTCAAGGGAGGCACGGTGACCAAGGATGGTGAGGGGTATCTTCTGGATGCGGGGCAGGGGGAAGCCTTTGCGCTGCATAAGCTGGATCGAGCGGTGGGCAAAAAGATTACCTTTGAACTGGAGTATCAGGCCGCAGTCAAAGAGCGAACCCGCAACGCCTGCCTCGTGCTGGGATCAGAGCCTCTCAATGATAAACTCTGGAAGGCCGGTTCTATGATCGGGATGGGATCGCATGGAATTTTTCCGGGATCCTGGGCTAATACCAGTTTGGGGACCGTTAAAAAAGTGGCCTTGAATCCGGACGAATCTTTCAAGGCGGTGGTCACAATTGACACGATTAAAGGGTTACTTACCTTGAAAGTGGGAAAGACGGAAGTTGTGATGCAAACCCCTAAAGATCTGGAAAAGATCCAGTACTTCGGCATCTACGCCAAAGGAACCAAAACCCGGTTTAGTCCGGTGACCATCAAGTAGTTGGGCTTTTAGCCTTAGACTGCTTAGACCGAGCCGGCAATTGATTTGCCGGTGCTCTCGAGATCGTCACAGGCTTCCACAAGGCGAGCTGCCATAGCTTCTTCAGCCTTTTTGAGGTAGGAGCGCGGGTCATAGACTTTTTTGATTCCGACTTCTCCGTCGATTTTAAGCACTCCTTCATAATTGGTCATTATGTGGTCGGCGATGGGGCGGGTGAAACTGTATTGTGTGTCGGTGTCGATGTTCATTTTGATGACACCGTAGTTGAGGGTCTCTTTAATTTGATGTTTCTCTGACCCGCTGCCGCCATGGAAAACGAGGTCGAACTTCGCTTCCTCGCCGTGTTTGCTGATCACTGCGTCCTGTCCCTGCTTAAGAATCTCGGGGCTGAGTTTCACCGCGCCGGGTTTGTAAGCCCCGTGCACATTGCCGAAGGTGGCGGCGAACATATACCTGCCGAGGCCGTTAAGGCTTTCGTAAACGGTGAGCATATCCTCGGGCGTGGTGTAAAGTTTTTCGGCGGGTGTATCGTCGCTGCCGGCCGAGCCGTCTTCCTCACCGCCCACGACGCCGGCTTCGACCTCCAGGATAATTTCATTGTCGGCGCATAGCTCAAGATATTCCCTGGAGATTTTCATATTATCCTCCAACGGCAAAATGGAGGCGTCAAGCATGTGGCTTTGGAAAAGATTTCCCAGTCCGGCAGCGCGGCGCTTGGCAGTTTCGGCGATGAGCGGTTTGAGGAAATCGGCGGCTACTTCCGGTTGGCAATGGTCTGTGTGCAGGCCGATGAGCACGTCATATTTTTCCGCCAACCGATGCGCGGCCTCGGCGAGGACGATGCAGCCAAAGGCGGCGTCCTTCACATTCAGGCCGGAAGCGAACTGGCCGCCGCCGGTTGAGAACTGGATGATGCCATCGGACTTCGCGTCGGCAAAGGCCTTGAGCGCGGCGTTGATGGTAGTGATAGAGGTGACGTTGACGGCGGGATAGGCGTAGTCGCCCGCTTGGGCGGCATCGAGAATCGCGGCGTATTGCTTGGGTGTGGCAATGGGCATAATAGGTTCCGCACCATCTGCGGGCGGAAAGGGCCGGAAAGTAGGGGTTTGACGGGGAAAAGGGAAACAAAAAATCTGCGCGCGCTTTTGCTAAAACGGCGGATATTCACTTGGGAAGCGCACGAGCAGGGATTTTTTCTCGTGGGCTTGCCATTCTGTCCAGCCGAGTTTGCCAAGGAGTTCGGCGCGTTTTTCGTAATCAGCGCGGGTGGCGGGAGATTTAGAAATCTTGGCGGTGAGAATTTTCACAGCGTTGCCGAGGCGTTTATGGAGCAGTTCGCGTTCAAGATTCAGTTCGGCGTTGGCGGCATCGGTAGCAGGGTTCCAGCGGGTGAGTTTTTTCCAAGCGGCTTCAAATGCTGCGATGTTCTTTTTGTCGGCTTTGGCTTGGGTGAGTCGTGCCCGGGTTTGGGCTCGGAGGGCGGTGATGAGCGCTGCCTTTTGAGCATCCCATTTCTTTTTCAAAGCATCATTGTCGGATGCAGATTCATCGACGGGTGTGCCGAGGTATTGTTGAAGGCCTTCGAGGTCGAGTTGTTGGAGAATAGTGTCGGCTACTTTTAGGATTTCTTTGGCGTCCTTAGTCGGCTCAAGTGGCTTAAGCTTGGCGAGTTCGAGTTTAAGATTTTTTTCAGCGAGTTTTTCTTCTTCAGTGAGCTTTTTGGGTTCTGGTTTTTTTGGCGGCACAACTTTGGGTTTTGCGTCGGGGAATGAATTTCGTGCTGCTGGCACAATGTATTGAACGGAAAACCCGTCGGGCTTTTGGCCTGCGCCATCGAGATCATCGGTATTGCCGCCGTATTGAATCTTGCCGCGTAAAATATCACCGGGCTTTACGCCGGAAGGTAGTTGCCCATGCTTGGGAATAGCGAAGTGCAGCCGTACGGAATCGCCGTGCCGAAGCGTGCGCGCAACAAAGCGCGAATTGCCACGGATCGCTCCTTCGGCGTGTTCGTGGAAAGCAAGCGACACGGAACGCGACGCAGGTTGATCAAGCATTAACAGTGCGTGCTGAAAACGCTCGAGTAACTTTTTGTCGGGGTGACGCACATGATAGCGAAGTACGTGTTTGCCTTTGGCGAGGCTTACGGGGTCATTGTGCGTGCCGCTGCCGAGTCGACGTTTTTGCTCGTCGAACAACTGCCACACGCCGGACTCAAAAAAATAATCCGAGCCATCGTTGTAATCCACCGTGAGTACGGGAGTCACGCGCGCGGCAGCGGCTTGATCGAAATCGTACGTGAGAATCATCTCGTGGATTTGCTCTTCATCATCCAATCGATCGCGCGCAGGATCGAGCGGATGGATTTCTGCTTTGGCTGGGCGCACTGAGCGGCGCCAAGTTTTGAATGATCCCGAAGGTGACACGCGCTCATCACGCAAGGGTGCGGTGACCACCACACTGTCGGTCAAATCATTTCCATCAAGCGAAACCATTTCGCTGCTTGGACGCAGCCCGTGAAACTGCAGCGTGAATTCCGCCTCCGCTTCGCCGAGGCTGGACCAATATTGCGCGAGGCAAAGCTCCAAGGTGCGGCCGCCGGTGACGGCGAAGCTTTCCACGCGCACCGCGCCTTCGCGCAAAGTGACATAGCGCCGCTCGCCGCCCGCGCGGAAGGAGAGACCCGACAACAACTGCACCGCGTGCATCGTGATCCGCTGATCCGTGCCGGCCTTGATCGTGCGCACGTGGAGGTCGGCCCACGTTGCTCCAGTCGGGACAGCGAGAAATCGGCGTGTGGTGTCTCCACCCTTGAAGGTGAGTGTCGCATTCCATTTCGCGGCCTCAATTTTTTCGGGAATAATTACCGTGACTGGCACGCGCACGAGCGCGCCGCGTTGGGGAGCATCTGCGTCCGTGCCCACCACTTCGGTGTAATGCACGCCCGGCACGAGTCCGGTGGGGTCGATTTTAACGGTGATGCGTTCGGAATCATTAGCGAGCAGAATTTGGCTGGCGTGTTCCACCCAGTCGGCATTGCATTGGAGCAGCAGACGTTTTTCAAAATTAATTTTTTCAAAGGGTTTGGTGTCCCGATGAAAAACGGGAATCAATGTCACCGAAACCGAATGCGTGCGGTTGACCTCAAACGGTTCGCGCAAATAGATTCCGCGCGCATTGTTACGCGAGGTGATGCGGACGTTAAATTTGAAATCACTTTTTGTAATGACCGGGTTATTTTTGAGCCAATCGTACGCCTTGTGAATTTGGATCATCCCGCGCCCTTGTTCGTGTGGCGAAAGACCGACAATGGGCGCGGCGGTATTTTCTAGCGCGCGGCGCACACGATGGGGCGTACGATTGGCCTTTTCGGATTTCAGCGCGGAGAGGAGCAGAGCGATGTTGCCGCAGGCGTTTGGGGAGGACATTGAGGTGCCGTTCATTTGTGTGTTGCGGCGGAGCAGCCAATTGGGTACCGGGGCGATCGCACCACCGGGTGCTGTGAGGTTCACGCCCAGATCGCCATCCAGCGCAGGCCCGCGCGAGCTCCACGTGTATTGCATGTCCTTACGGGTGGCACGCATGCCGTATTGATCGAGCATCATTTGCGGCGTGACGCTTGCGCCGATGCCGAGCAAGGCGCTGGTGCTGCCTCCGGGGGAACCTACGGAAGACAGTGCTGGGCCGTTATTACCCGCGCTGGCGCAAAAGATGACGCCGTGGCGATTTACGATATTGGCGTATTCAGTATAAATTCGGCCGACATTCGGGCGGGATGAGGGGCCGCCGTAGCTCATATTGATAAGGTCGCATTTGTTTTGCAAAACGGTGATAAGACCGCGCATTTGGCCGGTGCCAGTTGAGCTGGAGCCGAGGCGGGTGTCACCAATTTTCACGGAAACAATCTGTGCGCCGGGGGCAAGACCATTGAGTTCGGGTTGTTTGGGAAAATGCGCCGCCACGATTCCGGCTACGTGGGTGCCGTGCGCACCGCAATCGACGACGACGGAAAGTAGATCGCCATCGCGGTAAATGTTGGTGGCGAAATTCATCTGGGCTTCGCCATCGAAGGTGCCGTAATCGCGGTTCACACGAAAATTCGTCATTAGTTTTTCATTTGCGAAATCGCCGTCCTCATTGGTGTCAATGCTCGCGTTCCAGCGTTTTCCATCGTGGAAAACAAGGCAGTCGTAAATGGGGCCGGGATCGCGGTATTTGGCTTGCATTGTTTTGAGCTGGATTAGGCTCGCCGCGAGATCATCACGTTTGAGCATTTGTTGCTTCGTGGGTTTGGGATTGGCTTTGTCCCAATCGGCAATGGTGCGCTCGACTTTCTGCGTGCGCTTGCGTTGTTGGATATCCCATGACTCGCGGCGTTTGGCCTTGAGGCGGCTCACCAGTTCGGCGGGGAAAATACGCCACGCTTCCACCATCCCGACTCGGTATTTTTTATCGCGGCTCTTCCACGCCTTGGGCAGGGTGAGCGGGCGTCCGGTGAGGCCGGTCAGTTTGCCGTCCTTGAGTTCGTGTTCGGTGGTGGTGCGCACGTCGCCGCTACCGGAGCCATCGACGACGTCAACAATTTTAGGGCGGCCGTCGGGGGTGGTCTGCAATCCGGGCGCGCCGGGGTCGACGCCGGTATCGAAAATAGCGACAACTACGCCGCGCCCGTCGTACTGCGGATGTTCCTTGAGAAACTGGGCCGCGCCGGTGGCGCGTTTGGGGATGAGCGCGGTGAAGGGCTGGTTGCCATTTTCAACTTTCTCGGCGTTGGAAATATATTTGGCGTATGCGCCGAAACTCGCAGGATCCGGCGTGTAACAGCCGGCCAGTAGCGTGGCCAACATCGGTATGAATCGTTTCATATGTGCGATAGGATAGGGATGGACGTTGCACTTGCCAACTTTGTTCGTTGAAATCATTGCGGTTTTAAGATAGTGATCTGTCAGTTTTGGCATGGATAAAACTTGGGAAATCATTAAGGAGGTACTGACTTATCCGCTCATTAAGATGGGCGAAGGTAGTATTACACTGCAAAGCTTGCTGATCCTTTGTGTGTTGTTTGTGCTGGTTCTGTTTCTGGAAAAAATCGTTCGTGAGCGCATTATTATGCGTATTTTTGAAAAGACTGATTTCCCCGAGTCTCTGGAGTATGGCATTGCCCGTATTCTCGGCTATATATTTTTAGTTATTGGTTTCTATATGGCTTTTCAGATTGTGGGGATAGATCTCAGTTCTCTGACAATTATTGCTGGTGGCATCAGTGTGGGTGTCGGTTTTGGTTTGCAGAATATCATTAATAATTTTGTAAGTGGGATCATTATATTTGCCGAACAACCGATCGCTATTGGTGATCGTATTGAGGTGAGCGGAATCGCCGGCAGAGTCGAAAAAATCAGTTTGCGTAGCACGATGGTGGTGACAAGTGATAACATTACGATGATTGTTCCAAACGCCGATTTTATTTCCCAAACGGTTACTAATTGGAGCTACAGTGATCCCAAGGTCCGGATTCGCATACCCATTGGGGTGGCCTACGGTACCGATCCGGAAAAAGTGAAGAAACTGCTCTTGGAGGTGGCCGACGAAGATTCAAGGACATTGAAGGACCCGGAACCCAATGTTATTTTCCGGGCGTTTGGGGCGAGTTCACTTGATTTTGAGCTGGGTGCTTGGACTAAGGAAATGACAACTCGGCCCACAAGTTATATCAGTGGCATTAATTTCGCTATTGATAAAAAATTCCGCGAACACGATATTGAGATTCCTTTTCCGCAGCGCGACCTTCATATCCGCAGCAGTGCGGTGGAAATAAAAAAGCCAATGGAAGCGGAGCCTCCCGCTGGCAAGGTCGATCGTCCCGGGGAAGATTAAGATTCCCGCTAGATAGATCGGGATTGGTCCGATTACGCGTCCGAGCGCTCTTTCTTTGGTGCCTTCTTCGGCTGACGATTGAAGGGCTCGATGTTGAAATCAAACTTTCGGTCGAATTTGAAATTGCCGCCCTTCAAGTTTAGCCCGTTGAGCTGGATGCCTCCCTTGCCAGCGCCCATGCCTTCCAGTTGTTCTAGCTTCTTGATTAGATTGCGATCCAGCGAGTCGCGCTGTTCTTCCGTGTCCACCGGCCCGGTAAATGATTCCGCACCATCGGGATCCTTCGCGGTAAATGTCTTTTTGCCATTCTTCGTGTTGAGCGTATACGAACCGGTGTTGTCACTGATGGAGACACTGGACACTACTTGCCTACGGATATTTAGGTTCGGGTCGTCGTTATTCCCCTTGTTTCCACCCGGTAGATTAAAGTGGAACTTGAACTCTTTGCCGGCATTCCCTTTAGGGACATCTTGACCAAAGTTGAGCCCCTGTCCTTCGAGCAGTTTCTTTAAGTTCTCAGGGTTAATGCCTGGAATGTTTTTTAACTGCTCATTCAGTTGATCAAGATTTTGCGGGTTCAGTTTGAACATTTGCATTTGCCCATGGCCCAGACCGTTGGGCAGGTTAAACTGTTGCCATTGACCTTCCGGTCCGTTGGGTAGGTTGAAGGGCAACAACTTGTCATTTTGCAATCGCAAGGATTTTGGCGTGCGCGCGACGATGCGCCCTTTGGTGAGTTTGGCCGTAACTTTGTATTCTTTGCCTTTGCGAATATAAGTTAGCTTAACTTCGTCGCCGGGTTTCTTGGTGCGGATGAGGGTCTGTAATTGCTGACTATTGATAATGAGTTGATCATCAAGTTGAGTGATGATGTCATTCACCATGAGGCCGGCTTTTTCCGCTGCGCTTCCTTTAGTCACGTGTCCCACGGATACGCCAATGCCTTCGGGCAGGCCCAGTTGTGCACGGGTGAGGGGCGGAATCTCGCCCATCGCTACTCCAAGGTAGGTGCCGTAGGCTTCTTTGGCGGAGGGCTCCTGAATCTTATCTTTGTCAGCTGCCAAGGTGGTCCATGCGATGGCTGCAGCGATTATCGGGATAAGTAGTCGTTTCATCGGCACGATTTTATCTGGGTTTTATTGCTTAATGCAATAGGAAAGCGATAGGTAGTAAAGTTTTTGTATTAAAAATTGCAGAATCTTTGCGCCTCGACCCATAATCGTTCATGCGCACGTTTTTTGTGACTCTAGCCTGTATTATTGCTTTAAATCTTCAGGCGGCTCCTAAGGAGTTGTTCGTTTATATTGGCACCTACACCAAAACCGAGGCGCAGGGGATTCATTGGCTTAAATTGGAAATGGCAACGGGCAAGCTTACGGCGGTTGGCAAATTAGCCGGGCAAAAGAACCCTTCATTCCTCGCCATCCACCCCAATAAGAAATTTCTCTATGCGGTTAATGAGATTGGTAATTACAAGGGCGAGAAAGCCGGAGGGGTGAGTGCGTATTCAATTAATCCAAAGACTGGTGCGTTGACGTTTCTCAACCAGCAATCCTCCAAGGGGGGGGGCACCATGTCATCTGGTGGTGGATGCCACCGGCCAAAATATCCTTGTGGCCAACTATACCGGCGGCAGTGTGGCTTGTTTGCCGATCTCACGAAAAGGGCGTTTACGTAAAGCTTCCTCGTTTATGCAGCATGAGGGTTCAAGCGTATTGAAACCTCGGCAAGCTGCTCCACATGGTCATTCCATTAATGTTTCACCGGGCAACAAGTTTGCGCTGGCGGCAGATCTCGGTCTAGATAAGATTTTGGTTTACGGTTTTAACGCGAAAGGCGGCAAGTTGGCCCCAGCAGGTTTCGCCAGGGTAACTCCCGGTGCTGGTCCCCGGCATTTTGCGTTTCATCCAAACGGCAAATTTGCTTACGTGATTAATGAGATCACGCTTACTGTTACTGCCTTTGGATGGGATGAAGCGAAGGGTAAACTAAGCGAGTTACAAACCATTACGACGTTACCAGTGGAACCAGGGAAGGGGATGAGCACGGCGGAAGTACAGGTGCATCCGAGCGGGAAGTTTTTGTACGGCTCCAATCGCGGGCATAACACGATTGCGGTATTCAGCATCAATGGAAAGACCGGCAAGCTAAAGGCGATTCAACATCAGTCCACGCTGGGTAAAACACCCCGTAATTTCAGCATCGACCCCACAGGAAAATTTCTAATTGTCGCCAATCAATCCAGCGGTGATGTTTTTACATTTCTTATTAACCAAGATACCGGCGAGCTGAAATCCACCAGCCATTCAGTCAAGGTGCCCATGCCGGTTTGTGTTAAGTTTTTGGATTTAGGTGAATGAGGGTTAGAGGAACTGTCTGCGGTACTGCAGCGGCGTCAGACCCATGGCTTTCTTGAACTGCAGGGTGAAAGAGCTTTGGTCGTAAAATCCAAGATCGACCGCGATGCTGCCAATGTTCAGGTCGGGTTGCATCAACAAATCGCACGATTCATTTATGCGCAGCTTGATGAGGTACTGCTGTGGGGTGAGGTTAAAGTGATTCTGAAAACGTCGCTCAAATTGTCGCAACGAGATCCCGCTCATTTCGGCCAATTGACGGATGGACAGCTTTTCGCTAAATTTAGCATGCAAATGGTTCATCACGCGGGCCATGCTTTGCTGTCCAGAGAATAATTCGCGGCGTTGATGATAGTCCTGAATGATGCCCATCACACCGAGAACCTGATTGGTCTTTGAGAGGATGGGGTATTTTGAGGTGATAAACCACGACGGGATGCCTTGGCGGTTGAGGAAAATCTCCACAATCTTGGTGGCCGGCTTGCGGCGTTCCATGATTTGCAGGTCATCACGACGGAATTTCTCCGCCAACCGGCGTGGCAGCAGGTCGAAATCGGTGTGGCCAATCAGATCCTCCTCTTTTTCAAATTCATACAACTCAACCAAATACTGATTGGCAGCCAAAAGCACCCCTTCGCGATCCTTGGCAAAAAATGAGACATTTTCAATACAGTCGAAAAGATGATAGACTGGAGAGGCCGAAATGAGCGTGTTCAATAAAATACGTCGCTGTTTTTGAATGTACTTTGCGCTTTTCATGTATAAAACTGGGTTGGAGACGATTGCCATCGCATGTCGTATTAATAATAAAAAATGCCGAAATAATGCAAGACAGGTTTTCCCAAACAAGGTATGTTCGTGGTGTTCAGAGAATAACCAAACCAATGAAATACTGGTCACGATTGTTGATGTGCGTGCTGGCGATGCCTATGGTGTTGTCAGCACAAGAGTTGTCCGACGCGGCAAAGGTTGAGTTTTTTGACCAGAAGGTTTACGCGATACTCAAGGATAATTGCTTTAAGTGCCACGGCGGGGAGAAGAAGCTTAAGGGGCAATTTCGCCTTACCAGCCGAGAGGGATTGCTTGCGGGTGGCGAGATTGGACCGGCCATCAATCTCAAGGAGCCTCAGAAAAGCTTGCTGCTTGATATGCTTTCCTATCGCGATGGCGATCACGAGATGCCGCCCAAAGCCAAGCTGCCGCAGGCGCAGATCGACATCCTCACGCAATGGGTCAAGCTGGGTGCACCGTTTAATCCTAAGCTGGAAATCGCTGGCAACGATGTGCCGCACAAGCTGCCCAACACACAGATTAACGCCCGCACCAAAGCGTACTGGGCCTACCAGAAAATCGAACACCCACCAACGCCCAAGGTGGCCAATGACGATTGGGGCCGCAGTGCTATCGATGCATTTGTGTTCGATCGGTTGGCGCGCAATAAACTTACGCCCAACGGCCCAGCCGACAGACGCCAACTCATCCGCCGTGCGTATTATGACCTTATTGGCCTTCCACCTTCACCCGAAGAGGTGGCGACCTTTATAAAAGATAGCTCGCCCAATGCTTTTGGAAAAGTCATCGATCGACTTCTCGCCATGCCGCAGTACGGCGAGAAGTGGGGTCGCCACTGGCTTGATCTCGTCCGCTTCGCCGAAACAAATGGCTACGAGCGCGACAGCAAAAAAGACCTCATTTGGAAGTATCGTGATTACGTGATCCGCGCTTTTAATGAGGACAAGCCGTACGACCGGTTCATCATGGAACAAATCGCTGGTGATGAATTACCGGACAAGACGGGCGACTCCATTACGGCCACCGGTTTTTATCGCCTCGGTATATGGGATGATGAGCCAGCCGATCGTCCCCTGGCGCGCTATGACTATCTCGATGACATTCTGCGCACCGCAAGTGAGACATTCCTTGGCATGACTGTTGGTTGCGCGCGCTGCCATGATCATAAGATCGACCCTATTCCGCAGAAGGATTACTACTCACTATTGTCTTTCTTTAGCGACATTTCGCCGCACGGCAAGGGTAAGACCAATCATGTGCCCATCACCGGGGCGAAGGCTAAAGCGGAGATGGAAACGAAACGTGCCGGGCAACAGAAGCAAATCCAGCACATTCGGGCCAAGATTGATCCAATCGAGGAACAGTTGCTCGACGAGTTGGCCAAGAAGAATCCTTCTCTCAGGGATAAGGCTCCCAAGGATACTAAGAAATTGAATAACCCGTATGCCCTGCCGGATGCCTCACGTGGCAAAGGGCAAATCTGGGAATACACCTTTGCGAAGCCCGGTGACAACTGGTTTGAAATTGCCTTTGACGATCAATCTTGGGAAAAAGATTGGTCTGGATTCGGAACGCGAGGCACGCCCGGTAGTCACGTCCGTACGGAGTGGAGAACGAGCGATATTTGGTTGCGAAAGGATTTCCGCCTTGTGGAAATTCCCGGCAAGCTTGTCCTGCGTATTCACCATGATGAGGATGCGCAAGTTTACATGAACGGCAAACTCGTTAAGACCCTCACCGGACACAGCAACCGTTACATTGACATGGATATTACTGAGGCCTCTCTGGATGTGCTTCAGACTGGTCGCAACACGATTGCCATTCACTGCAAACAAACCACTGGCGGGCAGTACATCGATGCCGGATTGTTGGTCGACTACAATATTACCCCGGTTCCACTTCTCGCTCGATTACACGGCAAGGCCATTCTGGGTGATGTTAAGTTGGCTGAATACAATCAGTTGCATCAGCAGCTCACCACGCTTGAGCAACAGAAGCTAGAGGTGAAGGAAGAGTTTGCTATGGCTGTTGGTGAACGAGGTCGACAAAAGACCTGGGTGCTCAAGCGAGGGAATCCACAGCTTCAGGGCGAAGAAGTTGTTCCTGCATTCCCGCAGATTCTCGGCACATCTGAAGTGAAGATTCCTGAGGGTTATGATACTGGAAAGACTTCCGGTAAACGTCGTGTCTTGGCCGATTGGATCGCAAGCAAGAACAACCCAATGACTGCCAAGGTGATGGCCAATCGTCTCTGGCAACATCATTTTGGTCGTGGCATTGTGCGGAGCTCGAATAATTTTGGCCATATTGGTGATCAACCCACGCATCCAGAGTTACTTAACTGGCTAGCCGCCGAGTTAGTTGACGGCGGGTGGAAACTCAAGCGCATGCATAAGCTCATCATGATGAGTCGCACATATCAAATGGCTTCCAGCGGGAATCAAGCAGCACTCGCCGCTGACCCGAACAACGACTTCTTTTGGCGGTTTGATATGCGCCGTCTCGCCGCCGAGGAAATCCGTGACTCGATTCTCACCCTTACCGGCGAGTTGAATTTAAAAATGACGGGTCCAAGTATTTACACCGAGATTCCTGCCGAGGTAGCCAAAACCGCTTCGCGTCCCGGTGCCGCATGGGGCCGCAGCTCTAAGGAAGACGCAGTTCGCCGTAGTGTTTATATTTTTGTCAAACGATCCTTACACGAGCCGTTCCTCGCTTCTTTCGATTGGGCGGACACTGACAACACCTGTGATGTTCGTTTCGTCACCACTGTTCCCACACAGACGCTCACGATGATGAATAGCAAATTTCTCAACGATTCTGCTGAGAAGTTGGCCGCGCGCTTAGAGAAAGAGCAACCGAACGACACTTCTGCCCAAGTCATTCGTGCCATTACTCTCGCCACCAGCCGTCCTGCTACAAAAGAAGACGTGGCTGATGGGCTGAAGCTCATCGAACATTTTACTAAAAATGGCATCGATAGGAATAAAGCCCTGCAGCGCTTCTGTTTGCTGGTGCTAAATTTAAACGAATTTGTCTATCTCGACTAATTTACTGAAATCTTTTAACTAAAACAAACTCATGGCGAACATTGACAAACCAGCAAACACGTTTTGTGGACAGACCTCGCGGCGCGAATTTTTGCACCAAGTTGGTGGGGGCTTCTCTTCTTTAGCTCTCACCGGAATGATGGCGGGGGATGGTTTCCTCGCTAATCAAGCGATGGCAGCAGACGGCAAGACGCCGTGGGCCAATCCGCTTGCACCCAAGAAGCCGCCGTTGCCGGCAAAAGCGAAGCATGTGATTTTTTTGTTTATGTATGGTGGCCCAAGCCACATGGATACGTTTGATTACAAGCCCGAGCTCTACCCGTTGGACGGTAAGACGATAGACGTTAAAACTTTTGGGCGCGGCGGGAAAAAGAAAGGTGGCCGTGTGGTCGGCCCGAAATGGAAATTTAAAAAATACGGTCAATGTGGCAAACAGATAAGCGACCTTTTCCCGCACGTTGGCCAGCAAGCGGACAAGATTGCCTTCCTGCATTCAATGACGGCCGATTCGCCCATCCATGGCTCAGCGATGTTGATGATGAATTCGGGTCACTTGCTCAGTGGTAAACCTTCCTTGGGTTCGTGGGTGAATTACGGCCTTGGCAGTGAAAATGAAAACCTGCCCGGATATGTCGTGATGCTCGACCCCACCGGTGGCCCTATAAGTGGTGCGAAAAATTGGACGAGCGGCTACATGCCCGCCGCGTATCAGGGTGTTACTGTGAACGCTAGCGGCACACCGATTCTTGATTTGAAAAACGCGCGAGGGATGAAGCGTGATGAACAGCGTACAATGCTTGATGCGTTGGGCCGCTTCAACAACCGCCATCTCAGCACACGTACGGACAACTCCAATCTTGCTGCCCGCATTGCCAGCTACGAGCTGGCGTATAAAATGCAAATGAGCGCACCTGAGGCGGTGGATTTTGATAGTGAACCGGGTCATATCCAACAACTTTATGGCCTTGATCAAAAACGCACGCAGGATTTCGGCCGTAAATGTTTACTTGCACGTCGGCTTGTGGAGCGCGGCGTCCGGTTTATCCAAATTTATAGCGGTGGCAATCACAACGATGCGAACTGGGACGCCCACGGTGACCTCGAGAAAAACCATAACTACCATGCCGGTAATACCGATCAACCGATTGCCGGTTTATTGAAGGACCTCGAACAACGTGGGTTGCTGGATGAGACACTTATCGTTTGGGGCGGCGAATTTGGCCGCCAACCCACTGCCGAATATGCCAAAGGTACTGGCCGAGATCATAATAGCTACGGTTTCACAATGTGGATGGCCGGTGGCGGCATCAAAGGCGGCATTAGTGTTGGCAAGACCGACGAACTCGGTGCGGCTGCCGTGGAAGACCGATTCCACGTGAAAAATCTTCACGCAACGGTCTTGACTCAGCTCGGCTTCGACCCCAATGAACTGAGCTACTTTTACCGAGGCCTCGACCAAAGATTAGTCGGCGTGGAAGGAGCTGAACCGATTAAGCAAATTATTTAGGTCAGATATTAGTCCGGAATCCCTGAAATTGTGGTCGGTCGTTGGCTGGTAGTAACTGATGATTTCTAATCAGGAGGATTCTCTTCCACAAGTCGAGCAGTGAAAAGTAGAATCATCCAACCAGCCGTTCCAACTCCGAAGAATATTTTCGCCATTAGAGATATGGCGGCCCAGTTGGTATTGCCGTTCTCAACGACAAGTGACAGCGCTAAGAGGCAAGTCGCAAAGGCCAATCGACCGGCCAAACTTTGAACGGAAAGATAAGTAGCCCGAAGGTTTGTTCGTATGCGCTCATTCACAGCCTCGCTTAAAGGCGCCATATATAGCCCTTTGGGAACATTCCGAAATAACAAAACAAGCACAACCGCGGGATGTAAAAGCAATGCAGCGGGAAGGAAAAGAAGGTTCTGGAGTAGAACCGAAAGAAGAAAGGTTTTTCGAAGACCAAAGCGGCGACGAAACTTCATGCTCCTTGCTGCTACCCACGAACCTATCAGCATAACAATGAGCGCATGTATACCGGTGATTATTGGGCTTTTATTTAGTTCTTTATCATCACTGTGCCATAAAAGATCTATATAGGGCTGGTACAACTCGTAGGGGACATGAACGAGCACTATGGAAAGTACCGCAACTCCCAGTAGCCAAGCTAGGCTGTAATCCCGCAACTGGCTCAGGGTGTTTCCAAGCTGCTTTCCAAAACTCACGTTTGAGCGCTGACTGGATTTTGTGGGCTCCACGCAAGCCATCATCAATCCAGCCGCGATTGTCGCGCCGACGGCTGAGAAGGCGAATGGCAGAGAAAGTTCATACGTCCCAGCAAAACCCCCGATGAGTGCAGCAATGCCCGCTGCACGCAGGTTCAAGCTCGCCACGCGAGCTTCTGCATCGCCAAATTGACCAGTGATCCCGAGTGACTGGTGGGAGTCGAAATGAAAAGAGGCATCAGTTCCCGACTTGAAGGCGAATCCGGCAGCCATCAGAACTTTGGCCAAAGCAAACAATTCAAAGTTGGTGCCCGTAAAAAAAAGTAAATAAGAACAAGTCAATAAGAGAGATGAGATAATTAGGGTAGGCTTTCGTCCGAGCCGATCAGAGAAATACCCCGACGGCACTTCCAGAATAACCACAGCCAAAAAATAGATGCCCTCCAGCTGTAACACTTGCTCTAAAGGGAGTTTACTCGAAAATAAAAGAAAGAAGACAGGTGCAAAAAAAAGGGCCTCCAGCACCATGGAGAACCACGGATAGAGCTTCAGATTTCGCTCCAGGTCCCGTTGTGACATTTTATTTATCGACTGAAATGGTTTAACCCTTAGCCATCTTTAGGTAAACATAGGTGAAAAGCAGGAATGTTGTGATACTAAATTTTAAAATATTTGGCGTCAGATGAAAGAAAGCTAGGGTCCTGTCGGCTGCAGAATTACTTTCATCAACCCGGCTTCGGTGGCGTAGAGACGGTCGAACCATTCGGGGCCTTCGTCCAGCGTGGCCTTGGCACTAATGAGAGGATCGACCTTGATGACGCCGCTGGAAAGGAGATCGATGCATTCGAGGTATTCGCCGTTAGAACCGCAGGTACCGTAAATAGTCAGTTCGCGCGTCACAACCGATTGCAGCGGAAAATCAACCTTGGAAGCAAGGTTTCCAATGAGGGTAACAGATCCACCCTTACGAGTGCTTTCAATAGCGGTCTGCACGGTATGTGTTGCTCCTACGACTTCCATCGCGATGTCAGCACCATCGCCGCCAGTTGCTTCTTGAATGCTCTGAACGGCGTCGGTGTGATTAGGGTTAATGCAGATTTCTACACCGAGATCTTTTGCTAATGACAGTTTCTCTTCATCCAAATCGACGGCAATAACCTTGCCGCAACCGGCGGCCTTCAAAGCCTGCACAACTAGCAGTCCGATCATGCCCGCACCGACTACTACAGCAGTGTCGCCTACCGCGATAGGCGTGCGCTTCACCGCATGTACTGCCACGGAGACCGGCTCGATCATTGCAGCGTGCTCAAAGGCGAGGTTATCTGGCATAGGATAAATAATGTGTTCGGGAACAACTGCGTACTCGGCGAAGCAACCATGCTGCCGGTAATCATCACAGGAAACGCCCAAGACACGGCGGTCATCGCACAGATTCATTTGCCCACGTTCGCAAAAACCGCATTGGTTACACGACACCATTGAGTCAAACGTGACGCGGTCACCCCTCTTTAGCTTAGTGACTGCACTGCCAGTGTTGGACACTACACCACTCGCTTCGTGGCCCATGATAAGCGGAGGGATGCGCCGCCCGCTGGAGCCATCAAAACCATGGATATCGCTGCCACAAATACCGCATGCCTTGATCTGAATCAGCACGTCGTGCTCACCAAACTCCGGTTCGGGCATATCAGTAACGGTCAGTTTCTTGTATTCTTCGAGCAGCAGTGCCTTCATGTAAGAGCGCTGATAGTATTCTGTGGAGCCTCTGCCAGCAAAGGCTTTTCATCATTTGGGAAATTTGATTTAAGCTGCTGACTGCTTCCATGAATAAGATTGTGACACTGATTCTTGAAAATAAATAAAAATGGATATCCATAATAAAGCCTAATATAGGCCCTAGATTCCCTGCTCATCTGTGTTCAAAAAACCCCTTTAAAATTTGGGTTTATCTTGTACAGTCCCCGTCTGACATCCTGTGAAAATGAATACGCATAAGCTCATCCCCTCAGTGTTAATCCTCTGCCTGCCGCTTGGCGGTTTTGCGACAGACCCTCCCCAAGTTCGGCCTACTCTGCGTCCGTCCATTCAGCCCGGAGTGCGTCCGTTGCCGGGTCGTTTGCCGGGGCGCTTCCCTGGTCGTGGGCCAGTCAAGCCACAGGCTGTGAACTGGGCAGAGAAACAAATTGTTGTCACTGGCACTGTTGCCAACATCAAACAAGGGCCGACCTCCCGCTCGTTGCCACCCATTTTCAACCACACCCTCACACTGGATATCGATGGCGTGCTGCGCGGTGACATTAAGCCGGGCGCTAACCTGACGGCCAACCATTCCGCTCGCCAAATGCAAAAGCCGGTTTATCCCAAAGGCAAAGTGATCGTGGCTATTTCCAAAGTGCGCGGCAGTCTTCGCATCGAGGCCGTGGAAGCGGTGGACGCCAAGAAGCTTGCCTCCATCAAGCTTGCGTGCGAACTGCCGATGGGCTGGAAAAATGTGAACGGCAAGCTTACTTCTCCATGGGCCGCACAAAAAAAACGCGCTTGGCCCAAAGCGCAGGAAACGGACGCCAAACACATGTGTTCCATGACCGGCCGGCCCGCGTTACTGGCAGGTGGTGTTGTGAATTACACAGTGGAAAAAGTGCCGCCGCCCAAAGCTATCAAATGGACCAATCCCGATGGTGACGGTCAATATAAAATCACGGTCACTAATCCCACCGCCAAACCAGTGACCGTCGATGCCCTGCGCCAAGCAGGTAAACGTATTCTTTGGAAAGAGAGTCTAGTGATCATGTGCCAAGGCAAATCCTATACTGTACCCGGCTCGATTGGTTTATTACGCCCGACCGAGGCCGTGACGCTCAAGCCCGGCCAGAGCATTAGCACCACGGTCAACGCGCTCGCGCTCGTAGGCCCGTCGTGGCCGAAGGGCGGTTATCGCATCGAGTTTCAATTCTGCCTTGGCGAACGCAGCAGCAAGCAGAGCTTCTATTATATGTCCCGCCATCATGACGCTATCCGCGCGGCATCCAAAAATCCGGTGAACTAATTTTCACCACGGAGGCACAGAGTTCTACAGCGAGCTTCGTCTCGCTTTTTTGTGCAAAGAACTTGGTATCCTTGCGCCTTGGCGGTTCATAAAATGACTTCCCGTTGCGTGAAGAACACAGTAAATTTATCTCCCGCATGAAACGCTTGTTTGCACTACTTATTTTGTTGGCGGTCACTGTGGCTGCCAAAGATGCCGTGCGGCCGAATATTATTTTGGTGATGGCCGATGATATGGGGTTTTCGGACATTGGTTGCTACGGCGGCGAAATACAGACTCCCAATCTCGACAAACTGGCGGCTAATGGTCTGCGATACACGCAGTTTTATAACACGGCGCGCTGCTGCCCCACACGGGCTTCTTTAATGACCGGTCTTTATGCGCATCAGGCAGGTGTGGGTGCGATGACCAACCCAACGTCCACGCCCGGTTATGTCGGCCACATCACTAAAGAGTGCGTGACCATTGCCGAGGTGCTGAAGGGAGCAGGGTACGCGACCTTCATGACTGGCAAGTGGCATTTGACCGAGAACAAAAACAAACTCGCCGGCGGCTCCAAAGAAAACTGGCCACGGCAGCGTGGGTTTGATCGCTTCTTTGGTACCATTGCTGGTGCAGGTAGTTTTTATACTCCAAATACACTTACGCTTGGAAACGATCCCATCACGGAGTTTCCGAAAAATTTTTATTACACCACTGAAATTGGGAAATATGCCGCGAAGTTCATTGGCGAACACTTGGTTGAGAAAAAGGAACAGCCATTCTTTCTATATGTACCCTTCACCTCACCCCACTGGCCGTTGCATGCGCTCGAGAAGGACATTGAAAAATATCGAGGCAAATACCTGAAAGGCTGGGATAATCTGCGTGTTGAACGTCATGCGCGCCAGTTAGAGATGGGTATTGTCGATCAACGCTGGCCGATTAGTGGCCGCCATAACAAGGCACCGGCTTGGAGTTCGCTTAATGAATCGAAGAAAAAGGAGATGGACGAGCGCATGGCGGTTTATGCCGCAATGATAGACAGCATGGATCAAAGCATTGGTCGCATTCTGGTTACATTAGATGAACATGGTCAGCGCGACAATACGCTAGTTTTGTTTTTGGCAGATAATGGCGGGTGCGATGAATCTGGCCTGTTCGGTTTCGAGCGAAAAAAGGGTGGCAAGATTGGCACCGACAGTTCCTTTGCTAGCTACGGTCTCTGCTGGGCCAACGCGAGCAACACGCCATTCCAGTTTTTCAAGAAGGATAATCATGAGGGAGGCATTGCTTCTCCACTCATCGTTCATTGGCCAGATGGGATTGAGGAAAAGGACAAATTACGTCATCAGCCGGGCCATGTGATTGATGTTATGGCCACGTGCGTGGATGTATCTAGGGCGAACTATCCCAAAAAATTCAAGAATCACGTCATTAAGCCTTTGGAAGGGCGCAGTTTGGTGTCGACGTTTACTGATGAGCCGCTTGATCGTGCAGGAATCTACTGGGAACACGTAGGCAACCGCGCGGTACGTTCAGGCGATTGGAAGCTCGTTGCCAACACGCGTTTTCGCAAACAGGAGTGGGAACTATACAATCTAAAGACAGATCGCACCGAGAGAGTGAATCTCATTAATCAACGCGCCGACAAGGCACAGGAGCTAAAGGCTATGTGGGAGGCTTGGGCCAAGCGCGCCAACGTGTTACCCAAGCCATCAAATAAATCAAAGAAGAACAAAAATAAAAAATGAATCGTATTCTTGCCGCCCTGTTGTGCCTCCCGCTTTTGGTTTCCCTTGCGGACGCCGCAGCACAGCCCAAGCGCGTGCTGCGCATTATTGCCTTTGGCGCGCATCCGGATGACGCGGAGTTTCAGTTGGGCGGTTGTGCGATCAAGTGGGCACAGCTCGGACACAAGGTTAAGCTTGTGTCGGTGACCAACGGCGATATTGGCCACTGGAAAATGGCCGGCGGTCCGTTGGCGAAGCGCCGCACCGCTGAATCAAAGGAAGCAGCCAAGCGCATGGGAGTGGAGTCGCTAGTGTTGGATATTCACGATGGCGAAATCATGCCCACGCTCGCTAATCGAAAAACCATTGCACGACTAATTCGCGAATGGCAGGCGGATCTTGTTTTTACTCATCGCCCGCATGATTATCATCCAGATCACCGCAACGCCGGACTGCTCATTCGCGATGCGGCCTTCATGGTGGGCGTTCCGTTTTATGTACCTGATACGCCGCCGGTGAAGCGGAATCCTGTCTTTATGTATTTCCCCGATCGCTTCACTCGCCCCTATCCTTTCCAGGCAGATATCGCGATTTCTATCGACGATGTGTTCGATGAAAAAGTGCATGCGCTTGATGCACTGGAATCACAGGTTTACGAGGGTGGTGCGAATGGCTCGGCGCAGACGCTTATTCAGCGCAAGGCTCACGATCCCGTGGCGCGCAAGGAAATCCTCAAGGCCAGTTGGACTGGTCGTAACGGCCGCATTGCTGATCGTTTCCGCGAGTCGCTGGTGAAATGGTATGGCTCGGAGAAAGGCAAGGCGGTAAAAACTGCCGAGGCATTTGAAGTTTGCGAATATGGCCGCCGCCCGAGCGAAACGGAGTTGAAAACGCTATTCCCATTCTTCAAAAAATAAAGTCATGAAACGCGCATTACTCTTACTCTCATTCGTGCTGCCGCTGGCGGCCTCAGCCCAATTGGTGAAACTCGATGGAGCGAAGTCCGTTCAGTATAAACAAGTGGAGGACACCAAGCTGTTCTTGCACGTGTTTAATCCTAAAGACCACAAGGCCTCGGATCGACGCCCGGCAATTGTATTCTTTTTTGGAGGGGGGTGGAACGGGGGGACACCTAAGCAATTTGAACCTCACTGTACGTATCTCGCCTCACGAGGGATGGTGGCGATCACTGCGGAGTACCGAGTGAAAAGCCGCAACAAGACAACCCCCTTTGAGTGTGTGAAAGATGGCAAGTCAGCCATCCGTTGGGTACGGGCCAACGCTGTTAAATTGGGAGTGGACTCCAAGCGCGTGGCTGCTGGCGGTGGTTCGGCTGGTGGGCACGTTGCTGCGGCTACGGGTAATTGCCTAGGATTGGAAGAGGAAGGGGAGAATCTAAAGGTCAGCAGCAAGCCGGATGTGCTGGTGCTCTTTAATCCGGTTTATGATAATAGCTCTAAGGGCTATGGGCATGATCGGGTGAAACCACGTTGGAAGGAGATCTCTCCGATGCACAATATTCGTAAAGGAGCTCCTCCGACGATTGTTTTTCTTGGGACCAAGGATAAACTGATTCCGGTGAGTACCGCTCAGGAGTACGAAAAACGTTTGGTGGCTGTGGGTAGCCGTAGTGAGTTGCACCTTTACAAGGGGGCAACTCATGGATTCTTCAACAAGGGTAAGGGTGATGCATATCCAGACACCCTAATCAAGATGGATGATTTCCTTAATTCGCTTGGGTGGCTGAAGGGTGATCCGATATTCAAGAAGGAGTCGAAATGAAGAAGGTTATTTGTGGAATATTTTTGGTGATGCTTGGGCCATGGGCGTCGGCGCAAAAGGCTTCACCGGAGGCATTGTTCAAGCAATGGGACAGGAACAAAGACGGGAAACTGATGCCGGCAGAATTGCCACAAAATGCCCGCCGTAATTTTGCGCGAGTGGATGCCAGCAAGGATGGCACCATTTCAATGGAAGAGCATTTGCGCTTCTTAAAGCGCCCTCGTAATGCCGACTCATCTCAACCAAGAGATGTTAAGGTGCTGCGAGACATTCCCTATGCCGGCACAGAGAATCCGAGGCAGATGCTCGATTTAATTTTGCCGGTGAAGCGCGAAGGAAAGGAACTGCTGCCGGTGATCGCTTTCATTCATGGTGGTGGTTGGCGCAACGGCAATAAGAATAGTGGCATAAACCGGGTGACAGGCTTGGTTAAAACCGGCCAATTTGTCGGTGTAAGTATTGGCTACCGGCTCACGGGTGAGGCCGTTTGGCCGTCACAAATCCATGACTGCAAGGCCGCTATCCGATGGTTGCGCGGAAACGCGAAGGAGCACAGGATAAATCCAGACAAGATTGCGGTATGGGGTTCCTCAGCTGGTGGACATCTTGTTTCCATGCTTGGATCGACTGGTGGCGTGAAGGAATTGGAGGGTAAACTGGGTAAGCACCTCGGGCAATCCAGTCGGGTTACGGCCGTGGTAAATTATTATGGCCCCAGTGCGTTATTGCAAATGGATGACCATCCGAGTCGCATGAAGCACAATGCCCCCGATTCTCCTGAAAGCTTGCTGATCGGCGCACCGATCCAGGAAGTAAAGGAGAAGACACGACAAGCTTCACCACTTACACATGTCACCAAGGATGATGCACCACATTTGCACGTGCATGGCACCAAGGATCCGTTGGTGCCGTTTCATCAATCGCAGATCTACCACGCGGCATTGAAGAAAGTTGGTGTGGAATCCACGCTTATCACTGTGAAAGACGGTGGCCACAACGCGCCACGGGCTGTGGGTGAGAATCAGGTGCGCTCGTTTTTGAGCCGACATTTGCTAGGAAAAGGCGAAAAGCTGGCCGACGAAACGGTTCCCTCAAGTCGATAAATCGCATCGTTCGATTGGCTCTTGCCAATAAGTTGCGATGGATCGAATCATGGGGTTTATCTAATATCTGCCGCGTGTTTAGGGAAAATAGTCGATTGCGATTCTTGCTGGTCATCGGCGTGTTGTTTTTTGACGTATTGGCGTTGGCCGCGTGGAGATATGCGCCGCGCTCAGATCGTTCCACGGCTGCGTCAAAGCGAGTGCGCCCAGCACTGGAGCCTGCCCTCCGTGTGAAAGGCTTGCGCTGGGGTGCGCCGGTCTTCATTCGTATTTTTAAGGAAGAGAAACAGCTCGAGCTCTGGGTGGATGATGGGAGACAGTTTAAACTTTTCAAGACGTGGGCCATTTGTAAATTTTCCGGAGAGCTGGGTCCCAAGCTGAAGGAGGGTGATGGGCAAGCGCCAGAAGGATTTTATTTTGTGCCGCGCGCGCGAATGAATCCGCGCAGTCGGTTTCATCTGTCCTTCAACCTCGGCTATCCCAATGCCTATGACCGCGCGCGCCAACGCTCCGGCAGCGCACTGATGGTGCACGGCAATTGCGTGAGCATCGGCTGCTACGCGATGACCGATTCGCGCATTGAGGAAATTTATTCGTTGTGCGATGCCGCGCTTCAAAATGGCCAGCGGTTTTTTCGCGTGCACAGTTTTCCCTTCCGGATGACAGAGACCAATATGAAGCGCCACAGGAAATCGAAGTGGATTAGTGAATGGCGAAATCTCAAGATCGGTTATGATTGGTTTGAAAAAACCAACCGCCCACCGAACGTGACCGTAAGCGGCATGCAATACGCCTACAGTGAGGATCCGCGTTAGGCGGCAGGGCGTGGACTCCGATCGCGCTCTACCTATCGCATTGCCCGTTGGGAGGCGAACCAGCCGCCGGCGACTCCCACCACTAATCCCAGTGTGTGGGCGGTGTTGGCGATGGGGCCGACGAGGCCGGTGAAGCAAATGGCAAACCAAATGAGCAGCATTGTGATGGTGCCTTGATCGAGCTGCAGGCCAAAGCTTGGATCGCGGTTGCCGCGAACCCAAAGGTAGCCGAAGAGCCCGTAGTTGACGCCTGACATTCCACCAAAGTTGGGCCCGCTGAGTAGGTATTGGCCGAGGTTAGAAAGAACGGCCGCCAATACAATGAACCCCAGGAATCGTCCTGTGCCGAGTTTGCCTTCCATACCGCCACCTAAAAAATATAGCCAGTACAGGTTGAAAATAAAATGCATCCATCCGAAGTGTAAAAGAATGGGCGTCACCAGTCGCCACACTTGGCCAGTCCCCGCCTTTTCATATTTGCTGCCTACCAATACTTTTTTGCCTGTTATTTCCGCTAGAAAAGTGTCGTTTACTTTCTGTTTTTTTTTCCCAGTCGAAATCTGGGTAACGGTGATATGTTGTTTTGCGGGGAAGTTGGAAATCTTGAGCTTACTAACATCTTTTTCCGCCACGGTCAGTACTTGAACCATCACGCAAAGGCCGATGATTAGAAACGTGAGATACGGCGAGCCCGTCACGCTTTGCCCAAAGACTTGGGTGCGCACATCCACTTGGCGTTTTGCCGCGAGTGCATCTGCTTTGGCTTCCTCTTTGCGCAGGGTGGCGGCTTGACGGGCGCCCTCGGCGTATTGGCTGTTGGTGGGGTTGGAGCGGAACGCCTTCAGCTCGTCTTTGGCCTTTGCGAGTTGATCATCATCGTGAATCCACAGCGTCCACATGCCGTCTTCCTCGTCCACGTCATTGCCGATGCCCTTGGCGTACAGGTAATCGCCTAGTAGCCGGGCTTCCTGTTCACTGGAGAATTCATCAATCGAACGCATCGGCGCGGATTGAAGACGAAATGTGGGCCGGAGTCAGGCTTTTTTGAGAAGAACAGAATTAATCGGCCAGAATTGCCGGTTCCATTTCTGTTTTCGGTTCTTCCTCGAGTGCGCTGGGGATGGCTTGGGCGTACTGGCGGAGAGTTGCGGCTAGGCGGTCGAGTGCATCGTATGGGATGTCAGCATAGACCGGCACGTATACGGTGCCGTCAATGAAATCCTCACAATCAACTGCGGGTCCGTCCACGCCTTCCATTGCGCAGAGTTGGGAGGAGGAGGCGGTGGCGTCGAAACCTTCGGCACGCAGGTCGTTGACCAGTTCGGATTTGTAGTTGGTATAAACTGGAAAGAGCCACCACGTGTTATGCGGGTTAGCGTGGCCTGCGCAGCGGAGTGAGGTGGGTAGCTGATGGTTAACAAGCTGGCCGGTGTGGCGGCGGGCCTCAAGTCGCTCGCGTGGGTATTGGCGCAATCGCCTGAGCAGGAGCGCTAATTGAGGCAGGGCAGGTTGGTGGCGCAAGAGAGGGATGAGATTGCCACGAAACCCGCGCACGGCGTTGACCACGAGTTTATCGTAATCCACCCCAAACATACCGCAAGCCTGCGTGAAGGCGGTATACACCCAATTGAGTCCTAGTATTTTGAGCGCGGCAAATTTCAGGGTGCGTTTAAAAAAATAACCGCGCCCTTGAGCGGGGTAAGTAGCCATCATTGTGCGCATACGCTCGCGCACGCCGGTATCGCGTACGCGGGCAAGTGCACCGCCCAATGCGCTGGCGGTTTTGATGGCACCGAAGCTAAAGAGGCTCAAGTCGCTACGGTCATCACCACTATAGCCGTTGCATCCGTCAAACGCCTGCGCGCAGTCTTCCACAACCAAAATATCCGGATGTTGGTCGGTCATTTCAAAAACCGGATCCATGTCCATGCGTGAACCGAAGAGATGGGCCACGAGTACCAGTCGCGTTCGCGGGCTGATGGCGTCCTCCACTTCGTCAGCGAGGATTTCCATCGTGTGCAAATCCATATCTACCGGCACCATTTGTAGCCCGTGATGTTTGAGGATACGCGCCATGTCGGGAATATTGATGCCGCTAACGATGACCTCGCTGCCACGTGGGAAATTTTGTGTAGCCAACCAGCAATCGAAAGCGGTTCGGACGGAAAGCGCCGTCACCGCATCATCGCCCCAAAGTGCTTCTAGGTTCGTCTCAAGGTGTCGCCGATCCGTACCATTCCATAGGCAATAACCCAAAGCCGCAGTTAAGTCGCGGTAACCGATGTCGATCTGTTTGCGAGCGTACATCAAAAACCAACCGGCCAGCGCGGTGCCGTCATTACTTACTAGCAGAACTAATAATTAAATACCATCTTTTTTATGGAAAGTATGGTAAAATAGGTTTTTTAGATTTTTCAATCACTCGCCCCCAGCTTCCACCGTACAACTCAAACGGCAAAGTGATGGTCGAGGCTGACCAATCTACAAGCTTAGTAAACGGCTTTGAAATTTCCCTGCGGGCCTTGCGGTTAATCGAGCGTGATTCAAATTGCCTTTCATTTTTTGCGACAGCAGCTTCACCTTTTGCGGATAGTCGATAAATCAGTTGGCCATTTTCAAATGTCTCTATGTAATTCGATCGCTTGAAGGGAGTGCTTTCCCGTTCTATTGGAGGCCCCACAAAGATGCCCTCCGAAAGCGCAGTGCAACCGGTGCCACCCAACAGGATGAGGCTGGCGGCGCATAGGATGATCACCTTTGATTTCATGCCCTCAAGGTAGCACAGAAAGGCGTTCGGGCGTTAATTGATAAAACGGGTTAAACTATTGATTGAATCGATGACGGTCGGTGGGTGATTCGCTACACAAATAACTGTGAAGTTGGCTTGATCGTCAGCTCTGGCACGTGTGCGCGGGGGGGGAGCTTGGCGACGGCGACGGCCATTTCGGCCACGTCGCTGGCTTGCAAAATCGTGGTGCGATGCTCGGCGCTCGGTGGTTGCGGGCGGTCATCAAGGATGGGCGTATCTACTTCGCCGGGGCAAATGGTGGTGATGCGGATGTTGTTGTCCAGTTCATCGCCTGAAGCAGAAGTGCCTAGCGCGTTCATGGCGAACTTGCTGGCGTTGTATCCCACACCACCAAGGTGGCTCGCGCGCAGGCCGGCGATGGACGAGATATTAATGATCAACCCCGCCTTGTGGTGTCGCATCAGTGGCAGTCCGAAGTGCATGCAGTTGAATGCGCCGGTGGAATTGATGCGCATGAGTTTGTCCCAATCTTCCGGTGCCAGTTCGCTCATCGACCGCTTAGGTACATTTACGCCCGCGCTGTTCACTAACAAATGTAGTCGGTCGAACTTCCCAGCGAACCATTCGAATAGTGCCTTCACGCTTTCGCGGTCGCCCACATCGGCGGTGTGCGTCAGCATTTCGGTATTTGACTGCGCTGCCACGGCATCGAGCTTTTCGAGCCGCCGACCGGCGATCACCACGTTCATTCCTTCCGCGGCCAGCGCTAACGCAATCGCCTCGCCCATCCCTGAGCCGCCGCCCAGAACCAACGCGTTTTGTTCTGCCAAACTCATGCGCCGGACGATACCGACCCAACCGCGCATTGCCAAGCCCGCCTACACCTGTGACAATCCGCGCACATGAAAATGATCCTTTCACTTTTCGCCGTACAACTCATCGCGCTGGCTGCCTACGGTGTTGAACCCAAGGTTACGTTGGTTTACGGCAGTTGGAATCCCGGTGAGGGCCGGCTGGTGACTACTCAGCCCAATCCATTAAAACAGCCATTTGGTGTTGATTTTGATGCCAAGGGAAATATGTGGATTGTGGAACTCGGCGGCGGGCGCGTGCATCGGTTGTCTCCCAGTAATATCTTCACCATCATCGGCGGCGACGGCAGCAAAAGCTATAAGGGTGATGGTGGTCCCGCGAAAGGCGCCACCTTCAACGGCATGCACAACGTTGCCGTGATGCCGGAAGGCGACGTGTTTATCGCTGACTCGTGGAATTTTTGCGTGCGCAAGATTGTAGTCAAGACCGACCGCATTAGCACTGTGATCGGTACGGGCGAAAAAGGCTTCAGTGGCGATGGCGGGCCGAATGGCAAAGCAACCTTCACCAACGTGATGTGCATCACCATGAACGCCACGCACGACAAGATTTACATCGCGGACATCGGTAACAAGCGCGTACGCGTGGCGGACTTGAAAACCGGCAAAGTCAGCACCATTGCCGGCAACGGCAAGAAGGGTGTGCCCAAGGATGGGGCGAAGGCTGCGAAAGCATCGCTGTTTGATCCCCGTGCTGTTGCGCCGGACTCCAAGGGGAATGTTTACATCCTCGAACGCGGTGGGCATGCCTTACGCGTTGTGCGACCTAATGGAAATATTTACACAGTTGCGGGTACGGGCAAAAAGGGCAAGAAGGATGGTCCTGGTAAACAAGCAACACTGGGTTCTCCCAAGCATATCTGTGTGGATGACGAGGACAATGTTTACATTGCTGATGAAGCGAATGATCTCATCCGGAAATATGATCCTAAGACCGGACAAGTCTCAACAGTCTTGGGTCGTGGGAAAGTGAAACTCGATTACCCGCACGGGGTTACTTGGGAAAAGGGAAAGCTTTATGTTGTCGATACCGGTCACAACCGCATTCTGCGAGTTGATTAGTCCGCCACTACCAAGTCCAGATACTCCTTCGCATTCTGGTAGCTGATGCGTTTCACCATGTTGCCCACGAGGTCGTAATCGCTGGGCAGCTTGCCATCGTGCATGAATTCGCCAATAAGGTTGCAGAGGGTGCGACGGAAGTATTCGTGGCGCGGGAAGCTCAGGAAGGAGCGCGAGTCGGTGAGCATCCCGATGAAGCGCGATAGCAAGCCGGTGTTGGCCAGCGCTTTCATTTGCCATTCCATTCCTTCCTGCTGATCGGCGTGCCACCAGCCGCTACCGAACTGGATTTTGCCGGGTGTGCCACCCTGAAAATTTCCGATCATCGTGGCGAAAGTTAAATTGTCCATCGGATTGTTGTTATACAAAATCGTTTTGGGCAACGTGTTGTTCTGGTCAAGGCGGTCGAGAAACGCGGAGAGCGGTGCGGCTTGTTGCCAGTCGCCGATGGAGTCGCAGCCGATGTCGGGTCCGATGGTCCGGAACAGGCGCGTGTTGTTGTTGCGCATAGGTCCAATGTGCAATTGCATCGCCCAGCCTTTGGCGGCGTAGAGTTTGCCGAGATGCTCCATCACGTGCGCGCCGAATTGTTCCTGTTCCTCCGGCGTGGCGGCGGTGCCGGCACGGGTCTTATCGAAGATGGCGGCGGCCTTGGCGTCGCCGGGGAAATTGGCGTAGGCGTAGGGGAAACTATGGTCGCTAAGTCGCGAGCCGATGGCGTGAAAATCTTCCACGCGTTTTTCCAGCGCGGCGAGGAACCCGGCCAGCGTGCTCGTATCGCCATCAGCGGCACCGGCGAGCTTGTCGGCCCACGCGTTAAAGAGTTCCGGCTGGTCAACGCTCCATGCCTTGTCTGGGCGAAATGTCGGGTAAACCTTGGTGTTGATTCCAAGCGCGGCGATGGCCTCGTGTTGATCGAGACTTTCGGTGGGGTCGTCCGTGGTGCATAGCGCGCGCACATCAAACTGCTTCAAAATCCCGTGCACGGACAATTCCGGCTGGGCGAGTTTTGCGTTGGCGGTTTCCCAGATTTCCTCCGCCGTCTCCTCGTTTAACAAAGTGTCGATGCCGAAATGCCGGCTCAGTTCCAGGTGCGTCCAGTGATAGAGCGGGTTGCCAAGCGTATGCGGTACCGTGCGCGCCCATGCGAGAAACTTATCTTTGGCGTCCGCACCGCCGGTAATGACCGGCTCCGCCTCGCCATTGGCGCGCATGGCCCGCCATTTGTAGTGGTCACCTTCGAGCCAGATCTCGCCGAGATTGGCGAACTGCCGATTCCCCGCAATCTCCGCCGGAGGGAGGTGATTGTGGTAGTCTAAAATCGGCTCGCCTGCCGCGTACTCGTGGTACAACCGCCGCGCCGGCTCATTGTTCAAAAGAAAATCGTCGTGAATAAACGCCATGGAACGCGGTTCGTTTAGGGGAAATAATGGGTTTTAGCGAACAAAAAAACCGTTCATTATATTACTGGAGTATAGAGAAAGCGTGAAACCAGCGAAAAATGGACAAACGACTCTTTTGTGGAACGGAACATTATTGCAATCATTTCGGCGCAAATTTTCATTATCAGAGGTGAAGAGAAGATCGGCCATTTTTCCTTGGATCAGATCCGCTGAAAACTATCTGAAGCCACTGCGTTCATACCTACCTTTACAGGTCAGTCATGGGGCTGGTAGGGTCCTGCTTATTCTACCACGGCGACTTTGATAAGTGAAAGAGGTAACGGCTCTTTTAAGAAAGAATATGATTATGCAATACTCCTCCACTCCTATGTTCGTCGGAAGCTTAACTTTTAGCCTTTGTTTTGTAGGTGTCTTAGCAATCGTCGTCTTATCGGCAATCCTAAAGTGCGTCAAAATTGTCAAGCAAGATGAATGCATGGTAATCGAACGTTTCGGAAAATACAAAGAGACTTTAAATACAGGCCACCATATCATCATCCCCGTGATGGATCGCCCGCGCTCAATTCACCAGTGTATTTTTAGCAAGGACACCGATGGCAATGTAAACATGATGAACATCAATAGCGCCACGATAGATTTGCGGGAGCAGGTGTATCATTACGCCAACGTAAACGTGATCACAAAGGACAACGCTCATATCCAGATTACTGCGGGCTTATTTTTCCAGATCTGCGACGCGACAAAGGCTGTTTACGAGATTGCAAATCTACCCGACGCCCTCGAGAAGCTATACATTACAACGCTGCGTCATGTGGTGGGCAAACTGGACTTGAACGAGTGCCTTGCCTCGCGAGAGAAGATTACTAGTGAACTCAGTCAAGTTTTGGATGAAGCCACGGACAAGTGGGGCGTGAAAGTCAACAGTTTGGGAATCAAGGATATTGCCCCGACACCCAAGTAGGTGAATTTGATGATAAAGCAACTAAGGTTATTTTAGGGAGAATCAATCTCCTTGGCTCTTTTAGTCATCAAGAGGGGTTTTCCGCTCCTTCATTTCCGAATTCTGTGTTGTCTGGCGGTAGTTCTTTCGGCTCCGGTCGCCTTATACGGAGCAGCACAATAATTCCAAACCAGATCATGATCAGGCCCGCCAAGTCTGATTTTTCCCCAAGGAAAAAATTCAGGACGATCGCTAGGCTGCCACCTCCCAAGAGGAAGTAAGCTAACGCATAATACCAAAACTGCGGCTCGGTATGTTTCATGCTTTTGACTTCCTTTAGCTTATTAATGGCTAGTTCCGTCATCGCGCGCCCCGACGAAGCGTTCCATTGGTTGTATCAACTATATACATTTTCCCTTCCTTCCCATGATATGCAATCTGATATTTACCTACCGGCTTATCAGCTAGGACGTCACCCATTGCAACTGTCACAAGGACAGCCGTAAGGAATCCAATTATTAGCGATTTAGGGTCTAGGTATTTCAAAGTGAGTTTTAGTAGTTTAGCTAATGTCTGGGAATGGTATGGTGTTACATCTAGGGCAATAAGTTGAGCCTCTTGGTACCTCCTTCATGCATTTTGGGCATAAAGGAGTGTCCAGTTCATCACGGGTTTTGTGCCTGGTAAGTATAAACCAGATACCAACATAGAATGGTGCTGCAATTATAATAATCCAAACTATGCTGCTCATATCGCCCAACCCTAGCAAGCCCATGACTGCCGTGCAAACATCCCTGCTGGCAATTTGCCGGGTAGTTCGCGCCCAATACCACTCACCTGCCTTTTATCTCCGTGGCTTCTGTGTCTTGGTCGTGAATTGGTTTCATCTCGCCCTCGCCAGATTTTCCCGCTACAAGTCCGCATCCACTTTTATGCAAAAGAAATCTGTTACTCTTAAAACTCCCGATGACCTTCGCAGTGCGCGGTGGTTTGCTCCGGATGATGTGCGGGCACTTGGGCATCGGGCGCGAGTGAAGGCGATGGGCTGGGCGGACAACGATTTTCGCGGGAAGCCAGTCATCGGCATCCTCAATACTTGGAGCGACCTGAACACCTGCCACTCGCATTTGCGCGAGCGCGCCGAGAAAGTAAAGCAGGGCGTGTGGCAGGCGGGCGGATTTCCGGTGGAGGTGCCGGTGATGTCGCTGGGCGAAATGTTGATGAAGCCCACAACGATGCTTTACCGCAACCTGCTCTCGATGGAAGCGGAGGAGGTGCTGAGGTGCCATCCCATCGACGCGGCGGTGCTGATGGGCGGTTGCGACAAGACGACGCCGGCGCTGCTGATGGGCGCCATCTCGGCGGATATTCCCACGCTGTTTCTTCCGGCGGGCCCTATGCTGACGGCGCGTTGGGGCAAGGAGACGCTTGGCAGTGGCAGTTCGGTTTGGGATTTTTGGGCGGAACGATGCGCGGGTAATCTTTGTGATGAAGAATGGGCGAAATTCGAAAACGCCATCGGCCGGTCGCCGGGTCATTGCATGACGATGGGCACGGCGTCGACGATGGGCGCGATCGCCGAGGGACTGGGCTTCACGCTGCCGGGTGCCTCGAGCATTCCGGCGGTGGTCAGCGAGCATCATCGGATGTCCACCACCTGTGGCCGACGCGCAGTGGAGATGGCTTGGGAAGATTTGAAGCCGTCGGACCTGCTTACGCGCGAGTCCTTCGAGAACGCCATCACGGTGGACATGGCCATCGGCGGCTCCACCAACGCCATTGTGCACATCATTGCCCTCGCGCGCCGCGCGGGCATTGATATTTCGCTGGAAGATTTCGACCGCCTCTCGCGCACCACACCCGTGCTCGCCAACATCCGCCCCAACGGCGATAAGTATTTAATGGAGGATTTTTATAACGCTGGTGGACTGCGCGCGTTGATGGCGCAGCTCGGCGATCAACTCCACGGCGATTGTGTGACTGTCAACGGCGACACGCTCGCCGAAAACATCGCCGATGCGGAGTTGATTGATGACGACGTCATCCGCACGCTGGACAATCCCGTCGCCGCCGAGGGCAGCACCTTTGTGTTGCGCGGTAATCTTGCCCCACACGGATGCGTGGTGAAGCCCGCCGCCGCCGCCGAATCGCTCTTTACCCATCGTGGCTCCGCGCTGGTGTTCGATGATTATCCCGACCTCAAGGCGCGGCTCAACGATCCCGAACTCGACGTCACAAAAGACACCGTACTCGTCCTGCGCAGTGCTGGCCCTGAGGGTGCGCCGGGGTTTCCCGAGTGGGGTATGCTGCCCATCCCTGACAAATTGCTGAAGGAAGGTGTGCGCGACATGGTGCGCCTTTCTGATGCCCGTATGAGCGGCACCAGCTACGGCATGTGCGTGCTGCATCTCGCACCCGAAAGTCACGTTGGCGGACCGCTGGCGTTTGTACAAACCGGCGACGAAATCGAGCTCGATGTCCCCAACCGAAAAATCCATCTGTACGTGGATGACGCCGAAATTGAAACCCGCCGAGCAGGATGGAAAAAGCCCGAGCCCAAATACGCGCGAGGTTACGGCCAACTGTACATCAATCACGTCACCCAAGCGCACGAAGGCTGTGACTTCGACTTTTTGCAACACGGTTCGGCAACGCCCGAGCCGCCTATTTTTTAATGAACACAAACGCCATCACCCCGGGGATGCTGGCCGATTCGGTCATCGCCGTGCCGCCGTTGGCGCGGGATGCGGATTCAAAAATTTGCGCCAAGGAAAACGCAAAGATTATTCGTCATCTTGAGGATGGTGGCATTCGCACGCTGCTCTACGGCGGTAACGCGGTTTTTTATCACATCACCCTCGCCGAGTATGCCGACGCACTGGCGATGCTGCGGGACAACGCCGGCGCGGAAACGACGGTCATTCCCTCCATCGGCCCCGCCTTCGGTATGTCTATGGATCAAGCCGCTGTCCTGCGCGATTTTGATTTTCCCACGGTGATGGTGTTGCCTGCACGCGACATCGCCACACCCGAAGGTATCGCTACCGGCATTCGTAAATTCGCCGAGGCTTACGGGCAACCCATTGTACTTTATATCAAATTTGAAGGCTATCTTGAGCCTGAGCACGCACGCGCGCTGATGGGCGACGGCGTGGTGAACTGGATTAAATACGCCATAGTCCGTGACGACCCCGCGCAGGATGATTATCTTCGCCAGCTCGCGGATTGCGTTGACCCGCAACGTATCGTCAGTGGCATCGGCGAGCAACCAGCCATCGTGCATCTCCGCGATTTCGGTGTGCAAGGATTCACAAGCGGCTGCGTATGTGTCGCACCGAGCCTCTCAATGAAAATGTTGGCCGTACTGAAGGCGGGCGATTACGAAACCGCCGAAACCATCCGCCAAACCTTCGCGTCCCTCGAAAATCTCCGCAATGCCATCAACCCCATCCGCGTCCTTCACGCTGCCGTAGCCGAGGCCGGCATCGCCGATACGGGGCCGATTCTGCCGCTGCTGAACGATGTGAGTGAAAATGAACGTGCTAATATTGCCGATGCTGCAAAAACATTGTTGGTGCACAATTAATTGTACTGTTGGGTTCCACCTTGCTCCTCCGTCGTCGTGATGGTTCAATTCCGCATGCACCGTTTTTTTGCCATTGGATTTTTATTCGTTGCCTTCGTGGCTTCCGCGAAGGACAGGCCACCGAACATTGTGATTATTCTGGCTGATGACATGGGGTATGGTGATGCGCGCTGCTATAATCCAAAGTCAAAGAACCCCACACATAATATTGACCGGTTGGCACGTGAGGGAATGCGGTTTACTGACGCTCATGCGCCGGCGTCATTTTGTGTGCCGACTCGTTACGGACTGCTCACAGGATGTTATCCACACCGGATAAATCTGGATTGGCGCAGCCGCGCGTTGATCGAGAAAGGGCGAACAACAATTCCCTCAGCATTACGGGAGAAGGGGTATGCTACGGCAATGGTGGGTAAGTGGCACTTAGGATTTGATAGCGGTCCAAATTACGATTACTCCAAGCCGTTGGTTGGCGGCCCAATGGATCGTGGGTTTGATTTTTACTTCGGCATGCCGCACTCGCTGGATATTGTGCCGTACTATTACATCAGCGGTCGCAAGCCGGTGATCGCGCCCACAGGTACAGTTGGTCCCCGCAATACGGAGGGTTGGAGTCGTATCCAAGGAGAGTTTTGGCGTGGTGGCCCGATTGCATCAAACTTTGAACATGAGGAGGTGTTGCCGCGCTTCACGATGGATTCGGTGAAATATATCGAGGGACGAAAGGGTAATGAGCAGCCGTTCTTTTTGTATTTGGCTTTACCCGCACCACATACGCCGTGGTTGCCCACAAAAAAATTCCGAGGGAAAACGAACAACATGTACAGTGACTTTGTGGCAATGGTGGACGACACCGTGGGTCAAGTCCTGTCCGCCCTTGATCGCACCAAGCTTTCCAAAAACACCCTTGTCATTTTCACCAGTGACAACGGGCCGGTTTGGTATAATACCGACACCGAACGCTTCGGCCACAGTGCCACCACGCCTTTACGTGGCATGAAAGCTGACGCGTGGGAGGCAGGCCATCGTATGCCCTTTATCGTTCGCTGGCCAGGGAAGGTGAAGGCCAACACGATAAGTGACGCACTGATTTGCCAGACGGATATGATGGCGACCTTTGCTGCACTCACCGGACGCGGATTGGCCGATAACGAGGGTGAGGATAGCGAGGATTTTTTGCCGGTGCTACTAGATGAGCGCAAAACGGCTCGGCAAGAGCTGATAACCGGCACTAAGCCAACGCATATGGCCGTTCGACAAGGCCAGCTAAAATACATCCCTTCACTCGGGTCCGGTGGCTTTTCTAATCCGCGCCGTGTGCAGCCAGTGCCGAAGGGGCCGCGTGGTCAGCTCTACAATCTGGCTGAGGACATCGGTGAAGCAAAGAATCTATGGCTCGATGAACCCGGATTGGTTGAATCCTTTGAAAAGCAAATCGCAAAGCAAAAAGCATCGGGTCGAACACGTCCGCCCATGAAGCTTTTTAATAAACTGCTTTCTGATTCGCCTCAAATTATCACTCACAGGCTCAATGCTGAGCCCAATGATAAACGCTTTCTCTATTATACCGTCAGCCGTGACGGTCGCACACTCAGAGGCAAAGCCGCCGGCCGCTTGCGCAGCTTATTGATAAGCGACGCGGATTCCACCACTCGACATGATGAAAAATCACACTTTGACCCAGGCATATTGTTGCGCTTCCGCCTTGGTGACCATGAGGCGCAGGTGGCAATTTGTTTTATATGTAACAAGTGGGCGCTGTACCTCAATGGCGATACGGTCAGCTACACGTCGTTGGCCGACGACCGTGCAGCGGTTTTGGCAGAAGTGAAGATGATCTTTCCCAAGGACAAAATCATCCAAGGCATTCCGGAGAAATTACAATGAAAACCTTCTTGTATCTAATTCTTACTGGCGTGTCGTTGATCGCCTCTAAGGTGCCGCCGGAGATTGTATTGCAGCCAAACATTGTATTGATCATGGCTGATGACGTCGGCTGCGAACCGATTGGTGCTTATGGTGGCGAGCGCTGGAAGACACCGCACATCGACGCGCTGGCCAAGGGTGGCATGCGGTTTGACTACTGCTTCAGCATGCCGGTATGTCATCCCACACGAGTTTGCCTGATGACCGGCAAGTATCCTTTCCGATTGAAGTCCGGTTGGGGTTCGTTCCCCAAGTTGGAGGAAAAAAATACAATGGCACAGGTACTCAAACGAGCAGGTTACGCTACAGCCATTGCCGGCAAGTGGCAGTTGTGTTTGATGAAAGAGGATACTGAGCAGCCGGCCCGGATGGGTTTTGATCAATGGAGTGTATTTGGCTGGCACGAGGGTGCGCGCTTCCATGAGCCGATGATCTACCAAGACGGCCGTTTGCGTACGGACACCAAGGGCAAGTACGGCCCGGAACTGTATGTGGATTTCCTGGGTGAATTCATGAAGAAAAGTGCCGAGGACAAGAAACCTTTCTTTGCCTATTACTCCATGGCTTTGGCCCATGATGTGACCGATGACATCCCCAAGCAGGTGCCCTACGTGCCAGGGAAAGATCGCTGGATGAATTATGGCGAGATGGTTGGGAGCATGGATGAGATGGTGGGTAAACTCGTGGGCCGGATCGATCAACTTGGCCTTCGCAAAAACACGATCATCCTGTTCACTGGCGACAACGGAACAGCCAAACGTTCCAAGCTGCGTCATATCGAGGGCCGCAAGTACGAGTATGAGAACGTCTACTCCATACGTAATGGCCTGCGGGTTCCCGGCGGCAAGGGGACGCTGCTGGATATCGGTACCAATGTGCCCTTGATTGCCAACTGGCCCGGTTATATCAAGGCCGCTAGTTCTGATGATGCCCTTGTGGACTTCAGCGACTGGTTGCCAACTCTAGCGGAGCTTGGCGTAGCGAAAGTAGGTCACAAGATCGATGGGATTAGTTTTGCACCCGCATTGTTTGGGCTCTCAGGCAGCAAATGGAAAGTGAGGTCCTTTGCCTTTTCCGAGAGCAAAGGCGGCAAGGCGTGGGTACGCACACAACGTTATAAGCTCTATAATAATGGCCAATTTTATGACGTGCAAAAGGATGCTATGGAGAAGAAGCCCTTAAAGAATGTGGCTGGCCCCCTCGTCGGAAAACATGCAGCATTGCGCGCGGCTTTTACCAAACTCAATTACCCCAATAAAAAGAAATGAAACGAACCCTGTTCCTCTATGCATGCCTGATGGCCTTGCCGCTTTTTGCCGATAAACCCAACGTCATTGTTATTATGGCTGATGATATGGGTTGGGAATGCGTGAGTGCTTATCGTGATCTGATCGCCAAGTACAACTACCCCAAGGCCAACCCGGACGAGAAGGATCATTACGCCACACCCAATATCGACAGACTGGCAGCCGGCGGCATGCGCTTTGACCATGGCTATTCCCAGCCCATTTGTACTCCTTCCCGTGTGCAGATCATGACTGGCATTTATAACCAGAGGAACTACGTCAAATTTGGTCTGCTGGATCTCAAGTCCAAGACCTTTGGCCATGTGATGAAAAGCGCCGGCTACAAGACGTGTGTTGTGGGCAAATGGCAGTTAATGGGAGACATGGAAGGGCCCAAGAATTTTGGTTTTGATGAATATTGCCTTTGGCAACTCACTCGCCGGCCCGCTCGCTATCCTAATGTGGGCATGGAAGTGAATGGCAAGGAAATCGATTACCCCGGCAAGTATGGCCCTGATATTGCCAGTGATTATCTTTGCGATTTCATTGAGCGCAACAAGGACAAACCTTTCTTTGGTTACTACCCCATGATCCTGCCTCACTGGCCTTTTGAACCGACGCCGGATTCCAAGGACTGGGATCCCAAGAGCAAGGGCTGGGAAGGGGGTGGCCAAACCCAGAAACATCCGAAGTACTTCCGCGAAATGGTGGCATATGTTGACAAGATCATTGGGAAGATCGTGGCCAAGGTGGAAAAAGAGGGACTCACAGAAAAGACGCTCATTATTTTCACCGGCGACAACGGTACCGCCGTTAGCGTAACGGGTGTCATGAATGGCCGGATCATCAAGGGCGGCAAAGGCAGTATGCCAGATGCGGGTAATCACGTACCGTTCGTTGTCAGTTGGCCGGGCACCATCAAGGCGGGCCAAACCACGCGGGCCATTGTCAATTTCAGCGATATCCTGCCAACCATTGCCGAGGCGGGAGGAGCTAAAGTGGAGCACAAGATTGATGGGGTGAGTTTTCTTGGGCACCTCAAGGGCGGCAACCCGGCACGGGAAGTGAGCTATTGCTGGTATGCGCGAAATGGCGGACCCAAAGGACAGGAGTTTGCCCGCACGGCAGACTGGAAACTGTACCCAGATGGCAAATTTTTTAACGTGTATGAGGACGTGCTGGAAAAAAACTCGGTGAGCCCGGGCGATTTGGACACCAAGACTCGTGCCATCCGAGCCAAGTTGCAAAAGGAGCTGGATCGGATGAAAGGCACGCGCACGATCTTTGATCTATCCAAGTACCAAAACCCGAAAGCCAATCAAGCCAAGGTCAAACAATCGCCTGAATCAGTTGCATGTGAAGGTAAATATGCCGGGCATTTGCAGGGAGTGTGCCGGGGGACTAACGGCAATTTTTTTTGGAGCTTTACGCAGGCACTGGTCAAGACCGATACCAAGGGAAAAGTCCTGAAGAAGATCAAGGTACCCGACCATCACGGCGATGTCTGTTTTGCGGGTGGTAAAATTTATTGTGCGGTCAATTTTGGCGCTTTCAATAATCCCGAGGGTAAGTCCGATAACTGGGTGTACGTGTATGATTCCAAGGATCTGGAATGTTTGGCCAAATATCCGGTTCCGGAAGTAAAGCATGGGGCAGGAGGTATTGCTGTCAAAAATGGTCGATTTCTTGTGGTGGGCGGCTTGCCCGAGGGTGTGCAGGAAAATTACGTGTATGAATATGACAAGGAATTTAATTTCAAGAAACGCCACGTGATAAAAAGTGGTTGGACCCGCCTTGGTATTCAAGCGGCGGCCTTTGCTCAGGGCCACTGGTGGTTTGCTTGCTATGGCAGTGTCCTCTTAAAAACCACACCTGACTTTAATGTGGTGGGTAAATATAATTTCAATTGCGGCTACGGTGTTCTGCGCGGGCCCAATAATAAGCAACTGTATTGCGCTGATGGCACCACCGGCAAGGATGGTTCTGATGGAAATATTAAGGCTGTTAAAGTGGCCAAGTTTGACAAATTGATAATTAAAGAATGAAACCACGAATATTTTTCACACTTCTAATCGTCGGCGCGCTTCTCTCAGTTCAGGCTGCAAACAAACGCCCTAATATCATTCTCGCCATGGCCGATGATCAAGGATGGGGGGATATGGGCTATATGGGCCACAAAGTCCTCAAGACTCCTGTCTTTGATGAAATGGCAAAGACCGGCCTTCGCTTTGACCGCTTTTACGCCGCCGCACCCGTCTGTTCGCCTACTCGTGCCAGTGTGCTCACCGGGCGGCACCCCAATCGTATGGGTTGCTTCCAATGGGGTCACACGATGCGTAAACACGAGATCACCATTGCTGAAGCCTTAAAGAGTGCCGGTTACACCACCAGCCATTTCGGCAAATGGCATCTGGGTTCAGTGCGTGCCGATAGTGAAGTGGCTCCGGGCAAAAACGGCTTTGATGAATGGGCCTCTGCCCCCAACTTTTACGAGAATAGCCCCCTCTTCAGTCATAATGGTAAAGTGATTGAAACCAAGGGCGAAAGTTCAGCTGTCACCGTGGACTTGGCCCTTAAATGGATGGCCAAGGTAAAGGATAAGCCCTTTCTTTCAGTCATTTGGTTTGGTAACCCCCACGGCCCGCATATTGGCACCGAGAAATTCCTGAAAATGTATGAAGGCGAGACCAAGGCGTACGCCAACTTCTATGCCGAGATCACCGGCATGGACGCCGCTATGGGCCAGTTACGTGAAGGGATTCGCAAGCTGGACGTAGCAGATAATACCATCCTCTGGTACTGCAGCGATAATGGCGGTTTAAAACCCAATTCCATGGCCGGGTTGTCAGGAAAGAAAGGTAAGTTATTAGAAGGTGGCATTCGCGTGCCCGGCATCATTGAATGGCCAGATGTCATCAAGAAACATCGCATCACAAACGTGCCCGCCAATACTGTAGATATTTACCCGACAGTTCTAGAACTGGCCGGCATAAAACAGTCGAACAATCAACCGCTTCTAGATGGGGTAAGCTTGGCTGATCTAATCCATGGCAAAAGTTTCACCCGTCAGAAGCCCATGGGCTTCTGGAATTACCCAACCAGTGGCCGTGGAATGCATGCCCACAAAATGCTCGAAGCCTTGCGTGCTGAGCAAGTAGCTGGCAATCAGGCACCCGCACCCAAGGCAGGGTTTGTGGATAAGCAATATCCGCTGGATAAATTCCCCGGTCCCTCAGCTTGGATTTCCGCCGACTGGAAGCTCCATCGCGTGGCTAATAAAGCAGGAGGTAACCCAAGTTACCGACTGTACAACTTAAAGAAGGATGTGCAGGAAAAGACAGATCTGGCCGCCGTACAGCCCGAGCGTTTGGCTCGACTTAAAGGTGAACTGGCCGGCTGGCAAAAGAGTGTTGTTAATAGCCTCAATGGCGGAGACTACAAATAGTCTCGATTATTTTTCATCGCGCAACACGCGCACATCGCCTTGCCGTCGGGTAATGCCGTCGCGATCCATTTTTTCCAGGAGCGGAATCAAAATGCGCCGAGTGGTGCCGAGAGCCTGGCGCAACTCACTAGCGGTACCTTGGCTGTGGGTGCGCAGATGTTTTTTAAGCAGAATGCGGAATCGGTTAAACTGAGCTGCGCCTATTGCCAATTCGGGGTTGAGCTCCACCACTTCCCCCGCTTCGATCAGAAACCGTAACGCTTGCGCACCCTCAGAAGTGCCGGCCAAAAGTTTGCGTGCGGGTGGATCAGCTCCGGCGAGTGCTTGTCGAATGTGTTCGCCCGCTGCTCGCAAGTTGGGTGGCAGTGCGGGCTTGTGCGAAAGGGATGTGATGTATTTAGCCTGTCGCTTGAATCCATTTTGGCAAAGGTCTTCCAGTAACTCGGCAAACACATCACCGGCTGGAAAAGCCTTCTGCGCCAGCGGTCGCAGCAATTCTATTGTCAGCCCAGGCCGTTCGGGATGGGCGCGGTGTTCCACGTTCACCGCGTTGGCCATCGCCTCGCGCGCCTGTTGCCAACGCGGTCCATCGGCTAGCCAATCGCCTGCCACCAGCGCAGTCTTGGCGTTTATGAGCGTGGTTACGGCGGTGTTAATTTGGACGGTTGAAAACGTCGAGGGACACAACAACGTGTTCCGCTGCGCAATGCCATCGCGCACAAGTTGTGAGCGAATCCATGCTTCGGCGTTCTCCGGCGCTTCGGCGCGGGTTTGCAGGAAAAGTTTGTGTGCGGCCGATCGCAAGCCTTGCCGATTGCCCTGTGCATCGAGCACTCGGCCACCGGCGAGTGTTGCGCTTTCGGGCCAGTTGCGAATTACGATGCGGTCGCCCGGCCAAACGCAGGCGTATTGTTCGAGGCGCAGTTGGGCGAGTTGCATTGCGCCGGACTCCAGCGTTTTTCCCTCCACCAAAACCAAACGCGCGGGCCAATGGCCGCTGCCGTGGTGGACGCGCACGCGGGTATCGTTGCGTAGCGGGGCGCATTCCTGGCCGAGGCGCGTGGAGCGTTCAAGCAACACATCCAGCGTACGTGTGGTGGCAGCGAGTGCGGGCAGGGTGATGGTCGCGCCGCGTGGTAAATCGCCGCGTGCGGCATCGGCGAGATTTAGGGCGGTGCGGGTGCCGGGTTGCGCGGTGTCCTGCGCTCGGTTGTGCGATTGCAGCGTGCGGATGCGTGTGTCGCGCCCGGGCGGATATGCGGTGACCGTGTCGCCTTTACTCATCGTGCCGCCGGTGAGTGTGCCGGAGACCACAGTGCCGATGCCTTGCAACGTGAACACGCGATCAACGGCAAGGCGCGGTTGTCCGTCATCAGTGTGTGGCGGCATGGTTTCGACCGCGACTGCGAGTGCGTTTTTTAATTCTTCCAAGCCGATGCCGTTATGGGCGGACACCGGAATGATGGAGGCCTCAGCCAATGGACTATTTTGGAGTTTCAGGCGGATTTCCCCTTCGCGAGCGCTGGTGTCATCCACGAGATCGGCTTTGGTAAGGGCCACCACGCCACGCGTTGCGCCGAGGTAGCTGAGGATTTGCAAATGCTCTTCGGTCTGCGGCATCCAGCCATCGTCCGCCGCTACCACGAGCAGCGCGAGATCCACAGCGCCCACGCCGGCTACCATATTTTTCACAAAATCCTGATGGCCCGGAACATCCACGATGCCAAGGCTGTGCCCGGGGAGTTCAAGATGCGCAAAGCCAAGGTCGATGGTGATGCCGCGCAGTTTCTCCTCTGGCAGGCGGTCCGTGTCATTGCCGGTCAGCGCTTTCACCAGCGCGCTCTTGCCGTGGTCAATGTGACCGGCAGTGGCGAGGATGGCATGTCGGGGGGTCATCGATTTGAGGGCAATCGCTCGAATTTAAATGTGGCTTTCACTGGCACCTCATTGCCGTTCACCTCGAGATGCGGGCCGAAAAAATAATTGAACGGGCCGGACTTGGGCGCAGGGGTCACGCTTATGTCACGCCCTTTGCTGAGTTCGAGGCGATTTGCGGGGTGATGACCAAAATAGTATTCGGCCAGTTCGGGGTGTTTATCGGCTTCGCTAATGTCCACGGGCATCCATTTGCCATCGCCGAAAAATTCCGCCCAACAATGGTAGCCACCAATCGCGCCCGTATCGCGGTTCGCCGGAATGGTGAAGCCAATGGCAAAGCGCGCAGGAATATTCGCCGCACGACATAAGGCAATGAAGTATGCGTGGAAATCAGTGCAGTTGCCGGTTTGCGCGTCGCAGGCGTAGAGGGCATCGCCGCGGCCCCAACTCTTGCCGGTTTTGTCGTAGCGCATATGTTCGAGTACGTGGTCATAGAGCGCCTTGCCGCGCGCGTGGTCGTCCGCTGCTTTCGCGGTGATTCGCTTGGCAATGGCGGTGAAACGCGCGTTGAGCGGCACGAGTTTTTCGGCTTTGAGATGAAGGGCCGGATTGCCGGCTTCGGCGTGAGCTACTTTTTCTTTGCGCGTGATTTGGTAGTGAATGGTGATGCGTTTGCCGCTGTCGCCGGGACCGGGCTGCAGCAAGAGAATTTCATTTTCGGCGGAGGCATCGCGCGTCTTGTGCCACGGTACGGGCGAGATGATGGCGCGTTTTTGGATTTTTTGGAAAGCGTCAGCGCCTGCGAGCGGAATCCAAAGTGTACCTTTGGCGGTGATCTTGGGCAGCGCCATTTCATAAACCAATTTGAAATGGTCTACGCCTTTCACGATTGTTTTGTCCGCCGCAAAAGTGGAGGCAGTCAAAAAAAGTGCGATAAGAGACAGTAATGTTTTCATTGAAGTGTTTCGTGGATGGATTGGAGTAGTTGTTTTTCTTGCTCGGGAAAAATGGTTCGCAAATCGAGCCGAAAGCGTTGGTTGCTGATGACGCCGATAACTGGCGTGGACGCGCGGCGTAATCGCGTGGCGAAATCCTTGAGGCTGAAATTTTCCGGCGCGAGGTCGAGAGTGAAGCTCGGGAGAGTCGCTTGAGGCAACGCGCCGCCACCCACTTGTGATTCGCCTTCGGCCACGGTGACGGTTATCGGCAACACGGCCAATGCTTTATTCAGCTTGGTGGCGCGGCGTTTGAGTTGTTTGGAGTCGGCTCGGAGGCTTTGGTTTAGTGGAAGCGTTTCGCCATCACCGCGCAGATAAATTTCGGCGGCGTGCTGCAGTGCGCTGAGGATGAGTTTGTCGCAGCGCAGCGCGCGGAAGAAGGGATGTTTTTTCAGTGCGTCGATGTATTTAGCTTTACCGGCGATGATTCCCGATTGCGGGCCGCCGAGCAGTTTGTCACCGCTGAAGCATACGAGGGCTGCACCGCTCTTGATGACCTCGCGCGGGGTGGTTTCGTGATGGTCGGCGGCCCAGTTTTCGGTGTCGGTCAACACACCGCTGCCAAGGTCTTCGACAAACGGGATACGTTTTTTTCGGGCGAGTGTGGACAGTTCGCGCCGGTCCGGCGCGGCAACAAAGCCGTCCATGAAAAAATTACTGCGATGTACTTTGAGCAGCAGTCCGGTGTTTTTGCCGATGACCTTGGCGTAGTCGCCGAGCGTGGTACGATTGGTGGTGCCGACTTCGCGTAGGATGGCATCGCTGGTTTCGAGTACATCCGGGATGCGAAAGCCGCCGCCGATTTGCACAAGTTCACCGCGCGATATGATGACTTCTTTTTTCTCGGCGGTGAGATGCCGCAGGATGAGCACGAGTGCGGCAGCGCAATTATTCGTCACCATCGCAGCTTCCGCGCCGCAGAGTTCGGCGAGGCATTGCTCGACGTACACGGCGCGTTTGCCACGGCGGCCGGTGGCGAGGTCGATTTCTAGATTGGTGTAGCCGGTGTTGTTCGGCGGCGTGATGGGCGCACGGCCGAGGTTGGTGTGGACGACCACGCCGGTGCCGTTGATAACTGGTTGCAGCCGCGACAACGCAAGGTCTTTCAAACGCAGGCGTAACCCGGAAACAATCTCGTCGTGTTCTGGGATGGATTTTGATTTGCGGAGCGACGCCAATTCAGCACGAATGGTTGCCACCACAAGCGGGCGGGGCAGGGGGCAGTCGGCCACCGCTTCGAGTAGCGTGTCCACGCCGGGGATGGCGCGCAGTTTGTTCTTCGGTCTGGCCATTAGTTCACGGTGATGAGTGTTTCGGTGCTCTCGGTGAGTTGGCCGAAGGATTCAAGTTTCAAATCGGCGGTGGCTTCGTGAAATGCTTCGAGGCCATTGGCGGCCACGGCGACGAGCAGGCCGCCGCTGGTTTGAGGGTCGCAGAGGAGGGCACGTTGGGCGTCGGTGAGCGGGCTGATGTGGTGACTGTAGCTGTCAAAATTGCGGTCGGTGCCGCCGGGGGCGCAGTCTTCAGCAATATAATGATCGGTGTTCGGCAGACGCGGCACTTTGGCACTGTCGATGACGGCGCTCACGCCACTACCTTCGCACAGCTCGGTGAGATGGCCGAGCAGGCCAAAGCCGGTCACATCGGTCATCGCCTTCACGCCGGGCAACGTGCTGAGGGCACTACCGATTTGGTTGAGCGTGGTCATTTGGTCGATGGCGCGCTGGACGTCGTGGTCGTCGGCAAGGCCCCGTTTTTGGGCGGTGGTCACGAGGCCGACTCCGAGCGGTTTGGTGAGAAATAATTTACAGCCGACTTCCGCACCGTCGTTGCGTTTCAAATCGCTTACGGCTACTTGGCCTGTCACCGCCAAACCAAAAATTGGTTCGGGCGCGTCGATACTGTGGCCGCCCGCCAGCGGGATGCCGGCGCGTTCGCACGCGGCGCGGCTACCCTCAAGTACGCGCCCAGCCACGGCGGGTGGCAGTTTTTTAATCGGCCAACCGAGCACCGCAATGGCCATCAGCGGAGTGCCGCCCATCGCGTATATATCGCTAATGGCGTTCACTGAAGCGATTTGGCCGAAGTCGAACGGATCGTCCACGATGGGCATAAAAAAATCCGTGGTGCTGATGACGGCTTGGCCGTTGCCGAGATCGAACACGGCGGCGTCGTCCTTGGAGTCGTTGCCGACGAGCAACAGCGCGCTGGGAGCAGCCTTGCCGGCTACACTCAAAATTTCGTCCAGCACCTTGGGCGAAATTTTGCAGCCGCAGCCGGCGCCATGGCTGTATTGAGTTAGGCGAATGGGATCACTCATTTTGAAAATAAAAATTGGCGGAGAGGGTAGGAATCGAACCTACCTCGGCTCGTTCACGAACCGACAACGGTTTTGAAGACCGCGGGGACCACCAGGCACCCTTCACTCTCCTGGAAAATTTTCGCGCGCGCGGGCGGCGTGGTGAGGCAACGCGCCGCCGCCTACAGTCGCTGGATGGACTGCAGCACGGCGTTGGGCTCCGGGAATGTTCCCGTGGCCCGCTTGGAATACACCAGTTTGTCATCCGCTGTGACCTCAAACACTCCGCCGGAACCGGGGACCAGTTCCAATGACGAAATGCGTTGCTTCAGCTTCAAAAGTTGGTCCGCCAAACTGACGGCCTGCGGCTCGTAATTTCAAGCCGCGCAATATTCTATGCGCACCTTCATGGTTGGGGGAATATACGCGGGGTTCACCGATTTGGCCAGCCCAATGCAGCTTGCTTCAATTACCGTCATCCGGCAAAATAACGGGGTGAAACACATCTCTCTTTTTCTTGTTGGCCTTTGCCTTGTTGCTCAAACCACTTCTGCGGCAAAAGCACTGCGTCCCAATATTATAATTGCCATGGCCGATGATATGGGATGGAGCGACATTGGTTGTTACGGCAGCGAAATCAAAACGCCCAACCTCGATGCGCTTGCCGGTAGTGGTGTGCGGTTTACTCAATTCTACAACACGGGCCGCTGTTGTCCCACACGTGCGACTCTGCTTACTGGAGTGTATGCGCATCAGGCCGGTATCGGACATATGATGGGTAGCCGCAACCTCCCCGGCTATCAAGGTGACTTAGGCAAAAACGTGCGAACGATTGCTGAAGTGATGAAGAGTGCGGGTTACTCCACCTACATGGCTGGCAAATGGCATGTGACCCCGCACGTTCGTCCTGATGGACCCAAACACAACTGGCCCCGCCAGCGCGGGTTTGACCGATTTTATGGTACCATTCATGGCGCGGGCAGTTTTTTTGATCCCAATTCTCTCACACGTGAAAATACACAGGTTTCACCGCTCACCGATAAGGAATACCAACCTGATGAATATTATTACACCGATGCCATCAGCGACCACGCCGTGCGTTACATCAAGGAGCATAAGGGCGAGGCCCCTTTCTTCATTTATGTGGCCTATACCGCGCCGCACTGGCCAATGCACGCGAAGGAAAAGGATATTGCAAAGTACAAAGGGAAATACGACGCCGGCTGGGATGCCATGCGTAAGGCTCGGTATGCGCGCCAGCAGAAGATGGGGCTCATTGATCCGAAATGGAAAATGACACCGCGCGATGGCAAGGCACCGGCTTGGGAGGATGCCAAAAACAAAGAATGGGAAATTCGGCTTATGGAAACATATGCGGCAATGGTGGGCAACCTTGATCAGGGCATGGGCCGCGTGGTGAGTGCTCTCAAGGAAACTGGTCAGTACGATAACACATTAGTCCTGTTTCTCGCTGACAACGGCGGTTGTGCCGAGGGCATGGGCCGCCGTAACGGCATCCAGTATCGCGATAAGGATCCAGATAAGCTTAAGCCCATGGGTAAAGGCGAGCTGCAGTTTGACATGATTCCACGCCGCACGCGTGATGGCCGCGTAGTGAGGCAGGGCTCTGAAGTCATGACTGGAGCATCCGATACTTACCACGGTTATGGCCTCTCGTGGGCCAATGCTAGTAACACGCCCTTTCGCGAGTATAAGCACTGGGTACACGAGGGCGGCATCAGTTCTCCACTCATTGTGCACTGGCCCAAGGGCATTGATGCGAACCGGCAAGGGAAGCTGGAAAATCAGCCTGGGCACCTGATTGATCTTATGGCGACTTGTGTGGATCTGAGTAAGGCAACGTATCCGGCCAAAGCGGGTGACACTCCGATTGTGCCAATGCAGGGCACTTCGTTGGTGGCAGCTTTTAATGGTAAGGATATTGCCCGCGAGGAGCCGATCTTTTGGGAGCATGAAGGCAACCGCGCGATGCGCGAAGGCAAATGGAAGCTCGTAGCCAAGGGTGCCAATGGCGCTTGGGAACTGTATGACATTGAGGCTGATCGCACGGAACTCAACAATCTCGCCGAGAAGGAATCAGCGCGCATGAATGAAATGGCCGCGCGATGGGAGAAGTGGGCACTCAAGGCATTGGCCAAGCCGTGGCCGTGGGGGGCAAAGAAGAAAACAAAGTTCTCAAAGAAGAAAAACTTTACCCTGAAGCAGGGTGATCAGCTGCCACAATCAGAGGCTCCGATGGTTCAAAATCGGGCATTTACCGTGATGGCCACCGTGGAGACGAAGGGTCATGATGGGGTTATCATCGCCCAAGGTGGTACTAACCATGGATGGGCACTGCATGTGTGGGAAGGCAAGTTGCGATTTGTAACACGGCACGGCGGCAAGCTCACTTCGCTGGTAGCGGATAAGGATTTTCCTAAATCAGAAGTGAAAGTATTTGCGGAATTACAAACGAACGGCACTGTGACATTAAAGGTCGGCGATAAGGTCGTGGCCGAAGGGAAGACCCCTGGATCGATGCAAGATATGCCGCTTGATGGCTTGGAGGTCGGCGTGGATTCGAACGGGGCGGTGGGCAGATATCCAGCCGACAAATTATTTGAGGGCACAGTAAGAAAATTGTCCTTAAAGATCCTGAAGTAACGGGGTGTTACTGGTGTCGGAGATTACTGCTGCATTCCAGTCGGCGTTATAAAAAAAGTTCGTCGCCTCAAATAAGGCAGGCACTCATAGTAAAGAAGTGCCTTTTCTGCAAAGGATATCCATATGGTATGAGGCGGTCTTTAGAATCTTGACCAAGGAGCTCGACTCCCTTTGCTGATACATCTTGGGACTCGTCATGTGCCTCTTGAAGCACAGACTCAATTGGGGCTACGTATTCCTAGATAGCAGTTCCTTTGCTTTCTAAGTTCGAAACTTATGGCTAAGGCGTTGGATTCTTTCGCTCTTTGGCGTCCTTCGCGGCACCCGTTGCTGCGCCCACTGCGCCGCCTGCGGCTGCACCGACCGCTGCGCCTTCCAAGCCTCGCCCGGATTGATGGCCGATAACGCCTCCGAGAATACCGCCAACAGCAGCTCCGATTCCGGCGCCTTTGCCGGTGTTAGTTTGACAACCCACGGTGAGCAGTGCTCCCGCAGCCAATATTATAATCGATTTTTTCATGGTTTGTATGTGTCTTCTATTATGACGCGCCTATCATGCTCTGCTATTCAAAACTAGCAAGAGTAATTCATTCACTTGATTAACTTGCGCATAGCTTGAAACGCTGCACAATTGGCCCATGCACATTACGCGACGCAATGCTCTTAAAGCCGGTGCCCTCGGGCTGGCGACCACAGTTACCGCCCATGCCGATGCCAAGGTGGATTCCGATTACAAAATCACCAAGGGTCGGATTCGGCAGTCGGTGATGGGATGGTGCTTCAAGCCGATGCCGGTGCTGGAGTTGGCCAAGCATTGCAAGGCCATCGGGCTCGAGGCGATGGAAGGGGTGTCGAAGGAGGAATATCCGGCCATTCACAAAATGGGCTTAAAGATTTCACTAGTGAGCGGCGGGCATGGTTTTAAGAAAGGCCCGTGCGTGGCGTCCAATCGCGAGCTTGTTATTGAGAACCTTAAAAAGGGCATCGATCTTGCGGCGAAGATTGGCACGAAGAGTGTCATCACTTTCACCGGCATGCGTGACAAAGGTCTTACTGATGCGGCGGGCTCAAAGAATTGCGTGGACGCTTGGAAGGCGGTGATGCCATACGCCGAGAAAAAGAAAATCACGCTTGTGCTTGAGCACCTCAACACGCGTGATGACAGCCATCCGATGAAAGGCCATCCCGGTTACTTTGGCCAAGACGTCGACCACTGCGTCGAACTCATTCGCAAAGTGGATTCGCCCAGTATGAAACTGCTCTTCGACGTGTACCACGTGCAAATTATGAACGGCGATGTCATTCGACGGATTCGCCAATACAAAGACTTGATCGGACATTATCACACCGCCGGCAATCCCGGCCGCGCCGAGCTGGACGATACGCAAGAGATCAATTACCCCGCTGTGATGCGCGCCATCGTGGCCACCGGCTACAAGGGTTTCGTCGCGCAGGAATTCATCCCGACGTGGAAAGACCCCGTGGCCGCGCTGCGCCACTCTGCGATGGTTTGCGACGTCTAGCCGCTTGCTCCTTGCGCAATGGCAGTGGAATCCGCATTCTTCCCGGATGCATCGGTTGATTTTTCTTTTGGGCCTCGTGGCGTTTACCGCGCGGGCGGATGTGAAACTCCCAGCGATTTTCAGCGACAATATGGTTTTGCAGCGTGGGGCCGTTGCTCCCGTGTGGGGCTGGGCCGATACGGGCGAGAAGGTTACGGTGCAGTTTGCCGGCCAAAGCAAAACCGCCACCGCTGGTAAACACGGCAAATGGATGGTGCGACTGGATGCCATCAATGATGCCACCGTGAAGGGCTCGCTGACGGTGAAGGGCAACAATACACTTATTATAAAGGACGTGCTTGTGGGTGAGGTTTGGTTGGCCTCGGGGCAGTCGAACATGGCGTGGCCGGTGGGGCGTTGCCGCGATGCGGCACAGGAAAAGGCGGCGGCGAAGTTTCCGGCCATTCGGATGTTCACCACGCAACGCCGCGCGCACCTTGAGCCGCAAACAGATTGCGCCGGCGCCTGGGCGGTGTGTTCGCCGGAAACGGTAAATGGATTTTCCGGCACAGCGTATTTTTTTGCGCGCGCGGTGTATCAGAAATTAAACGTGCCGGTGGGCATCGTGCATTCGAGTTGGGGTGGCACGGCGGTGGAGGCTTGGACGAGTCTTGATGTGCAAGCTGGCGACAAAAAACTCGCGCCCGTTTTCGCCTCATGGAAAGGCAAACTCAAGGCCGACCGAAACAAGCCGGCTAATTTGTTTAACGGAATGATTGCACCGATACTTCCTTACGGCATTCGCGGCGCGATTTGGTATCAAGGCGAACGCAATGCGCGTACGTTAGACAGCTCCAAGCTCTACGCGCATCAATTGCCGTTGATGATTAACGATTGGCGCCGTCGCTGGGGTCAGGGCGATTTTCCATTCCTGTGGGTGCAACTGCCTAATTTCAAAACGCGCAACGATGACCCCAACGCCGTGAGCGCCTGGGCACATATGCGCGAGAGCATGGCCGGCACGCTCGCATTGCCGAACACCGGCATGGCCACCAGCATCGACATCGGCGATGCGAAGGACATCCATCCGAAAAACAAACAAGACGCCGGCGCGCGCCTGGCGCATTGGGCACTGGCGGAGTTTTACGGAAAGGCTGATGTTATCGCGACGGGGCCAATGTATGACTCGCACGCTGTGCAGGGCTCGACAGTGATCGTAAAATTCAAACACGCGGCCGGTCTGCAGGCAAAAGAAGCGCGGGTGGTGAGTGGTTTTGCGCTGGCGGGCGTGGATAAAAAATTCCATTGGGCCACCGCGACTGTGAACGCGGATGGCGCGGTGCAAGTTTCATGCGAGGCAGTAAAAAGACCGATCGCTGTGCGCTATGGCTGGGGAGATAATCCGAATGTCAACCTCGTCAACAAAGCTGGTCTGCCGACTACGCCTTTTCGGACGGATAAGTGGTAGTCGACTACTTCGCCCACATTGCGTTGATGAGTTCCACCGTGCGGTTCACCAGCACGTCGCCGCCCTCGGGGCCGACGAGGTTACTTTGGATGATGGCGCTGTAGCCGCCGCCGGTCGCGGCCTTCAAAGTGGGTAGATACCAACCGGAGGAGCAGGCGAGTTGTACGATGAAAGTCTGTGGCGCTTTGCAGAGCGTTTTCATGCGCATTCCAAAATCGAGGAACAGCTCGAAAGGATTGGTCGCCACCGCCACGTCGCCGAGGCGCAGCACGTGCAGTTCCATTTCAAACTTCGGGTGAGTCTTTTGTTCGTTGAATCGGTCGAGGACGTGTTGGTTCCAGCGACGGTGCGACTCCTCGGCACTGGTGCGTTTGTCTGCAGGTTTGGCCAGTACGCTGTCGACCTTTGCCTGCGCCCATTCCTTTTCCGAGCGCGTCACCAGCCGACGCGGCAGCTTGAGCGTCTCGACATGATGGCCGAATGGCACCTCGGTACGGATGTCTTTTTTCACGGCGGGCAGCGCGATGTCCACGGCGTTCACGATGCGCCGGGCAATCACTTCGTCCGCAGCGAGATCGCCGCGCAGTTTGCGCATGCGGGATTCAGCAACTTTTCGGTATTGCACGTGCGGCGATTGGTCGCCGGCCGCGCCACACCATGGTAGCACGAATACGTTGGGTCCGTGTCGCTTTTTCATTTCTATCCGCACCTTGCCCCAGTAATCGCTGGAAAGGTAACGGGCCGATTCGCGCACTTGCGAGGGGCAGGCGACATTTAGCACGCAGCCGGTCAGTTCTTTTTTTGTGTTCCAGAAAAAGAGCATTTCAATCCCCGTATCCTCGGAGCCTTCCACGCTGAGAAAGTCAGGGGTTTTGTTGCTGCCGTACATCTTCGCCGTGCCGCCGCCGAAGGGCGGTTGACCCTGCGCGGTGCGGTACACCATGCGGCGGTTGGAACCCACAACCGCGTGGCCAAGGCCCCAACTGACACCGCCGGGTGCGCGGTTTGTCCACGCCGACTCGATGGCCACCGCGATTTTCTTGAGCATGAAATCCACGTAAGCCGGCGGCTTCATCACACCTTTATCGTCCACGGTGTACCAGCCGATGGCGCGCGTGACCGGACCGGAATGCGTGTGGGTGGCGTTGAGGAAAAGTTTTTTCGGGTCAAATCCAGACAGCCGGCCCGCGAGCATTTCACGCAAACGCGGCTGAATGTGGTCGGCGATGAGCACCAAATCACACGAAACCATGATGGCCTGTTCGAGCGACTGTTCGCCTTTGCGCGTTTCAATCGCCAACACCGTGGCGGTACAAGGCGACTCCACTCGCTCGGAAATGCGTTTGTGAAATTGACCTGCCAAGGCGACGGGTTGCTCCGGTGTGATGCTGGTTATCGCCCAGCCGATATGAATTTGACCGGTTGGTGGTGTAGCGAAGGAGGTTGCGGCCGGGGTGAGGATAAATAGGAGAAGCAGGATGCAGTTTTTCATAATGAAAGCGTGCGGCTATTTTAGGGTTGGCCAGTGAATGAGCAAATCAAATACCCTCAACGCATGCGAATTCATATTTGGATGCTGGCGGTTTGTCTAATACTGGCGGGCGCTTTGAAGGCGACTAACCGGCCGAATATTCTCTGGCTCTCGGCGGAGGACATCAACCCGCACCTAGGTTGCTACGGCGATGCGAATGCCATTACGCCGCATCTTGACAAACTTGCAACCGAAGGCACCCGCTATACACACGCATTTACTACGGCTGGTGTGTGCGCGCCGTGCCGCTCGGGTATCATCACCGGCATGTACCAAACCACGCTCGGCACACATCACATGCGCTGCAAAGCGGTGTTGCCCGAATACATTAAACCCTTCCCGATGTACTTGCGCGAGGCGGGGTATTATTGCACGAACAATTCCAAGACGGATTATCAGTTTCGGCATCCCAAAGAAACTTGGGATTTTTCCGGCCGTAAAGGGCATTGGCGCAATCGGAAAAAGGGGCAGCCGTTTTTTGCAGTGTTCAACTTCACAGGATGCCACGAAAGCGGAATCGCGAGTGAGGCAAAATACAAATCAGTTACAGCCGACCTCAAACCCTCACAACGGCAGGATGCCAAAAAACTTAAGCTGCCTCCGTACTATCCGGACACACCAATCGTGCGCGAGGATTGGAAGCGTAATTACGAGCTTATCACCGCCATGGACGCGTGGGCGGGCGACCTCATCGCGCAGCTCAAGGCGGATGGCCTTTACGAAAACACGATCATTTTTTTCTGGAGCGATCACGGCGTCGGCCTGCCGCGCGCGAAACGTTGGCTGTACGATTCGGGCACGCGTGTTCCACTCATCGTGCGGATGCCGAAGTCGGCGGGCTTGAAAGCGGGTGTGAACAATCGGCTGGTGAGTTCGATTGATTTTGGTCCCACGGTTTTGAATTTAGCCGGACTGGAAATTCCCAAGCACATGCAGGGCCGCAGCTTCATTGGTGGTACGTCGCGTAAGTTCGTATTCGGCGCGCGCGATCGCATGGATGAACGTTACGATATCATCCGCAGTGTGCGCGGCTCGCGTTATCGGTACATCCGAAATTACGAGCCGCTCAAGACCTACTATCAATATATGAACACGCCGGAAAAAGGCGCGACGATGCGGGAAATTCGCCGCGTGGCCGATGCGGGGAAATTGCCGCCGGCAGCCAAACTTTTCATAGCCCCCACCAAGCCCATGGAGGAATTGTACGATTTGGAAGCCGACCCGTACGAAATTCACAACCTCGCCGGCGAGCGCAAACACGCCGCCAAGTTGAAAGAACTGCGCACTGCCCATTCGGATTGGGTGAAGCGCACGGGTGACCTCGGCCTCTTGCCCGAAGCGGAAATTGAGATTCGCGAAAAGGTCGCCGGTGCGCGCTACAATATCCTCAAAGGCAAAAGCAAACTGAACGCCCAACTTGGCAATGCCGCCGCAATGGCATCCTCCGGCGTGTACGCGCTGCCGGCGATGATACAAGCGATGGAGCATCCGGACGCCGCTGTGCGTTATTGGGGCGCTACCGGCGTGGGCAACATCGGCCCGCAAGCGATCAACGCGAAGCGACCAATGATGGATGCGTTGAAAGACAAATCCCCCAGCGTTCGCATCGCCGCCGCGCGGGCCTTGGCCAAGCTAGGTGAATCGAAGCTGGCGTTGTCCGTGCTGGAAGCGGAACTGCAAAGCGAGCACCAATGGGGTCGACTCGCGGCGGCCATCGTACTAGACGAAATGGACGCCCAAGCCAAGCCCGCGATCCCCGCACTGAAAAGGGCGCTAAAAAATCAGCCTAACAAATACATCGTCCGCGTGGCTAACCGCGCGCTCAACGAATTGCAGGGGACGAAAAACGTGGTGCCGTGATGGGCGTTGACGACAGAGTTTTTCATCCATAGATTGCTCTAAATTGACTATGAAAAAAACCATTCTTTCTCTCCTGTTGCTGGCGTTGCCCTTGGGTGCGGCGGAGCCGATTAAGGCGCTGCTCATTACGGGCGGGTGCTGCCACGATTACACGAAGCAAAAGCTCATCATCAGCCAGGGTATCAGTAAACGTGCGAACGTGGACTGGACAATTATGCATGAGGGCGGAACAGGGCGCACGCATCGGATTTCAATTTATAAAAAGAAAGATTGGATCAAGGATTTTGATGTGGTGGTGCACAACGAATGTTTTGGAGCAATTGGAGACAAGGCGTTTGTTGAATCACTGGCTACGGCCCATCGCGATTCCGGTGTGCCGGCGGTGTTGCTGCATTGCACGATGCACAGCTACCGTGCAGCGGATAAGTTGACCGATGAATGGCGTAAACTATTGGGCGTGACCACCGTGCGGCATCAACAGCACGTGGCGGTTGAGATTAAAAACATGGAGCCCAAGCACCCCATTATGCAGGGCTTTGGTAAAAGCTGGAAGACACCGGCTGGTGAACTTTATGAAATCGTAAAAATATGGCCGCACACCACCGTGCTCGGCCAAGCGCACGGCGTGCGCACCAAGAAAGATCATCCGTGCATTTGGGTGAACCAATACGGCAAAGCCCGCGTGTTCGGCACCACCATCGGCCATCACAACGAAACAATGGAAACCGAAACCTACCTCGGCTATCTCACCCGTGGTCTCCTGTGGGCGTGCGACAAGCTTGATGAAAACGGCAAACCCGCAGATGGCTACGGCCCGCGCAAGTAGGGTTTTGGTTTGACTTTTTGGCGATTTTGTAATAATGCAAACTGCTTAAGGAGTTGGGCCGCGTTACTTGTTTGTCAACGAGGGTCTTCCTATGCAATCTAAGGATACTATTATGAGTGAAGAAAAAAATCGTATGCGATTATTGTGGGCCGGTTTTATGGCCATTTTAGCTGCCGGCGTAGGCTTTGGTATACGTGGTGGCATCTTTGATAACTGGGGAGTTGAATTTGGGTTCTCCGCGGCCCAATTGGGTGCCATCGGTGGTGCTGGATTCACTGGATTTTGTTTTGGTATCATCGTTGGTGGATTCCTGACAGATAAGCTAGGATATGGTAAGCTCGTGTTCGCTGCATTTGCACTTCATGTGTTGTCTGCTTTTGTGACTTTTATGCCAAATGAAACGATGGTCGCCGGAACGGTTTATTGGTACCTATTCGCTGGTATGTTTATTTTTGCGTGTGCCAACGGTGTTTTGGAAGCGGTAGCAAACCCATTGGTCGCCACACTCTTTCCCGAAAAACGGACACACTATCTGAATATTCTGCATGCAAGTTGGCCGGCTGGCCTGGTGTTGGGTGGTCTATGTGGTTGGTTTTTGGATGACAAAATGGAGGTGCCTTGGAAATATCAATTGGCTCTATATTTGATTCCCACGGTTATCTATGGATTGATGTTCTATGGGCAGAAATATCCTAAATCTGAAGCTTCTGAGAAAGGTCTTGGAATTGGCGAAATGTTCCGTGATGTGGGTGTTTTAGGAGCATTAGTGGTTGCATATCTTCTTGTGCTTTTCTTCAACACTTTACCATTTTTTGATCCGGCAAGTTCATGGGTGGCCGGAGTCAGTTTGGTTGTAGTCGCTGGTGTGATGACAAGGCGGCAAACGGAGGTGCCTCTCCAGTCGTGGCTATTACTTCTAATGTGTACCTTGGTTGCAGTTTTTGCCCAGATGGGTCTTAATTTGCCTGATTTTGGAACTCTTTTATTGGCCGGTGGTCTTCTTCTAGCATTGGGAGTGAGCATGAAATGGGCAGTAGGAGCATTCCTGCTTTTTGTCCTCTTCATTACGCACGCACTCGTAGGAGCGGTTGAACTTGGGACGGATGGATGGATTCAAAATATCACGGGTAATATTCTGTCCTCCAGTGAAGGCAAGTGGTTATTTGTAATTACATCAATGGTAATGTTTTGCCTTCGTTTCTGTGCTGGTTGGATTGAGGACAAATTGGGACTATCTCCGATAAGCATTCTTTTGGTAAGTGCCATAGCGGCTTGCATTGGGCTCAATTTGGCGAGCGGGATACAAACGTTTGCTGGAGCGATGCTGGCCTTGCTTGTTTATGGTGTTGGCAAGACATTCTTCTGGCCTACCATGTTGGCAGTCGCGTCCGATCGTTATCCACGAACGGGAGCGATTGCTATAAGCATCATGGGAGGAATTGGGATGCTGTCAGCTGGACTCATTGGTTCTCCCGGGTTGGGGTATGCAAAAGATCGATTCTCAGGCGAGGCATTAAAAGCTGAAAGCGAGGAGACTTATGCAGAGTATAAAAATCAAAGCACCTCTAAATTTCTCTTTTTTAACGAATCCAATGGGCTAGATGCTCAAAAACTAGGAGCAATTCAGGGAACCTTAAAAACGGCACGGGCAATACTTCCAAAAGGAGGATACGAAAAAGAGTCTAAAAAACTAAAAGATAAACTTAATAAGACGAAATCCGAACTTAAGAATTTGGAAAAGGAAGGTGAAAGTCTCAATAAGAAAAATGAGCAACTCACAAAAAAAACAGAGGAAACCAAAGAGTGGGATGCTGGTTATGATGACTTACGTAAGCAGTTTTTGGACAACAAGGAGGCTGTCGCAACAAATGTGAAGGACTCCGAAAAAGCTGTCGAAAATAAGAAAAGCGCACAAAAGGGAATCGATGACTTGGATAAAATAAAAGAACTTCTAATAAAAGCTGAAGTTTTTAAGAAGGGAGGGAATTCTAATAAAAAAGCTGCGTTGGCTGCGTTGTCACCCAAAGAAAGGATGGCGCACCGTGCGAGTATCGATGGCGATCGCAAAACATTGAAGGCGGACTCATGGATCCCTGCTATAATGGCGGTGATATACTTGTTGATGCTCCTCTACTTCAAATCCATCGGCGGCTACAAACCGGTGACGATTGATCGCAAGGTTGAAGAGTAAC
>JAOLZA010000070.1 GCA_028343615.1 Verrucomicrobiota bacterium
GTTGGCTCACGCAATCGTGTTGGAGGCGATTGGGCAGGCTTTGCCAACGCCTCAATGGAGACGAATTTTCCCGGTGCGGTGTCACTCATGAGTATCGGCTGCGGCGCAGATATCGGCCCTGTGGGCAGCGGGCTTCAAATCGCAGAAAATCATGGGCGCGCCATTGCCACGGAAGTGAAGCGCCTCCTTGCCACCAAGACGACACCTCTCACTGGGCCGCCTGCGGTGAGCGGCAAGCATATCCAGTTGCCTCTCATCAAGCCTCAGCCGCGGGTACACTGGGAGGCACAGCTTCGAGGTAGCGGCTGGCATCATCAACTCGCCAAGGCCATGCTGGCCAAGCTCGATGCCACGGGGTCCATACCGGCGCAAGTGAATTACCCTGTATCTGTCTGGAAATTCGGTGACGACCTCGCAATGGTGTTCCTGGCTGGCGAGGTGGTAGTAGACTATTCGGTCCGACTGAATCGTGAGCTCGACTGGACACGCCTTTGGATCAGTGCTTGGGCCAACGACATGCCTGGCTACATTCCCTCCCGCCGTGTACTGGCCGAAGGGGGTTACGAGGCAGACTTTTCACAGGTATATTACGAACAACCCGGTCGGTACGACCCCAAGGTGGAAGACGTGGTGGTTAATACGGTGAAGGAACTGGTGGGCCGCACATTCGAGATGCTGCCTGGTCAGAAAACAGCCCCATTCCATACACTGCCCAGCGGCGAGGCCGATACATTTAATCGCGTAGCCAAATGGGCCGCCGCAAAAAATTCCAAAGAGGAAATGATGGTGCTTCAAAAAGTCCGCCAACTCATCCCCAACGCCGTGCCGGCAATCGGGCGGATGTTACCAAGCGATGCGGAACAAACTGAATGGTTCAACTTTGCCGGCGACCACGTCCGACGCGTATTCATTCGCCAGGATGCGAAGGGTACCACACTGCGTTGGCAAAGCCCCAAGCTTGTGAAAAACGCCAAAGGCTCGATCACACTCTGCTTCACCGGTGGTGTAGGGTGGGAATCCGCCCCAAAGACGGGAGGCTTTACCCTATTAATTGGTGGCGGTGAGGCTCTTCAGTTTGATGTTACCCGCAAGGCCAACCGATGGGTTTCAAAGGATACCAAAACGGAACTGGTTTACCTTCCTACATGGACCTCACCGGAAGACTCGGGCGGCTTCTTTTTCATGACCCTCACAAATGTCCGCCCGGATGCCAATCGAGCCATCTCAATTGCGGTTCGCTCTTTGGGGCGAGATTCCATGCGGTGGTTTGCCATCGATGCCAAACAGGAAATCAGTACAAAGCTAAATAAGCTTTCGGCTGCAATTACAAAAAACCGCTAATATCAGGCGCCATCGCCCGAGTTCCCATCTGGTTTCGCCCTCTTATTTTTTCTTAGGCCTGTTGGGACGTTTCCGCGGAGGAGGTACGGGGTCTTGCTCGGGCACTTTGTATTGGACACGCAGGCGTTTGAGGTGAGTTTCTAATTGCTTCTGAATCTTGGCGTAGTCGCTGTTTCCGTGGACGCTGTTTAGTTCATTGGGATCTTTGCCGAGATCGAATAGTTCCCATTCCTTGTTCTGATAAAAATGAATGAGCTTGTGGCGACCATCGGTTACTCCGTAGTGGCGGGCGACACTGTGGGCGCCGGGGAATTCATAGTAGTGATAGTAAAAATGGGTTCGCCAGTCCTTTGGTGTTTGGCCCTTGAACAGAGGGACTAGACTGGTTCCTTGCATGTCCGCAGGAGTCTTGGCACCAGCGAGATCAAGAAAGGTCTCGGCAAAGTCGAGATTTGAAACAATATCGGTGTTCACGCTGCGGGGCTTCACTACGCCGGGCCAGCGGACGAGTAACGGCATAATGAGGCTTTCCTCGTACATCCAGCGTTTGTCGTACCAGCCATGGTCGCCGAGGTACCATCCCTGATCGCTGCTGTAGATGACCACGGTGTTTTCGGCCAGACCGCTCTTATCAAGGTAATCGAGTACGCGTCCAAGGTTGTCATCCACCGATTGGACGCAGCGGAGGTAATCCTTGATGTAACGCTGGTACTTCCACTTTACGAGTGCCTTACCGGTGAGGTTGGCCTTGCGAAAAGCTTCGTTCTTTGGTCCGTAGGCGGTCTCCCATACTTTACGCTGCTCGGGCGTGAGATTGCCCGGACCTCTGTTGAGTTTAAGATCATTTTCATTGAGATGCCGCGCCACAGTCATGGCTTGTTTGGAGGCAGCTGAGGTGCGGCCCTTGTAATCATCCCACAGGGTTTCCGGTTCAGGAATATCCTCGCCGTCGAACATTGTGAGGTGTTTTGGTCCGGGCTGCCAGTTCCGGTGCGGTGCCTTGTGTTGGTACATCAACATGAACGGCTTCTTCGGATCACGATCCTGCTTCAGCCAAGCCAATGCCTTGTCGGTGATAATATCGGTGGTGTAGCCGGTGTGCTTCACGGTAACGACCTCGCCGTTCTCGTCAGCTGTCTTCATTGGTGGGTTGTAATAGGGTCCCTGGCCGACAAGCACATCAAAATAGTCAAACCCGGTCGGCGTGCTCTTGAGATGCCATTTGCCAATCACTGCTGTCGTGTAGCCTACCTTACGCAGGAGCTTTGGGAAGGTCTGCTGTGTGCCGTCAAAAGGTTCGCGTTGATTTTGTAAAAAACCGTTTAAATGACTGTACTTCCCTGTCAGAATGACTGCGCGACTGGGGCCGCAGATGGCGTTGGAGACATAACACTTCTTGAAAAGCATGCCTTCATTTGCCAGCCGATCCATGTTGGGCGTGGTGTTGATCTTTGAACCGTAAGCACTAATCGCATGCGCCGCGTGGTCATCGGTAAAGACGAACAGGATGTTTGGCCGTTGTGCGGCGGAAAGTGACGGCAGCAGAAGCAACCCCGATAGAAAAAATAAAATGCGTTTCATAACAACTGGTGTCGCGTCCAGTTAATCAGTGAAGCGCGCGGAAGGCAAGGCGGTTAATCCGTGACCGTAGCCGAGCGAACGTCAGGCGACTTTCGGTTTAGTCTCATCGGGTTTTTCAGAATCGCGAGCCCACTTTTGCCAACCTCGAAATTGCAATAGCATCACCACCACACTGCACAACATATTAGCGAGGCTTTCAGTCATGAAACCGTAGCTAAACCAGAAAACGTTTGCTCCAATGCCCATTATGAATCCAATTCGATTACGATTACCCAGCAAATAAATTGAAAGAAACGTAAACACCATCGCTGCCCAGTCACAGCCGTAATATTGGAAGGTGTATTCGCGGAGGTAATCAGTCACGCGGGAGTCTTAAAAGATCGATTCTTAATGATCAAGGGATTTGCAAGGGTCAGAAGGAGTTGCGCCTTTTCTGTTGATTGTGACTTAAGTAAATCAAATCAGCTGTGGAATCGGCCGACTACTTGTAATGACCTGCTGGATGTCTCTCGGCAAGTCGGTGCGTAGGCGGAGGTTGGGGATGTTCATCAAGGTGTGCATGACGGTGCCGAGGAGTTGGTTGCTCGTGACTTGGTCGCGTGCGGGTTCGCTCACGGTCTTGTTCGAAGCACCAACCACCTGACCCATCTTCAGGCCTCCACCGGCAAAGGCTAGGGTGCAAAGGTTGCCCCAGTGGTCACGGCCACCCTTGTTATTGATCTTTGGTGTGCGGCCGAACTCACCGGTAATGACGAGCAGAACCTTGTCGTATAGGCCGCGCTGAATGAGGTCCTCGATGAAGGCGCTGGCTGCGCGATCGACAGCCGGTGCCTGCACGGGCATGCCATCAGTAATGGTATATTCCTTGCCGCCACCATGCATGTCCCAACCGGTGCAAGTGACAGTGACAAATCCGCAGCCGGCTTCTACCAGTCGTCGTGCCATGAGCATTTGTTTTCCGAGTGCCACGGGTGAGAATTGTTTGGCGTAGCTATTGCGTTTCTGAACGCTGGCACTGGGCTTAATTTGGCCAGTGTCATAGCGTTCGATAGTGCGGGAATCTTCCTTTGACAGGTCAAATGCCGTGCTCATGCCGCGGAGCACTATATTTATCGCCTGCTGTTCGAAGGTTGAGACGTTTTCAATCTGCGTGTCGACGTTTCGCCGCAGTTTATCGAACTGCTGGAGTAGCTCGCGGCGGTTATCAAAGCGGCCGCTTGGAAGATTGAGTTTCATGTCATCCAGCAATGTGCTGCCTTTGCTGGGATCGAATGCCTTGTAGGTGGGCGGCAGCGAGCCAGTATCGGTGACACGCTGTGGGACGGCACTCAAATCTTTGTATTGAGAGCCGGCTGCCGCAGGGATGACGATAGTGTTGTTTGGGATACCCGTTTTCGGGTTCGTGATTCCCGCCACACGAGCATAAAGACTAGCCATGCACGCGCCCGTGGGATTGCCCCCTGCTGCCACGTGCAGTGCTGCGGGGCCGTGGCTGCCAATGCCATGCCGATAGCTGCGCACCACGGCCATCTTGTGTGCTAGTTTTGCAAGCATCGGGAACTGTGCCCCAAAGGTGATTCCCGGCAGAGTTGTTTTCACTTCGCCGAACATCGCACGGTACTCGCGTGGGGCGGTCATCTTGGGGTCAAATGTCTCCACCTGCGATGGCCCGCCCTGCAAATTTAAAACTACCACCGCCTTGTCGCGCACGACGCTAGAGTTCTCCCCTGCCAGCGCAAGCATCCTCGGCAATGTCAACCCGCCAAGCCCAAGCGCCCCAATGCGAAGAAATTCACGACGACTTGCGCCTTCACAGTTTTGCACTAATTGGTTGGATGTAATCCGCACCACGGTTCTTTCGACTTTCGTGTGGGCTACCGTATTCGACAGCTAGATCGGATTGAACTGTAAAGGCGAAAGAGGCCAAGTTCATTTTATCTTGGAGCCTTGGCGGTTCAAAATAAAAACACTTGCGCATTCGTGAACACAGTCGATACTTGGCCAACCACTTATTTTCATGTCACATAAAACATTTATCAAATCCTACACCCGACGCGACATCCTCAAGGCCGGAGCGGCCTCAGCAATCGCGGTAAACTTTCTCCCCTCCCGCGTATTTGGCGCCAATGAGCGCCTCGCCGTTGCCGGTATCGGCGTCGGCGGCAAAGGCGGCAGCGACATCAACGGCGCGGGCAAGATTGGCGACGTGGTGGCCCTTTGTGATGTCGACTTTAATCGCGGCGGTGGAGCAGCCAAGAATTTCCCAAAGGCTAAAAAGTTTTCGGACTTCCGAAAAATGCTTGATGAAATGGGTAAGAACATCGACGCCTGCACTGTATCGACCCCGGATCACACGCACGCCCCCGCTACCATCCGCGCCATACAGCAGGGTATTCATGTTTACTGCCAGAAACCACTCACCCACACAGTTTGGGAAGCGCGTCAAATCCGGCTCGAGGCGAAGAAAAATAAAGTGTGCACCCAGATGGGCAATCAAGGTACTGCCAGCACCGGTATGCGCGAAGGCGTGGAGGCGTTGTGGTCGGGTGCCATCGGCACCATCAAGGAGTGTCACGTTTGGACCAATCGCCCCGTGTGGCCACAGGCGCCGGGTGTCACCGCACAATTGCCAGGGCAAGCTGTGCCTAATCATGTTGATTGGGATTCCTTCATTGGCCCGGCCAAGATGCGCCCTTACAACGCTGGCTATCATCCCTTCAAATGGCGCGGCTGGTGGGATTACGGCACCGGTGCGCTGGGCGACATGGCCTGCCATACCGCCAACCTCGCTTACATGGGTTGCCGCCTCACGCAGCCGACATGGATAGAACCGATCACCGTCGGCCCCATCAACGCCGAGACCTATCCCGCATGGGCGGAAATTAAAATGAAGTTCCCGGCGATCAAAGGCCGAGGTGCGGTGGATTTCTTTTGGTATGAAGGCAAGCAAAACGGCAAAAAGAAACTGCCGCCCGCTGAGCTGTTCCACGGAAACAACCCGCCCGGCAGCGGCTCGCTCATGGTTGGTACCAAAGGCATTCTTTACTCGGCTAACGACTATGGCTCGTCGTGGAAACTCCTCCCCGCGGCCGGTGGAAAAGTCGTGCCGGAATTTGAGAAACCCGCCCCCGTGCTCGCCCGCAATAACAAAGGTGACGTGGGAATGAAGCTCGAATGGGCCGAAGCCATCAAAGCCAACAACCCCAAGCTTGCCCTCTCAAACTTCGAACACGCTGGCAATTTTACTGAAGCGATTCTCATGGGCAACATCGCCATGCGTGTTGGCGAAGGCTTCGACTGGAACGCCAAAAAACTCCAGTCCTCGAACAAAAAAGCTACCGCGTTTGCAACAAAAGAATACCGCGCTGGTTGGGAGATTTAATTTTGAACGCAAAACTGGTAGCAACACTCACATTCGTCTTCGGTATCACGGCATCTGTCGCGTTGGGCGCGGACAAAAAAGCTCCGCCCGTTGCCGGCACCTACAAAGGTGCAATCGAAGGCGAACAAGCCACCGCTATTCTCAAGGCCGATGGTTCCATAATTGTGCGACCCAGCGCGGATCGTCCTAAGTTCACCATGCGCGGCAACTGGGAGCGCGACGGCAACACCATCACCGCCAAACTCAAAAATCCCACCGGAGACGAAGGCACGGTGGTATTCACAGTGAACAACGGCGACCTTATGCTGGTGAAAGTAATCTCGCCCGATGGCGAAGTGGAAGATCACGGCGCGCCGCAATTCAAGCGCAACAAACGATTGGCCGACAAAGGCCTCGCTGGCGTGTACGTTGGCTGGTTTGATGATGAACATCTTTCTGTGCAAGTGAAACCCGATGGTTCATTTATCGTAATTCCCGCTGATGATTTGAATGGTGGCCCCATCTATGTTGGTAAATGGAAAGCCAACAAGCGCGGCCTACGCGCCACGGTGATCTCCAAGGATGAAGAGGGCGAAGAAGAATTTAACGTGGATTTTGTCACCACCGCTACTGGTTTGACCATCATCAAAGTGGTCAATGGCGATGGCGAGGTGGAAACGTTCGATTCTCGCCTCAAACGCCAAAAGCGACCCGACAAAAAGAATTAGAAAACAGACAATAACGGGTTACCCAACCTGCCTGTTTCCCCCGCTTCTGCGGGGTTTTTTGTGAGTTTTTCATTAAACCCCCCGCTTTGGCACGAGTGCTGCTCTAGTATCGCAAATACATTCGCCAAGGAGAATGACTGGGTTTTCGCGTGAAAAACGGGTAAAATGACCGTTTTCCGCGTGCAATCCAATCTTTGCCACGGCGGAAAATACCAGCTGTACTGATGGCCGAAGACAAACAGGCAGAAAAATCCGAAAAAGCTGCACTGAAAGAACTACGCTCGCAAGCCAAGGATGGCGTGCTCAAGGCGCAGTTTCTGCTCGCCGTTAAGCTTGCCAATGGCGAAGGCGTCGAAGCCGATCCCAAGGAGGCCGAGAAATGGTATCGCAAAGCTGCCAAGCGCGATTTCCCGCCAGCGATGAATAATCTCGCCCTATTATATACCAGCGATGCCCTCGGCTCGCCGGATCTCAAAGCCGCGCTCAAGTGGTATCGCAAAGCCGCTGAGCTAGGCTATGCCCGCGCGCAAGCCATCCTCGGCTGGCGGCTCGTGCGCGGCAACGGCGTGACCGCCAACGAAACCGAAGGCGCGGCGTTGTTGACCAAAGCCGCCGTGCAAGGCTTCGCGCTGGCGCAAAATAATTTGGGTGTGTGCTTTTCCGAAGGCACGGGTGTGGATGCCGACGAAGCTCAAGCCGTCGGATGGTTTCGCAAA
>JAOLZA010000071.1 GCA_028343615.1 Verrucomicrobiota bacterium
TCGGCTTGATGTTGGATATGACCGGCCGTCATCTTGAACGCGTCATATATTACGAGGACTATCTCGTGGTGGATCCAGGAGAAACGCCACTAGAGCGAAACCAACTGCTCACCGAAGGAGAATTCCGCGAAGCCAAAGCTACATACGGCCCGGAATCCTTCGAGGCCGCGATGGGTGCTCAGGCGGTTCACGATGCTCTTTCCCGTATCGACCTCGCCGCGGGCGTGGTGGAGTTGCAGGAAGCGATGACCAAAACGCGTTCGAAACAAATCCGCAAAAAACTAGCCAAACGAATCAAGCTCTTTCAGGGGTTTGAAGAATCTAATTCACGCCCGGAATGGATGGTGCTCACGGTGTTGCCAGTGATCCCACCGGACTTGCGTCCGTTGGTGCCATTGGAAGGCGGCCGCTTTGCAACTAGCGATCTCAACGATTTATATCGGCGCGTTATCAACCGCAACAATCGCCTGAAAAATCTTACGCAGTTGAAGACCCCTGAGGTCATCATTCGTAATGAGAAACGGATGTTACAGGAGGCCGTCGACGCACTGTTTGACAACGGTCGCCACGGTCGCGCCGTGACCGGTGCGGGCAATCGCGCACTGAAAAGTCTTTCCGACATGCTCAAGGGCAAGGGCGGTCGGTTCCGCCAAAACCTGCTCGGTAAGCGGGTTGATTATTCAGGTCGCTCGGTGATTGTTGTCGGGCCTGAGCTGAAGCTTAACCAATGCGGGTTGCCCAAGAAAATGGCACTCGTGTTGTTCGAGCCCTTCATCATCCGTCGCCTCAAAGAATTGGGCTACGTGCACACCGTTCGCTCGGCCAAGAAGCTCATTGAGCGACAGACCTCCGATGTGTGGGACGTGCTTGAAGAGGTTACCAAAGGTCATCCGGTGCTGCTAAATCGCGCACCCACTTTGCACCGTCTTTCCGTGCAGGCGTTTGAGCCGGTCCTCATTGAGGGCGAGGCGATTCGCGTGCACCCGCTGGTGTGTACCGCTTACAATGCAGATTTTGATGGGGATCAAATGGCGGTGCATCTGCCGCTCTCGGTAGAGGCGCAAATGGAGGCGCGCCTGTTGATGCTGGCACCCAACAATATTTTCAGCCCGTCGAGTGGTCGGCCGATCATGACCCCCACGCAGGATATCACGTTGGGATGCTACTATCTCACTGTGGATCCGTCGAAGATGAACAAGAAAAAGTACAGTAAAGATTGCCGCAAGATGTTGTTTGGCGACAAATCCGAAGTGCTCTTTGCCTTGACTGAAGGCGTGATTGACACGCACACGACCATTCGAATTGCCAATCCTGATCGCGGCAAGGAAACGGTGTACGGCGATTCAGAAAGCGCAGTCATCGATACCACAGTCGGACGGGTGATCTTCAGCGAAATTTGGCCCGAGGAACTGGGTTTCGCTAATTTTGAAGTGGGCAAGAACAAGATCGGCGATCTAATCGCCAACTGCTACAAATTTGCTGGGCATGAGAAAACGGTGGCAACCCTCGATCTTCTCAAGGAACTCGGCTTCCGCGAGGCCTCCAAGTCAGGGGCCTCCATTGGCATTGATGATATGATCATTCCAAAGGAAAAAGATCAGGAAATTAAGAATGCCAAAAAGGAAATCTCCGATGTTGAGAAGCAATACCGCAAAGGTGTGATCACGCCGGGCGAGCGTTATAATAAGATTATTGATATCTGGACGCACGCGACGGATAGGATTTCCAGTGTGATGTTGAAAACTCTCGAAGCCAATCAAGGCAAAGAAGAGTACAACCCCGTGGCGCTGATGGTGGACTCCGGTGCGCGCGGCAACCGCCAGCAAGTGCGGCAGCTCGCCGGCGTGCGTGGCCTCATGGCGAAGCCCAGTGGCGACATTATTGAGAAGCCGATCCTTTCAAACTTTCGTGAGGGACTCACGGTGTTGGAGTATTTCATCTCCACCCATGGAGCCCGTAAAGGCTTGGCCGATACTGCGCTCAAGACCGCTGACTCCGGCTACATGACCCGCAAGCTAGTGGATGTGGCGCAGGATGTCATCATTCAGGAATTAAACTGCGGCACCAGAAACGGTATTTGGGTTGAGGCCATAAACGAAGGCGAAGAGGAAGTCGTGCATCTGGCTGACCGCCTCGTGGGCCGGCACTCGTGCGATAACATCATCAATCCTATCAACCCCACTGAAAAACTTATTAAGGCCGGCGAGGAATTCGATGAGCACCGCGCCAAAGCCATTGAAGATGCTGGCATCGACAAAGTCAAAGTGCGCTCCGTGCTCACCTGCGAAAACAAGCAGGGTGTGTGTGCGCATTGTTACGGTCGCAACAACGCCACCGGCCGCACAGCTGAGCTTGGTCAGGCAGTGGGGATCATCGCTGCGCAATCCATTGGTGAGCCGGGCACTCAGCTCACCATGCGCACCTTCCACATCGGCGGCACGGCCTCCGCTGTTTTCAAACAGCCGGAAATCAAAGCCAAGAAAGCCGGTGTGGTGCACTACGAAAGTCTCCGCATTGTGGATCTGCAGGATGGCAGCCACATTGTGCTCAACAAAAATGGCTCCGTCATCGTGCGCGATTCCAAGACCGATTCCGAACTGGAAACCTACGACATCCCCATCGGCGCGGTGATCACTGTGGCCGATGGCGAAAAGGTCAAGGCTGGTGAAACCTTTGTGCAATGGGATCCCTACAACGTGCCGATTCTTTCCGAGAAAAAGGGACGCATCCGTTTCCACGACATCATCGAAGGCGTGACGATGGAGATGGAGGTGGACGAAGCCACCGGTCAGGATTCCATGGTCGTCATCGAGCACAAAGAAGATTTACACCCACAAATCATCATTGAAGATTCAAAGAAGCAAGTGGTTGCCAATTACCCCATCCCTGCCGGGGCACACGTGCAGGTTGGTGACAATGATAGCATCCAGGCCGGTACGTTGTTGGCTAAGACGCCGCGTAAAACGGCCAAGACCAAGGACATTACCGGTGGTTTGCCGCGGGTGTCTGAACTGTTTGAGGCGCGCCAGCCAAAAGACGCGGCCGAGATTGCTCGTATCGATGGCATAGTAGACTTCGGAGCCATTATCCGCGGCAAACGCACGGTCATCGTGCAGGATCAATCGACCGGCGAGGAAGAGCAACATATGATTCCGATTGGTAAACACGTCATCGTCTTTAAGGGTGATCTTGTGAAGAAAGGCCAGCAACTCACCGAAGGCCCCATGGTGCCGCATGATATTCTCGAAGTACTCGGCGTAGATGCCTTGCAAGCGTTCCTCGTGAACGAAGTGCAAGAGGTTTATCGTTTGCAGGGTGTGACCATTTCCGACAAGCACATCGAAATGATCGTACGCCAAATGCTGCGCAAGGTGAAAATCACCGAACCCGGCGACACCACTTTCCTTTGGGGTGAACAGATCGATCGACAGGTCTTTGATGCAGAGAACGAGAGCGTTGAGAAAATGGGTGGCCAGCCTGCCGAAGCTAGTCCTGTTCTGCTCGGCATTACCAAGGCTTCCATCGAGACGGAGAGCTTTTTGTCCGCCGCCAGTTTCCAGGACACCACGCGCGTCCTCACCGAGGCAGCGACCTTGGGCAAAAAGGACACACTGCGCGGGTTCAAGGAAAACGTGATTATGGGCCATATTATCCCCGCTGGTACAGGGTTTCACGGTCATCGCAACCTCAGTCTCGACCCGCAAGTCGAGGAAGTGGAAGCCCTAGAAGCCCCGAATATATTGCTGGAAGAAGAGGAAGAGATGGCTGGATAGACTTTTCAGGAGAAAATCTAAAAAAATACCGAAATTGGGGGTTCATGAGGCCTCCAGGAACTTCCCCGAAAAAAACTCATAAAACTAGTTGCAACGGGATTTTCCTTTGGTATAGTCCCGCCCCCGAATCGCTTGCCGACGCGGACAACGCGCTGGCAAGCGAATTTTATTTTATAATGCCGACAATTAATCAGCTGGTCCGCAAGGGACGGAAACGGACGAAGGAGAAGAGTGCTTCTCCCGCACTCGAGAACTGTCCTTTTCGGCAGGGTGTGTGCCTTCAGGTATACACCCGTACCCCGAAGAAGCCGAACTCTGCAATGCGGAAGGTTTGTAAGGTGCGTCTCACAAACGGGAACGAGATTATCGCGTACATCCCGGATGAAGGACACAGTTTGCAGGAGCACTCCATCGTTCTCGTGCGGGGTGGGCGGATAAAAGATTTGCCGGGCGTGCGCTACCACGTGGTACGCGGAACCCGCGATGCCGCCGGCGTGGAGAAGCGCCGGGTGAGCCGTTCCAAGTACGGTGTGAAACGTCCGAAAGACGGCAAGAAGAAATAAGGATTTTTATATGTCACGCAGACGCAGAGCAGTTAAACGCGAGATTCGCCGCGACGCCCGCCATCACAGCCTGCTTGTGGGGCGCTTAGTGAATACCATTATGAAATGCGGTAAGCGTAATCTTGCGCAAAGTCTAGTGTACGATGCGTTCGACCAGATTAGCGAGAAGCAGGAAGGCGCTACGCCGATTGAGGTATTGCAACGCGCCGTGGAAAACGCCAAGCCGCGACTTGAGGTAAAGAGTCGCCGTGTGGGTGGCGCCACTTATCAAGTGCCGCTGGAAGTAACCGGTGAACGCTCCGAAGCACTGGCCCTGCGTTGGATTGTGGAATTCGCAAAAGGCCGTAAAGGCACGCCGATGAAACGGGCGTTGGCCAACGAAATTCTTGATGCTTACAACGGCGAAGGCAATTGCATTCGCCGCCGCGATGAGGTCCACCGGATGGCACAGTCCAACAAGGCTTTTGCCCACTTCCGCTGGTAAAAACATTTTGGATTGTGAACCGCCCCGAGCGTTGATTTATCGGGGCGTTTTTTAATCCAAACCAACGATGGAAACATTGACCGACGTAAACAATAAAGCACTGAACTCGCCGGACCGCGAGTACACAATGGAGCGCACCCGGAACATCGGGATTGCGGCGCATATTGACGCGGGCAAAACAACGACCACCGAGCGCATCTTATTCTACACGGGTCTCTCGCATAAAATCGGCGAGGTGCACGACGGTAACACTGTCACTGACTGGATGGAACAGGAACGCGAACGCGGAATCACCATTACTAGCGCGGCTACCACTTGTTTTTGGACACAAAATTCCGACGGCACCGATAAGCTTTGGGAAGGTGTCGCTCATCGCGTGAACATTATTGATACCCCCGGTCACGTGGATTTCACGGCTGAGGTAGAGCGTTCTATGCGTGTGCTCGACGGCGCGGTCGCCGTCTTTTGCGCCGTGGCCGGCGTGCAGCCGCAATCCGAAACCGTTTGGCGGCAAGCCACCAAATACGGCGTGCCCCGAATTGCGTTCGTTAACAAGATGGATCGCACCGGCGCGAATTTTAACAGTGTGGTCGCCGAGATGCGCGAGAAGCTCGGCGCGTACGCCTACGTGGTTGGTATCCCGATTGGTGCGGAAGAAGATCTACGCGGCGTCATCGATGTTATAGCCCAGAAAGCGCTCATTTATGATCTCGCTGATGACCTCGGCACCAAGATCAACATCGAAGAAATTCCGGAGGAAATGAAGGAGGAAGCTGGACTGGCCCTCGCTGAATTGATCGAAGCGGTGGGCGATAAGGATGATGAGGTGATGGAAATGATCCTCGATGAGAAGCCCATCGATAGTTTTACTCTAAAGCGGGCCATTCGCCGTCTCACTTCCGCTAACGAAATGGTGCCGGTACTCGGTGGTTCTGCCTTCAAAAACAAAGGTGTGCAGCCGATGATGGACGCGGTCATCGATTATCTTCCCTCCCCGCTAGACGTGGATCCCGCCGTGGGTGCTGATGTGGATGATGCCGAAAAGCTTTCAACCCTTCCCGCCGATGACACCGCCCCGTATTGTTCTTTGGCGTTCAAGCTGTGGACCGATCCGTTTGCCGGCAAACTGGTGTTCTTCCGCGTTTATAGTGGCTCAATCAGCAAGGGTGACACTTTATATAATCCACGCACCCGCCGCAAAGAGAGAGTGAACCGGATTATGATGATCCAAGCCGACAAACGCGAAGAGGTGGAGACGGTATATGCAGGAGATATCGCCGCGCTTGTGGGTGTGCGTAACATCACCACCGGCGACACGCTCTGCACGCCGGATCTCGATGTGTGCCTTGAACCCCCAACTTTCCCAGAACCTGTCATCTCAATGGCCATCGAGCCTGAAACTAAGGCCGATCAGGAAAAAATGTCTGAAGGCCTCCAGCGTTTGGCCGAGGAAGATCCTACTTTCCGCTGTCATACTGACGAAGAAACCGGCCAATTGTTGATTGCTGGAATGGGTGAGTTGCACTTGGAAATTATTTGTGATCGTTTGCGCCGCGAGTTTGGTGTCACTGCCACATCTGGCGCGCCGCAAATCGCCTATCGTGAAACTATTACCATAGCAGCCGAGGGCGTGGGCAAATTTGTGAAACAATCCGGTGGTCGTGGCCAATACGGACACGCCGTGATCACCCTAGAGCCCAACGAGGAAGAGGGTATTCTCGTTGAGAACAAAATTGTGGGCGGCGCGATTCCCAAGGAATACATTCCAGCCGTCACCGCCGGCATCGAAGAAACCATCCGTAGCGGAGTGCTCGCTGGCTTCGAGATGATCAATCTCAAAGTGCAAATCATCGATGGCTCCTATCACGAAGTGGACTCCAACGAATTGGCTTTTAAAATGGCCGGCATCTTTGCGCTGAAAGCCGCCGTGGCTAAAGCTAAACCCATTTTGCTAGAACCGGTGATGAAAGTGGAATGCACTACGCCCGACCAATATCAGGGAGACCTCATTGGAGACCTCAACCGCCGTCGCGGAAAAGTGCAGGGTATCGACAGCAAGCCCTCCGGTACGATCATCAATGCCGAGGTGCCGTTGGCCGAAATGTTCGGTTATGCGACCGCCATTCGCTCACTCTCGAGTGGTCGTGCTTCATACAGCATGGAACCGTTGACTTTTGAACCCGTTCCGCAGAGTATCGCGGACGAAATCCTCGACAAAGCACCTAAAAAGGCTGCCAGAGCTTAGGTATTTTATATGGCCGGAAATCAAATTAGAATCAGACTTAAAGGTTACGACCACCGCGTGCTCGACCGCTCCACACAGGAAATTGTGGAGACCGTGAAGCGTACCGGCAGTCGCGTGGCCGGCCCCATTCCTTTGCCCACCCGCCGCGAGCGTTTCACAATGACTCGCTCTCCGCACGTGGACAAGAAGAGCCAGGAAACTTTCGAGCAACGCACCCACAAACGCCTCATCGATATTCTCTCCCCCACGCCCAACACTATCGATGAATTAAAGAAGCTTAATCTCCCAGCGGGCGTGGATATTAATATTAGAATTTTCTAGAAGAATGGTTGGATTAATTGGCAAAAAAATTGGTACGACGCGCGTCTACGATGACGCCGGAAACGCGGTGTGTGTTACGGTGATTCACACCGGCGAAAACCGCGTCGTCCAGCGGAAAACCGTTGATGGAAAGG
>JAOLZA010000072.1 GCA_028343615.1 Verrucomicrobiota bacterium
TTTTGGCGGATGCATATCCAACTGCACTAGTCGGATAGTGTGGGGTGCATTCAGACCGCGACGTTTACCTTTGACGTCGGTCCAACTCGGTTGATCTCGTTGGGTTTCGTCTGGGATGGCTCGGGCAGGTCGATTGGGGCGATCTCGTTCATGGTCATCCCAAAGGCCGAGATGTGTGATGGTGTATTCCTTCGCGTCCTGTTGCAGGGTGAATTCAAAGCCGATCTCACCGGTTATATCATTGCGCAGATTGTGCCAGCCTTCAGATTGTATAAGCACTGGATCGGCGTCGAGATTCAGTTTCCGCGCATAGCCACGATTATGAATGAGCAGGAGTTCGTTCGCGAGTTGTTTGGCGATGGGGCTGTCGGATTCCAATTTGTGGTTATCATTTTCGTATAGGTTTTGCTGGAGGTCATATAGTACTCGAGGAACGGCGGCACCGTGATCGCCATCTCGGATGGAAGGCAAGGCAAGCCCTCCTTCAATGAGTAATTTATAATGGCCTTTGCGCATGACAAGTGTGTCGTTAGAGAAAGGTGGTCCGAGATGACAAAAGAATACGCGCGGCCGATGGTCTGGTTCGGGATTCTTTGCAATCCAGTTTTTGAGGCAGTTGTGGCTGTCCTGCGCCTCGTGCGGGGAAAGCGTATGACCGGCTACAGACGCCAGTGTGGCGTAAAGGTCGGTGAGAGAGACGATGGAGTTGTTAATCGCACCACCCTCGATTCGGCCTTTCCAGTAAGCAAGAAATGGCACGCGGATGCCACCTTCCCAAATTTTGGCCTTCTTGCCACGTAAACCGCCACTCTCGCGGTTACGTCCGGAATTATTGCCGACGTTTGGGCCGTTATCGCTGGTGAAAATAACAAGGGTATTTTCGATCAGGCGATGACCAGGCCACCGGGGATCCTCGATTCTGCGTAGGGTTTTCATCAGCTTCCCAAACGCAACATCGTTTTCCAGAACCATGTCTTCACGATCACTGCCCTTTGTATCATTACTTAAGCGGCTAGCACCCTTGATTCGCTCCCCGGCAATAGTATTTGGCACGGCGTAATCACCGTGCTTCTCATTACGCTGATAATGGTTGGCGTTAGGAACGTAGTAGAGAAAGAAAGGCTGCTTCGCCTTTTCCTGTCGTGCAAGAAAAGCCTGTGCTTCTCGAAGATAGGTGGGGCCCATTTGGGCAAGGTCCCAGTCCGGTGCGGCAAGGATACGGGGTTGCCGATGCTTGAAGCCGATGCGCCGCATCTTGTCGCGGTTGGTAAAGGTCCATTGGTTATTACGAATGTAAATACGCGGTTCGGTATCGAGGGAATCCTCCGTATTACCGGGCACACCAAAAAATTCATCAAAGCCATGATGAGTGGGGCCGTCTAGAACCGGCCGAGTAAAGTCGACGTCTTCATAATAGTAACTGGTGGCCGGTTTGCCCGTGCCGTTATCAAAAGTCATACCCACATGATATTTACCAATTGCTGCAGTGTGATAACCACGTGACTGCAACATCTCTGGCAGAGTATTTAATGCGCGTTGAATCATGGGTGTGTTCGGACCATGCGGAAGCCAGCCCTGATGCTTCAGGTAGCACCGATGGGCAAATCGGCCGGTCAACAATGAGTAACGTGTGGAAGAGCACATGGATGCCGGCGCGTAGGCGTTATTGAACACAGATCCCTGCCTGGCAAACGCGCGAAGATTAGGCGTACGCTGTGTGATCGCGATTGGCTCCGCTTTCGGGTTAAGGCGTACATTAAGGTACGCGCTTGTGTCCCCGAGGCCCATATCATCAGCCATCATGAGTACTATGTTAGGCTTAAGCGGCCGCACAGATTCTGCATTGGCCATTACGGCCAATGCAATCACCACCACGAGCAGTCGGATATGAAAATGAAACATACCGAGAAGACCCTCCCAAAAAAGCAACATGCCGTCAACCGGACCACCTCGCCTTCATCATCAGTCATCTTTATATCCGCCTTTCCAATCAAGTAGCTGTAAGGCCAACTGGTCGCGGTTATTGGCGCAGGTGTTATTGATGAACGGGGTAATGGTGAATTATCCGAAGTTCTGCTCAATGGGCAGTTCACTGCCATGAATGGCCTACAGATCGTAGATTTCTGAGTCACCATTACGTACATAAAATGAATTGGCTTGTAACTCGAATCTCCTCCTACACAATGACCTCACACCATGAAAAAAATTCTGATTTTTCTGCTTATCTCCCACTTTGCCATCCAAACTGTTCATGCTGCCGCGGAAGCCTTTGAGGTCGGCCCGGGCAATACGGACCAGCTGCCTAAGGGCAAGGAAGCGGACGGCATCATCGGCGATTTGATTTTGCGCAATAACAAGATCACTGCTGTTATCTCCGGCAATCAACCTCTCCGCCGCGCCAACATGAGTACCTTCTACGGCAACGGCGGAATCACGCCCGGCTGTTTATATGACCTCACTTTGACCGACCGGCAAAATGACCAGCTCACCATCTTCGCACCAGGCAACCAGCGCGGCAATGTATCACACGTGCGCATTGTGAACGCAGGCGGCAATGAAATCGGAAGTATCGCGGAAATCGAAGTAGTGGTGGCCGCCGCGCGCAACAATGGCCTTAACAAAAAACACGTGTATCGCATCAACTCCGTTTCACAGGGCGTGTGGATCACCACGACCTACCGCAATGACTCGAAGCAAGTTCGCAAAGGGTCAGTGGATGACTATTGGAAGCCTTCCGGTAAAAAAGGCACTTTCGCGGGTGTACGCTGGATTGACGCAGTCGATCCAGCAGATCGTTGTGGCTACGCCGTCGGTTGGCTGAACAGCACAAAGATACTTAGCGGCCTAAGGAAGACTCCGAGCCAGCTTACACTAAAACCCGGTGAGAGCGCTACTTTCACTCGCTATATTGCTGTGGGGGCTTCACCGGCCGCGGCAGTGAGTGAAGTGTTCACAGTAGCGCAAACTAAAACCGGCACCATCGCCGCCACGCTGGCCGACGCCAAGACCGGTAATCCGATCAACACCGCCACGATCAATATCATCCACCAAGGCGAATCTGTCCCCGCATATACCATCGCCAAAGGTAAACTGGTTTTGCAATTACCGGTCGATTCATATGCTGCGAGCATCGTCGATCGCGGGCGAAAAACTGTGATGTGTCACGTAAAAGTGAATGATGAAAAGGCTGCATCTATAAACGAAGTCCTCTCTCCCCTCTCCGGAGTAGCCTTCGACATCACCGATGCCGCTGGAAAAGATACGCCGTGCAAGGTTCAGTTCATCGGTACAGGCAAGACCGCCACGCCGAATTTGGGGCCGCAGAATCGGGCACACGGTTGCGTGGACCAGTGGCATTCGGAGACGGGCAAATTTAATGTGGCGCTGGACTCGGGAACGTATCGGCTAGTGATCACGCACGGCATTGAGCACAGCCACTTGGTGCGCGAAGTAACGGTAAAAGAGGGGGCGTTCGCGCCAGTGGCAGGCCAGCTACAGCGGCTGGTAGATACGCGCGGCTGGGTGAGCACGGATTTCCACAATCACTCCACGCCCAGCGGCGACAACCAATGTGGCACCGACGACCGCATCATCAACCTTGCCGCTGAGCATATTGAATTTGCACCTACCACTGAGCACAACCGTCTCTATGACTGGACCCCGCACATCAAAAAGCTCGGTCTCACCGCGCACCTGAGCACCATTGTTGGTCTTGAGCTCACCGGTGGCGGCGCAGGATCACATCACAACGCTTTCCCATTGCCCGCACCCAATCCCTTTGCACAAGATGGCGGTGCGCCAGTGTTCAAGAATGACCCCCGCCTCAACGTCATTGCGCTACAAAATTTCGGTGGATGGGATCCTAACCGGTGGGTGCACATCAATCACCCGAACCTGGCCGAGAAATTTTGGGACCGCAACCTCGACGGTAAATCCGATGGTGGCTTTGCAGGTTATGAAAATTACATCGACGCCATCGAGTCGCAGAATTTTCGCGGCAACGCCATTCTCTCCACCGCGCCTTGGGTCCTCTATCGCCGAGGCACTAGCGAGCAGGTGAGAGAAGTACGCGAGTTTGTTTGGCTACAGATGCTCAATCAAGGCTATCGCACGCGAGCCATCGCGGTAGCGGACGCACACTCGGTATATGGCAACGGCGTAGGTGGCTGGCGCACTTACGTGACCAGCAGTACCGATGCGCCCGCGAAGATTGATGCCAAGGAAATTATCCGAAACGCCAAAGCTGGACGGCTGATGCTCACGACCGGGCCATTCCTCGAGGTGACCGCCAACGGCGCCCTTCCAGGCAGTGACATCACCGCCAAGAACGGCAACGTGAAGTTGAAAGTCAAAGTACAGTGCACCGATTGGGTTGAGATCGACCGCGTGCAGGTACTCGTGAACGGACGCCAAATACCTGAGCTAAACATCACCGCCATGAAAAACCCGAAGATGTTTAAAAGAGCCCCGAATGTTTTTGAAACCACCTTCAACGTGAATCTTGAAAAGGACGCCCACCTCATCGTCGTGGCCATGGGCGAGAACCATGACCTCAAGGCCGGCTACGGCACCAGTGCCAACGCCAACCTCAAACCCTGCGCCTACATAAATCCCATCTGGGTGGACGTTGACGGCAACGGTTTCCAGCCCAACAAAGACACGCTCGGTTGGCCTCTCCCTCTGGGCAAGCAAAACGTCGGGGCCATCAAGGCTCTGCTGAAGGCAAAGGGGGAATGATCATCACTTCGTGGGGTTGCTCAAGATTTTGCAATTCGACAAAGCCGAGTGCAGCTAGACAAACACGGGGACTTACTTGCTCGTGTGGTTTTAAGGCTTTATCGGGAAGGAAGAAGGAGAGTAGATTTCATTCTTTCTCCTATACTCCCAATCACATGGACTAGGCTTCGTCTCTACCCAACACGTCTACTCCCTTGTTAAGTTGAGACAAGTCAAAGTACCGGTCGCATTACGGCAATAGATCCGATTGTTCGCAATCACAGGACTGGTCCAACATTTCCCTTTCATCACCTTTTGTCTCAGCCGAAGAATAAACTTTTTTGATGAAGCTTCAAAAATAGTGAGCGTGCCTTTATCGAATACGATGACATCATTCCGCGCTGCAATCAGTCCGCCACTACCGTATTGCTCCTCACTCCAGAGGGTTTTCCCGGTTTTCAGCTCAGTGCAGACCAATTCTGTTGGCCTGTGAGTGGTGCCATGGATCGAATAGACATGCTCTCCAATAACAACCCCTGAATTAAAATACCATTTCAAGTTTCTCTGTTTCCATTTCTCAATGGGTTTCCCTGAAGAGAGATCCAGTAGGGTCGTTCCTATGCTTGAGGAAACGAGTAGCTGATGATTACCAAGCGAAACAGGGTCGGCGGCGTTCACATCCCGGCTCGTTTTCCAGGGATAAGCCCATTTCGCTGCGCCATTTTTCAGGGAAATACCCATCAATGATTTTGCCGAAAAATACAAATGTTCATCATCTCTGAACGGAACCATGGTCGCATATCCCGAGGTTTCCTTGGAAGGCATCCACTGGGGCGCACCATCTTTCAGACTTAACGCAACTCCTTGTCGACCCACGCTTAGAATCACCGAATCCCTATAGATAAATGGCGAACCCGCAAAACTCCACTCAGGCAACTTGAAGCCATGCTGTTTGATCAAGTCCCGGTCCCAGATCACCTTTCCAGTTTCGAGGTCGAGGCGAAAGGCATGCCCTTTTTTGCTGAGTGTATATACAGAACCATCGAAAATCGCTGGTGTACTGCCCGGTCCTCCTTCGTAGTAAAGTGGATCGAGCGGACAATCGTAGGTATGTTTCCAGAGGACGCGACCATCAGTGGCATTCAAACACCAGACTGTATCTTTTCCCTTGGCATTTCCCATGGTCAACACTCTGCCTCCTTGAACCGAAACCGTACAAAAGCCTATTCCTACTTCTGATGTCCAAACGACAGGCAAAGATTTTGGCAAATCACTGGGAAGTTTTTCGGTAGAGATCCCATCGTATTTGGGCCCACGCCAGTTTGCCCAATCAACACCTTTTGCTATGGGCATTAAACAAAATATTGCAATGAAAAGGGGCAGAATTCTCATTTAATTATCTCTATGCATTTTACCTATGCGGCGTGCTAACCGCGTGGGTGCTGTATGTGCCAATGTCTACTTTAGTTTAGTGACATGTCAGAGAACATAGAATAGGGAGCGCAAGAATCCCACCAAAACCCTTTCATTATTACTTTTAACAGAAAGGCTCTACCGTTCGTTAGGGCTAATCAGCCTTTGGCTTCTCCCATTCGTAAAGAGAAGCTACTTCGCTTTTGTTCAGTGGGGAATTGAAAAAGCGTACATCATCAATCTCAGCCTGAGTTTGGTCTCCCCAGTGATTACCTCCTAGGATTGATGAGGGAAAAACTTTCTTTAGTGACTCAATCCCAGTCTTAACAAAAGCACCATTGATATATAAGGTGGCCTTACTGTTATCCCAACTGATTACAATATGATTCCAGTTTAACATCGGCTTCTGGGTGGTTAATACTGAAGTATAATGAGCATGTGCGTGCTCAAGAACCATCAATCCGTTTGTCCCAACACTTAATCCGCAGCCAGCCTTGTTTCCTTCGTAACCACCATGACTTGGCGGAATGATTAGATTATGACCTCGGGATTGAGCAGGGTATCCACTTTTAGCCTCTCCAATAAGGCTGATTCCTTTGTTGGTTTTGATCCACAAGGAAATTGAAAAAGAGTTCGTGACATACCCTGACAGCTCATTGCTTAGGTTTTGCTCTTTGCCATCTATTTCATAAGCTGCATTCAGGACCCCATGTCTGTCAGTAGAATATTTTTCTTTTGTGGCATTATAATCAAAATCATCACTCCCTTCAGTTTGTGCATTTCCATTAAAGGGATAATAAGCCACTAAAACTTCCTTTATAAAGTCTGGCTCTTGAGGCTCTGCGGACTTTTCTGGTTCAATTTTCTTACTGTAATTAAGACCAATTGCAAATGCGATCACGGCTATTATCGCTATTCCAATTAGGATTGGGGTATTGTTTTTTTCGCTCATCGTTAATTAAAGACTCTAAAGGTCGTTTGCTTTAACCATTAGCGATCATAGCGGGAAAGCGACAATTTCAAGCCAAGGTGCATTATGTTCAGTCGACTACTTCACTTTAGTAACATACGCATAAAATGCACCCATGGGTACACCATCTGCATCAGTAAACTTGGCCCATAATTCATCGCGCCCGGGTTTTAGCTTCAGCTTGAAGGTTACACTTTTATCGCCGGGTTTCACCGGCAAGGTTAGTTCTTTTCCTCCCAGCTTCAAGTGAGCCTTGATCGCGCCA
>JAOLZA010000073.1 GCA_028343615.1 Verrucomicrobiota bacterium
ATTTTTGGTGGCAGTGCTATTAGGGGTGTGGGGTTGCAGCAAGCCGGACTACGACGGCAATCGTGAGAAGGACGCCGCATCGGGACACCGGCCGAGCCAAATCGAATGGGGCATAATTTTTCTGGAAGGTAATAAGGCTGCATATCCGAAGGACCCCGCAAAGGCTGCACGCTGGTTCGAACTGGCGGGCACGGCGACGAATTACACGGTGGCCAGCAACGAATCGCGATGGCAAATCAATGACCGATTCGGGATTCCACTTGAATTGATTCGGGAGGCAAATCCGGACGTGAATATGAACAGGATAAAGGGCGGCGAAACGGTAATGATCCCCGGTGCTCGCATTGCGCAGTTCAACTTGGGAATGCTCTACGAACAAGGTAAGGGAGTAAAAAAAGACCATAAGCGCGCCGCCTATTGGCACTTGCTCGCCGCCGATGCCGGCCTTGCGGATGCGCAGTTTGCTCTGGGGTACTTGCTGGAAAAAGGCACGGCAGCCGGCACGGTGTTGGATACGCCCGATTTCGCAGGGGCTGTGCATTGGTACAGTAGGGCTGCCAACCAGGGTTTTGGCCCGGCTCAACAAAACCTTGCTCAACTGCACATGAAGGGGCAGGGAACCGCTCGCGACCTAACACTTGCATACAAGTGGTTTGCTCTTGCGGGGCGTAATGCGAAGGAATATCAAATGTCACTCTCGACCAAGAAAAAATTTAAGAAAGAATCCTCCGATGAGGAATGGAAAGCACAAGAGGCTCGGGATGAGCAGCTGAAGGAAACTCAAAAAAATATGGAGGCCGCCACCAAAAAAATGGCCGGGGCCATGCCGGAAGCGGACCTTTCGCGCGCTAAACAGTTGGTGGAGACTTTTGCGGCCAAGCGCGAAAAATAAAGACGTCACGCTCCTTTTCTAAGATGGAATTTTGGAATACTCAAATCCTACCACGCCTCACGTCGGTGGAAGTCATTGAGTGGTTCACGTTCGGGGTAAACATTCTCGTTTACATTTTTTCCAGCACTATCGCCTCACGCTACGGTGCCATTCAGGATGAGACGCGGATGAAATCGAGATTACGTATTTTGCATGGCTTCAACCTCGTCGTGTTCATTACGTTTATTTCCTCGGTGGCCATTCAAAGCGACCAGTTTCCTGCCGGACAAATTAGTCAGTCCGCACTTACCCTGCTCTGTGCCTATCTGATTCTACATTTCGCAGAGGTAAAACTGCTAGCGCGATACGGCACGGCCAGCATCGTGATGGGGTTCACACGGCGAGTGGAAACCTCCACCTCGCGAACACTAGAGCTGTTGGCGTACTTCATTATTTTGGTGGGCTCGGTGGTGGTGCTCGTGAATATTTGGGGACTCAAAGATTCCCTGCAAACCACCGGCGTGCTCGGCTTCCTCGCGTTGCTGGTGTTCATCACCAAGGATTATTGGATGCGTGATTTTCTCAGCGGCATTCTCCTGATCAGCAGTGAACGCCTCGGGCGCGGCGATGTGATTGCCGTCCCTGCCGAAAACGTGCTCGGCATTGTGCTCGAAATCCGCTCGCGACAAACCCATGTGCGCGATCTCGTACACGGCCACGACATCATGCTGCCCAACGCCTGCTTGCTCACCAACCGTGTGGATCTCTACAAGCGAAATCCCGGCGGACCTTTCAAGGATTACGTTGATTTCAAAATCGGATACGGTGCGTCCGTAAGAACCGTTCGCAACTTTCTGCAAGCCGTGCACAAGCAAGCCTCTGAGGTTGGTGAAGATATTGATGGAGGACAGGACACCCTTCTTATCGCCCTCAAGGAAAACGAAGACCATGCCGCGCGATGGCGACTAGTGTATGTTTTGAAGAATCCGCACAGAATGCTGGCCGTGCGCGATGCAGTAAACCTTGCGGCCTATGAACTGCAGGAAAATTTTGGCCTCAACATTAGCACCCCCACCACTCACTTAGTAGAATCGCGCGGAGCCAACTCGGCGAGCACCTCCAGCAGTGTGGCAAGCACTAAGTCGCCTGACAAATCGTAGTCGCAAGTGGTTACCCAAGCGTCGTAATCGCGGTCACCGGAAGGATGCTTTTCGCCGTGTACCACGCGCGCGAGTACTTTGTTTTCTGTGATCGCCGGCTCAAAAGGTTCATCTGGAATCCAGCCCTTTAACCCGTGCACCACGCCGGGGCGCGGGTCTACCATGTGCAGTGCGCAGGAATTGCTGTAAGGCATTACGTAACTATCACAAAGACTGAAGCATGCCAGCGCCTCGGTGAACGAACTTCCAACCGCGTCCACAATGTAAGTGCTGGTTCTCAAAATTTCATCCGCGCTACCGCGCACATCTCCCATCCCATCCAAAACAAACGCCGCGCGGGGAAATTTTTCTGTGACTGCTTCCGCTAGGCGACCTAAGTTCGCCCCTTCGTCCACCCACTTACGGTTATGCTGGCGAAGCGTCAGCCACACCACCGGCCAACGCCCGTGAAGCTGCGCCCGCATTTGGGCGTGCTCCGCCGGATGCCGCCGGCGAAAGCCCTCCTGCAGTGCCGCTTGCATCGCCTCGGGCATGTGCGAGGTGCATCCCATGCGGCCAATCAGCAGGCGTCTCTCAAGTACCACATCAAAAAAAGTGACCGCCCAGGGCACCTCGGATTCATCGAGCGAAATCGCTTCACGCGCCACTGTCAAAGGCAATTGTTGCGACAAATTAAGAATATCAAACGGGCCGGTCAACAACGTCGCAGCCGATTCGTTTTCGTTGAACAGTTTCCACAACATCGGAAACTCCTCTCGCAATTGATGGCCGGCGTTAGGGTGAAAGGACTGTGTGAGCACCAGCCGATGATCCGCCTCGCCCTCGCAATAGGCGGCCATCGCCGGCTCGCGTCCGAGCATCAGCTCCTCCAGCAGCCGGCAGCTCATTGCCAGCCGTGCCGGCTCCCAGCCCATTAGCAGCACCGGATGCGCATGGTTCATGATGCTCACCACCTGTTTGCGCTTGGGAAAATAAAACCCCACCAATCGTGGCGGATGAAAACCGACAATTAAATAATGCTCCTCAGGATCATCAAAGCGATAGAACACGGGATTGAGCACCGTGTCGCCATGGGCGGGTAGCGAGCAGCGGGTATTAATGGCGCGGCCGGTCTCAAGGTGGAAGGATTGAAGATAGCCGCGCTGCACAAGATCGATCTGGAACCGATACATGCCGTGGCGCCAGTCGGCATGCGGCAGATCATATTCTATTTCTTGAAAATGCACCAGCGCACGCCGTAGACCCTCAGGATAGGGGATGTCGGTGCGCCACGGGGTTTGATGAGCTTCGCCGAAGGAAACACCGGGGCAATCGGAAAAATCAAATGCCTCGAGAACGGTGATATCTGTCACCGTATTACTCATCAGCCGTTTGCAATTCTTGGGCAATGTCTTTGGCAAAGTAAGTTAGGATTAGATCCGCGCCCGCGCGTTTGATGGCCATAAGCGATTCGTCACGCGTGGCGGCGAGATCCAGCCAGCCGCGCTCCGCGGCGGCATGAATTTGCGCGTACTCACCGGAAACTTGATACGCCGCCAGCGGCAAGTCTGTTAGCTGGCGCATCCGGCAGAGAATATCGAGATATGCTCCGGCAGGTTTCACCATCAGTACATCCGCGCCCTCTTCAATATCCAGTGCCACTTCTACCATGCTTTCGCGGGGGTTGGCGGGGTTGAGCTGATAGGTGCGCTTGTCAAGATACGCCGTGCCGGTTGCCGACTGACTGCCGACGGCATCGCGAAAGGGGCCGTAAAATGCCGAGGCGTATTTTGCCGAATACGCCAGAATGGAAACGCCCGTGTGCCCGGCTGCATCGAGCGCGGTGCGGATGACTCCCACTCGGCCATCCATCATATCCGATGGTGCCACCCAATCCACACCGGCTTCCGCGTGACAAACTGCCATCTTGGCCAAAATCGCTACTGAGGCGTCGTTGTCTACGTCCGTGCCCTCGGCGTTGAGTTCGCCATCGTGGCCGTGGGTCGTATAAGGATCCAGTGCCACATCGGTGATGACGAGTAGTTCCGGCAGCACTTTTTTCACCGCACGTACCGCTCGCAGTACGAGGCAATTAGGATTGAGCGCCTCGGTACCTTGGGCATCCTTTCTTTCCGCAGGCGTCACCGGAAACAACGCCACGGCCTTGATGCCTGCCTCACTCGCCTCGCGACATTCGCCTACTAATCCCTCAATCGTATGCCGTGCCACGCTGGGCATCGAAGACACTGCTTCGGCATCACCCTCGCCTTCCTTCACAAAAAGCGGCCAAATCAAATCATCCACCGTCACGTGCGTTTCCTGCAAAAGCGCACGCGTAGCCGCATCGCGGCGGAGACGGCGAGGTCGGCGGGGCAGATTTTGGGCGGCATCCATAACTGTGCGGGCACACGCCCGGCTCCTTTTTGGGATAGGTAAGTTACTAGCAACACGTCCCGATTTCAAGATGATTCCTCTGGAATCCTTGCGAAATCGTCCAACTCGGGGTATCTTTTTTTATGTTCAAGCCTCGAGTGCCCAAGCCCCGCGGGTTCACCCTCATCGAGATGCTCGTCGTCATTGCCATCATTGGCATCCTCGCCAGCATGCTGCTCCCCACTCTCGCCCGCGCCATGGCCAAGGCCAAGCGCATCCAATGCATGAGCAACCTCCGACAGCAAGGCCAAGCACTTATCATGTTCGCTCTCGATAACGATGACCGACTACCGTGGCAGCTCACCCCCAGCGGACAAGCCAACCATTTCGGCGGCAACTTTTCACCCGATCCCGGCTCTGTATATGGAACCCGAGACCTCAAGCGCGACGTGGTAACCGCAAAAATTTTATGGTCCCCCTGCGACGCAACCCGCGAAGCCGCCAACGAGCAGGCGGTGATGGATTGGAAGAAATTTAATACTCGTGACGGGCGACCCATTCCTAATAACGCCCTAAGTTATGTGTTTGTGCAAGGCGGTGATATCGGCCGGCCCACCACCGTGATGGCCGCCACGCGCAACCTCTCCTCACCAGATCTCGTCACCGCTCGTTGGGCTGGCAGTGATGAAGAAGATGAACAGGGCAATCCACCGCCCACCGCCATGACCAGTCTGTTTGTCGGCCAGGGGCAGATGGTGATGGCTGATGGCAGCGCTAAGCTATGCAACGACGGTGACCTCAGCAACGCTGGCATGGTTGTAAAACCGCACATAGAATCTGTTGGTGGCGTCACTCTCGGCAAAGCCAGCACCCGCGTGTTACACGGCTATGGCAAAACCGACCAAACCGAACGCGTGCTGAGTGGTCTCACCGCCTCGCTAGCCCGCGCCAAGGAAGAAAATAAAAATGTCTACCTGCTGTTCACCGGTTCAGACTGGTGCCCTCCCTGCATGGCACTAGAAAAAACCGTTCTACAGCACCGCCTGTGGACGGCTTTTGCCTCCGAAGGTTTGGTGATTCATATTTGTGATTTCCCGATTAACAGCGGCGTGAACCCTGATACAGAACGGGAAAATGATCGCCTCAAAGCCAGCTTCGGCGTGCAAAATTTTCCCACCCAAATCATCCTTAACGGCGAAACCGGCAAAGAAATACGACGACGCGCGGGTTACACGCGTGGCCCGGTTACTCCCTACGTCGCCTGGGCCCGAGGCCAGTAAATAGCAGCACATGGAAACCCCATCCATTCGCAAACGGCTCATAGTCTTCGTGCTGCTGGGCGCATTGACCGTGGGCTTCATTGCAGCGCAATGGTTCACACCTGATAAAACTACCCTCATCTTTGCCACCGGCCAACGTGGTGGACTTTATCACGAACTGGGCCAGGCGATCGCCACCGAAGTGCAACAGGCACACCCGCACCTTCGCATTCAATTGGAGAAAACCAAGGGCAGCCTCGAAAACGCCGACCGATTGCAAAAACAAACCGTACACCTTGCCCTACTGCAAAATGACACCCCGGCCACCGCGCATGTACGCAGCCTTACCGCCGTTCATCCAGAACTACTGCACTTCCTTTGTCACCGCGAGGCGGATATACATTCCATTCGCGATCTCGCCGACAAAACAGTCGCCCTCGGCCCCAAAGGCAGTGGCTCGGAAAAATTCACACGCGAATTCCTACGCTTCGCCGGTTTAAAAGAAAGCCAACTCACGCTGGTGAACCTCACCTTGAAAGAGGCCACAGCCCAACTGGTAGCGGGCGAAGTCGACGGACTACTCTTCCTCACCGGGCTTGGAAACGATGCCTGCCAACGCGCCCTGCAATCTGGTCACGTGCGCCTCACTCCGCTGGCTCCGCTCACTCCGGTCACTTCATTCCCGCACACCAAGGCCGGCGAGGCAAAAGCGGTGGCGCAAACTCTGGCCGATGGGTTCCGTGTCCATTACCCGTATGTGTCGCCGCACACAATTCCTCTACTGGCCTATCCCGGACAACCGGCTCAGCCTATCGGCACGGTTGGCGTGAAAGCCGTGCTCGCGTGCCACAACACGAATCTGTCCGATGAAATCGCCGAAACTCTCACCCGCACCCTCTATGAGCATCGCGCGGCACTGTCCCAAAAACACTCCGCCTTCAGCAGTCTCGATGAACAATCCTCCACAGCGCATCTACAATTTCCATTGCACCCAGGCGCGGAAAATTTTTTCCGCCGAACCGACCCCGGTTTTTTTGCAAAACACGTCGAGGTCATGGGGTTCGTTCTCACTCTGATTTTGATTCTTTGGAGTGTACTGGTTTGGGCCCAGCGCTGGTACCTCCAAAGTCGAAAGAACCGCATCGACACTTATTATGTGGCGATCGATGACGTCATCAACCGCCTTCACGATGGTACAGATTTAAAAGAAATTAATCAGTTGGAAACCGAGCTATTAAAAATCCGCCAGCGCGCCTCGGAAGAACTGGTGAAGGAACAACTCGATGCCGATGAGTCGTTCATCATTTACCAAAATATGCTCAACGGCTGCCAACAACTTCTCGCTCAAAAGAAACAGGCGAAGCAACTGGAACAGGGATAGCCAAGATAATCAGGATTCAATATGCTGAACATCTGTATTTAAGAAACCTCCTGTTTACTTCAGCCGCTTAATATGAACGTTGCGAAACGCAACTGCCGCGCCGTGGCCGGCGAAACCAAAGTGGCCTTCTTTCCGCGTACGCCCCTTGTATTTCGCTAGCGGAGCCATGGATTTTTCCACCTTGCTCAGATCGCAGTCGA
>JAOLZA010000074.1 GCA_028343615.1 Verrucomicrobiota bacterium
ATAAGTCAGCCGATTGGCTGGGTTTTTTGAGATATGGGTTTGGGTGAAAGCCGAAAGAGTCAACGCAAAGAACAGCAGCAACCGGAATAAATGCATGCTTCCAAAGTAAAAGGGGGAAAGTAGGAAGTCAACGCCACAACTCAAAAGTAAAAAGTGTGAATTGACCCTTTGCTTTCCTAATCACCGCACCACCACGCATTCGGGCAGGGCGGTTTCCAGCCCGACCACACCTGCATCGGTCACTGAGGTAGCGGTGAGTAGCAGCAAACGCAAACCGGTGCAGCCGACCAAATGTTTAAGGCCGACATCGGTCACTGAAGTGTCGTATAAATAGAGCGCGTGCAATTTTGTTTCTCCGGCAATCTTGGCAAGGGCGGCATCGGTCACCGCCAAATTGCTGAGCCCCAGCCAAAGCAGGTTTCCCTCTGCATCGAAACCGTGATCCACCGCCAGTGATTCCAGCGCGACCTTTAGTGCTCCCTTTTGTTGGAGGGCGCGCAGCAAGGGATCGTCCGTGGGTGTGCTAGGCGTCATGGGTGGGGAGTTGGTTGAGGGGACGTCGGTCGTGTTAGTGCGAATTAGAACCGGGGTATTCGTGACATTTTCCGCGCCGCTCTTGATACCCCCATACGCGGGCGGCGGGAGGTTGAGCGGTTCCTTTTCCTTCATCGTCACCGCCAAAAAAATAGCCAGCGCCAACCCAAGCCCACATAATGAAACGATGATGATTTGATTTCTGGATACTGCAGCCATTTGATGCTGGCGTCAGTGTGCCTATCCGCACGAAATACAGCAAGGGAAGGTTATTGCGCCTCCTGAAACTCAACCGACAAACGTTGTCCCTCGGCTACGGCTTCGGGGATCATTTGGTCGGTGAGAATCTCCTTGTCGCGCTGGGCGCGTGTGTGACTGGCAGCGGCGGCAAGGTTCAGCCATTTGTAGGCTTGCACGAGATCCTGTTCCTTTCCAATACCATGCGCAAAGCACAAGCCTACATAGTATTGTGCATCCACATGTAAATTTTCCGCCGCTTGCAAAAACCATTTTACAGCTTCAGCATCATCCTTGGGCACACCCTCGCCCACCCGATGCAAATAGCCCATTTGAAATTGCGCATCTGGATAGCCTTGATCAGCGGCGCGTTTCATCCATGTGGCGGCAGCCTGATCATCCTCTAACACGCCGCGACCCTCGGCCAACATCAGCGCCAGATTGTAGCACGCCTCCATCAATCCCTGTTTCGCCGCACGTTCGCAGTACATCGCGGCCAGCGGAACATCCTGCTGCACTCCAGCACCTTTTTCGAGCATCAATGCGTAGTTAAACTGCGCCTGCTTCAAACCCGAATCAGCCGCCTTTCGATACCACTCAGCCGCCATGGCCAACTGTCCGGCCATGTCATGCTTTAACGCCAAATTAAACTGCGCAACGGAGTCGCCCGATTCAGCTTTGCTTTGATCGATCGGCGGCGGCGTATCGATTGGACGCGAGAAGCCGTTGGGCGGAGGGATCACAACCTCAGAAGTTCCCGTTGTTCCCGTGGAACCACAGCCTGCCAGCAGAAATGCCACGGCCAAACCCGTTGTCGCACACATGTTCATATTTGTATTCATGCCAAAATACCGCTCTTGGAATAGCGGGGAAAGTATCAAAAATGGAGACGCCGATCAAGTCCTGAACGTTACACGCTCAGTCAGATGTACCCATCTCCGCTCGCAACGAATCCAGATCTGCCTCACTCAGTTGCCGCGCCACCGCATCGAGATTTTTGCCTGCTTTGCGATCGCCTTGATTGGCCGCCTGAAAAAAGAACCGATACGCTTGCAGTAAATCTTGTTCCACCCCATCACCTGAGAAATGCCGAGCGCCCAAATTATTTTGCGCCAGCATGTGACCGGCGGCCGCGGCTTGTTGCAGCCACTCCACCGCCACATCATCATCCAGTTCCACCTCCATGCCCAGCGCATGACGCCAGCCGAGCTCATACTGCGCCTCCACATCACCCGCTTCGGCCTTGGCCGCCAATGCATCCAGACTGAAATTTTCCTCGGTTTCCTCCATTACACATTTTCCGGTACAACAAACGGATTTCGGTAAGGCCTTGAAAGAAGTGCATTGGCTCCTTCATTTTTGAAACGTTCTCCAATGGGATCAAATTCGAGCTGCTTACCGATCTGATAGGTACTGTCTCCAAGCTTCAGTCCAATGCCTTTGAGGTTATCGTTGAGAGCTTCAAATCCTTCACTTACTTGTGGGTTTTTGTGGAACTTGCGTGATTTGAGATCAAAGGCTTCCTTCTCGCCGGTGCGGTAACTAATGTTCCCCAGGTGGCAAAGCGCACTGGAGTAATGGCCCTCAGCTACGTCTGCATTTAAATGGTCGCGTTTACGGCTGCGCACACAGTCGATAAAGTTTCCGAAAGGACCACCTGGTTGAACTTCACCGCCGAGGTTGTCCAGACCAACGGCTTTTCCACCATTTTTGGGATAGAACTTACCTCCGGTGATCTTGCCTTCGGTGGTGTAGTATTCATTTTTTACCACCCGAGGAATGTTGTGTTTGCCCACGAGCCCCCGGGTTTCAAAAATCAGGAGGGCTTCATCATACTCATAAACAGCCATTTGGGTATTGGGGGTTTCGCCCTGGTCTTCGTAACCGAACCGGCCTCCGATACTCCAGACACTCTTGGGCATGGTAGCACCCTTAATGGCCCAACGGGCGACATCCATTTCATGGACACCCTGATTGCCCGTGTCGCCATTACCGGTTTCCCAGAACCAGTGCCAGTTATAATGAACTAGATTACCATGGTATGGCTGTTCTGCAGCCGGCCCCAGCCAAAGATTATAGTCTAGGCCTTTGGGGGGAGTGCCCGTTGTTTTATTGCCGATACTCCACCGTGGCTTGCAGCAGTACCCCTTGCTAACCTGTAGCTTTCCGTATTTGCCTGAGTGTACCGCAGCAATTTCGCGCGCGCGCCCACCGCTGCTGCGTTGTTGAGTGCCGTGTTGCACAATGCGGTTATATTTCTCGGCCGCCTCCACCAATTTTCGGCCTTCGTATATGTTGTGGGAAATGGGTTTTTCAATGTAGGCATCCTTGCCAGCTTGGCAGGCCCAAATGCCGATTAAGGAATGCCAGTGGTTACAAGTGGCTACCGATACTGCGTCCAGATCTTTGTCTTCTAATGCCTCGCGAACATCCTGAACACACTTGGGGCGTTTACCCTGTTTACCTTCCACTGTGCGTGAACGGCCTTCAAAGAGCCGGCTGTCCGGGTCGATGAGATAAGCAATCTCCACATTCTTCATGCCCAGATACGCGCCCATATGGCTTTGTCCACGGCCATTGATGCCGGCGATGCCAATGCGCACGCGGTCGTTGGCACCAAACACTCGGGATGGAACAAAGTTAACCGCTAGAGCAGAGGCGGCTGCAGAGGTTTTAAGGAAGGAACGGCGATTGATTTTGTTCACGGGATGTTAAATGGTTTAGGTTTGTGGTGTAATGATGCCGTAATGGTGACAGAACTTTAGACTTGGGCAAGCCTCTTTGGTTCTGAGATTCTCTGTTGGTGGCTATCCATTACAAAGGTGACGGGGCCATCATTTACCAAACTTACCTTCATCATAGCCCCGAATTCGCCGGTTTTTACCGGAACTTTGAGTTGAGTGAGTTTTTCACAGAAATATTTGTATAATCGTTCTCCTTCTTCAGGTGGTGCGGCACTTGTGAAACTTGGCCGTCGACCCTTACGCCAGTCACCCGCTAAGGTGAATTGGCTGATCACCAGTGCCTCCCCATTCACATCGCGAATTGACCGGTTCATTTTACCTTCATCATCATTAAAAATCCGAAAGCCTGCGATACGATCAGCAAGAAATTCAGCACCGGCTTCGGTGTCTCCCTGAGCAACACCCAGTAGGATAACCAAGCCGGTTTCAATTTCACCGATAACGCAATCTTCTACAGTAACCTTGCCTTCACTGACGCGTTGCAGTACGGCAATCATTAACTCCAGTTAAGCCATTCTTTGAGGGTAAGAATGTCTTTTTTGATGGCCACAATCTGGTTGGGCACATTTTCCTTGGTGAAGGGTTTCAGGTATTCCACGTGCAGGTTGATCGGGCCGCTGTATCCGCTCTTGATAAGTTGACCCGGGTATTTTTTGTCGACTATCCCCTCGGCGAGCGAGCAGTTATCACGCTTGTTGTCTTTCCATCGAAAGCTCTTAACATATAACGCTCCAATTCTAGGGCGGAGCAAATTCGCGTGCAACGGCCACGCGCGCGTTCCCTCGGCGGTGGCATGGCTCATGTCAAAACCAACTGCCAGATGCTTAGGGTCGTGAGCTTTGAAGAGTTCATGTAAATCCCACAAGGGAGCACCGACATAGTTGCTGCCCGAATGGTTTTGGTAGATGGCCTGAAGCCCAAGTTCCTTGTTGAGTGCCACCAAATTCTTAAGTATGGGCCGCAGCTCATCCATCTGGCCTGTGATCGGTTTTTTTAAATCATACTTGTGGTAGCCCATCCGGTATCGTTTAACCCCAAGCTTGGCTGCCACCTGTAACTGCTGGATATCCAATTTTTTATCAGCGTTATTGATGCCCGAAGCCATGATGGTCATCTCCAGTCCCCGCTTCTTTAGGGCAGCCATCATTTTTGGCAACTCATCAGGAACCTGCTCAGGTGTGATCTGTCCGCCAGGTCGGATGGTTCCTTCGATGCCATCAAAGCCCAGTTCAGCAATCAGATCGGCCAGATCATCATAACTGAGCATTTGGAGTGGCTTGGTGAACACGCAGAAGGGATTGCGTCTTTTCTTCCCGAGAGCCTCGGCTTGTAACAAAGGCGCAGATGCAACGGCAGCTGCGGTGGTGGTGATGAATTGTCGGCGATGCATGCGGGGACTGTGCCGCGCCAGTACGCGGGCGGCAATCATTTAACCCTTCCCCTTCCCCCTACCCTCCCCCATAGAATGTCGCCATGCGCACGATTCGTTTTTTGGCCCTCATTTTATTTGCCTGCAATCTTTCTGCTGCGGAAACACTACGGCTACCGAATATCTTCGGGCCCAAAATGGTGCTGCAGCAGGGCAAGCCCGTGCATATCTGGGGTTGGGCCAAGGCGGGGGCGGAAGTGAAGGCGCAATTTGCCGGGCAAAGCAAATCTGCCAAGGCCGATGGCGAGGGCCAATGGTTGCTTCTGCTTGATAAGCTCGAGACAAGCTTCAAAGGACGCGAACTGGTTGTTACATCCGGCACCGAAAAGATTACCCTAACTGATATTCTCGTGGGTGAGGTTTGGGTGTGTGGTGGGCAAAGTAATATGGAGTGGAGTTTACGCTCCTCGCGCGATTCGGATCTGGAAGTGGCTTCAGCTGATTCACCGCATATCCGTTTCATTCGTTTGCCCCACATCGCCCGCCCTACTGCGCAGAAGAATTTCCCCGTAACAGATGAAACCAGTAGTGAAGGCAACTGGCGTCAGGCGATTCCGGAGCAGGTGGAGAACTGCACGGCAGTGGGCTACTACTTTGCCCAACGCATCAGCCGGCGGCTCAAGGTGCCCGTGGGGCTCATTGATGTTTCGTGGGGCGGCACCATGGCGCAGCACTGGGTGCTGAAAGATACTTTGAAGAAATTTCCGGAGATGCAGCCTTATCATGAACAATTTGATGCGGCGATGAAGGCATGGCGTGAGGGAGACGAAGAAGAAGGTGCAGGCAAGCGTTACGCTGCTGATCTCAAGGCGTGGGAGAAGGCCCGCACTGAAGCCAAGGCCAAGGGTGAGCGCGAGCCGCGCCGACCCAATCAAAACAACTACACCACTCCGGCCAATAAACGCCAACCCGGCGGCATGATGAATGGCATGATCCTGCCCATCTCAAAAATGACCATTGCCGGTGCGCTCTTTTATCAGGGAGAAAACAATTCCTTTGGCACCAGTTGGAAACCTTTTCACCGCACCTTCCCTGCGGTGATCACCGATTGGCGGCGGGTCTTTGGCAATGAGAATCTTCCTGTGGGACTGGTACAAATCGCAGGCTGGAGCACCCGCCGTTCCATGACTTATGACATGAATCACCACACCAATGTCATCCGCGAGATTCAGCATCTCACTTGGGCTCGCTTTAAGAATACCGGCCTTATTGTCACCTACGACACCAATTCCAATGGCAGCATTCACCCCGGCCACAAACGCCCGGTGGGGGAACGATTGGCGCGCTGGGCATTGGCTGAAGTATATAAGGCTATGCCTCACAAATCCAATAAGCCCATCGAATGGCGTGGGCCAATTTATGCGGCGCACGAGATTAAAGATGGCAAAGTCTATATCAGTTTTAAGGGAGAAACTGCGCGCGGCTTGCGCCTTAATAAAGATGTCGCCGAGGGCTTTTACATTGCAGGTAAAGATCAGGGATTCAAACACGGCCGCGCCCGCATTCAGGGCACTCAACTGGTGGTGTGGCATGAGGAAATCAAGGAACCGGTGGCCGTCCGTTACGCTTGGAGTAACCTGCCCCATGGCACCCTGCTTAACTTCCGTGAATTACCTGCCTACCCTTTCCGGACCGACAACTGGCCGCTGACCCCGCACCAATCCACTGGCTCCTATGAAGTGGAAAAGGTCAGCAAATAAATCGACTATGCGGACTACAATAATTATAGCTGCACTAACTCTCGCGTTGGGCTGCGGGACGGAGGAAACACAGAAACCTCAAGAACAGGCAAAAGCACCTTCAAAACCTGCTCTTCCAGATTCGAATATAGGTCAGCTTAAAGTTGACCCCACAAAACACGAAAGGTTCCTTTGGGAATTTGAAACGGGAGGTAATGTGTCATCCTCCCCCGCCATTGGACCAGATGGCACGGTTTACGTCGGGTCAAATGACAACAAGCTCTATGCCATTAATGGCAAGAGTGGGGTCAAGCTATGGGAATTTGAAACGGGAGGAACTGTGTACTCCTCCCCCGCCATTGGACCAGATGGCACGGTTTACGTCGGGTCAAATGACAACAAGCTCTATGCCATCAATGGCAAGAGTGGGGTCAAGCTATGGGAATTTGAAACGGGAGGAACTGTGTACTCCTCCCCCGCCATTGGACCAGATGGCACGGTTTACGTCGGGTCAAATGACAACAAGCTCGATGCCATCAATGGCAAGAGCGGGGTCAAGCTATGGGAATTTGAAACGGGAGCTGGTGCGCT
>JAOLZA010000075.1 GCA_028343615.1 Verrucomicrobiota bacterium
AATTACAAAATCATCACCCCCAAGAATTATGATCCGAAGAAAAAATATCCCTTCATCCTGTCACTACACGGATTCACCTCCAACGGTCGTGGTCAGGCAGGGTTTTTCCCACTAGCAGATTTGGCGGAGAAATACGGGTTTCTTTACTGCTTTCCTAGCGGGTTAGACCGCAGTTGGAATGCAACAAACGCCTGTTGTGATTTTACAGGAAAAAACGATGATTCGACTTACCTGCGCAGCTTGATCCTCTGGGCGCAGAAAGAATACAGCATTGATAAGAAGAAAGTTTATGTGACGGGTTTATCCAATGGCGGGTTTATGAGCTATAGGATGGCACAGGATCATGCAGATCTGATTACCGCGATTGTCCCTTTTGCCGGGGTAGGGTTTAAAAATTGGCCAAAGCAGCCGAAGAACCCGTTGAGCGTGTTGCATATTCATGGAACGAAAGACAGCACGATCAAGTGGAAAGGTGGTAGTATAATTGCTCGTGCCTACCCCTCTGCGGAAGAGAATTTTGAGAATTGGCGCCGGTTCAACAAATGTGACAAGGCCGTGGACGCCAGTAAAGAGAAGGTTGATTTGGCAAGGCGGGTAGCAGGAAAAGAAACGACCATAACGCGCTTTACCAACAAGGATGGTACTGTAACCACTGAGCTTTGGAAGGTGGCCGGCGGTGGCCATGTGACCCCACCTACTTCTGAAGCGCGTGAACGCATTATCAAGTGGATGTTTGCGCAGTCGAAGTAGTGTCTTTTTAAATTTACTTTGTGTTATTAACCGCCCATTCGTCGTGAAGTTTTTTTAGGCGTTGGGTAATGTCCGGGTGGTTCGCTGCCAGGTTTTTCATCTCGCTCACGCTTTCCTTTAAATTCACGAGGAAGAGCTTATCTTTTGCCGTTAAGGGTGCTTTGTTGCTAGTGTCTTGCGGGTTTCCGATTAGTTTCCAGTCACCCTGACGTACTGCCCAGCGCGGCTGTCGTCCACGTCCTGTCTGCCAATGTAATACATCATGCGGTGTCTTGGTTTTATCATTTTTGATTACACTCACAATGCTTTTTCCGTCGATATCCTTTTGTAACAGCTTAGACCCTGTAAGCTCGGCAATGGTTGGTAGCCAATCGCAGCCATGGGCAACCTGATTTCGCACTGCACCTTCTGGTAAGCTCCCCGGCCAGCTAATGATTGCAGGTACACGTAAGCCTCCTTCAAACATGGAGAATTTTGCCCCGCGATAAGGGCCTGAACTTCCACCTCCAAAATGAGCGCGTTCCTCGTGGCTATGGCCATGATCGCTTTGGAAAATGATGATCGTATTCTTACGCAGTCCAAGCCGATCCACCGTGCCGACCAGTTGGCCTATAGCCTCGTCCTGCGTGGATAGAAACGCAGCGTAAAGATTGCGGGGGTAGGGGAGGTTTTTGTAATGCTTAAGCCATTTTGCATATCCCTGATATGGGTAATGTGGTGTGTTCAAGGCAAAATACATGAAGAAGGGCTTGTCTTTGTTTTGCTGGATGAATTCCCCGGCTTCCTTAGCCATGAGTTCGGGAAAGAATTTACCGTCCTCAAAAATTTCTTCACCGTTACGCCAGAGATCATGCCGGTTAGGGCCCTGCCAATAGAAGAAATGGGAGTAATTGTCGATACAGCCACCCATGTGTCCGAAGGAATAATCAAAGCCCTGATTGTTAGGCATAGTCTCAGGAGTGTAACCCAGATGCCACTTGCCAATGTGGGCTGTTTTATAACCACCTGCTTTCATGGTCTCAGCGATCGTGACTTCACTGGCGGCTAGGCCGGCTTTACCTTTAGTGGAGCCGGCATTGCCCGGCATGCCCGCGCGCACCGGATAACGGCCTGTTAAAAGTCCGGCCCGTGAAGGGGAGCATACCGGCGCTGACGCATAAAATTGCGTAAAACGCACCCCGCGCTTAGCCAGCCCATCCATATGCGGCGTGACAAGGTCTTTCGAGCCGTAGCAATTCAAGTCTATGGATCCCTGATCATCAGTATAAATAATGATGACATTCGGTTTGCGAGCAGCGGCAGTAAGAGAAAGTGCGCAGAGGATTAGAATAAACAAAGTGATTCGCATAAACGAATTCTATCACGCCACAGAATATGAACGATAAAAAAACGCCCGACTGTTCATCGGGCGTTTGAAAATTTTCTTTCGCTAACCGGTTATGCGGTCTTCAGTGCGGCCACGCTTTTGCTTAGGCGGCTTTTGCGGCGGGAGGCGGTGCGTTTGTGCATTATGCCTACCTTCGCGGCTTTGTCTAACGCGCTCTGCAATTTCTGTAGCGTCTCGGTCGCTTTAGCCTGATCGCCGGTGGCGGTTACTTGCCGTAGCGTGCGGCTGAGATTGGAGATGTTCTCTTTCACACGCACATTATGCTCTGATTTGCGGGCAGTTTTGCGTGAGAGATAATCGCGCCGCCAAGCGAGCTTCTCTTCGGGTTTGAGGTCTGCGACCTTCTTGATTTTAATGTTAACCTTATTAGCCATACGAAAAGGGAGCGGGAAACTAGCCGAACCAGCGGGAATGTCAACGGCTTTCTCAACTATTCAGCGCGCTGGAAACGGCGGTCCGAATGTCTGCTTGCACGGTATTGAGCGGCCGATCGGCGTTGATGGCGCGGATGCGATCCGGCTCGGACTGCGCCAAAGCCGCATAACCGGCCTCAACTCGCTCGAAAAACTCACGATTTGCAGATTCAAACCGGTCAGTGCCCCGTCGATTAGCGCGTCGTTTTTCGCTGATTTCAATGGGGATTTGCAGCAAAATCGTCAAATCCGGCCGTGTTTCGCCCACGGCAAAGTCGATGATCGACTGCACTTGCGCGGCATCCAGCCCACGCCCTGCACCCTGATAAACCGTGGTGGAATCATAAAAGCGATCGCACAAAACTACCTCGCCTGCCGCCAACGCGGGGCGGATGACCTCCCGCACAAGCTGCGCACGGCTGGCGTTCATTAGCAAAAGCTCGGTCTCGGCGGTGAGGTTTTTCGGGCCGTGCTTGAGTAATTTGCGAATCTGTTCGCCACTCTCCGTGCCACCCGGCTCACGCACCACGCGTACAGTGTGTCCCTCCGCCTGCAAGCGCTCGGTGAGCTTGTGGATATGCGTTGACTTGCCGCAGCCTTCGGTACCTTCGAATGTGATGAAAATACCGGCCATGATTAACCACGTTTCAACCGCGCACCCTTCGGGGTGTCTTCAATCGTCCATCCTTCCTTCGTCAACTCATCCCGAATCGCATCCGCGCGGGCAAAGTCTTTTGCCTTACGCGCTTCGGCGCGTTCTTCGAGCAGTGCGGTGAGTTCCACGGGTGCTTCTTCTTCGGCTTTGCCCACACCTAGGACGGTATCGATGCGTTCCCACGCGGCCAACTCGGCGGCGGCAGTGGCGGCGTCCATTTGGTTTTCGGCAAGCCGGCGGTTGCAATCGCGCACCCAATCGAAAACCACGCCCCACGCGCTGGAGACGTTGAGGTCGTCGTCGAGCGCAGCAGTGAATTTTTCAATGACTTCGCTGGCGGCATCGGCAGTGGAATCGCCGGCGGCTGCTTTGACGTCGCGGAGCTTGGTAACGCATTCATCGATACGTGCCATGGCGGTATGTGCGCCGTCGAGGCCGGCCATAGTGAAATTGAATGTCTCGCGGTAATGGGCACTAATCATGAGTTGGCGCACTTCACGGCCGTCATAGCCTTTTTCAATGAGATCGCGCAGCGTGAAAAAGTTACCGAGGCTTTTGCTCATCTTTTTGCCTTCCACCAAAAGATGCGCGCCGTGGAGCCAATGTTTCACAAAGGGTTTTCCTGTCGCGCCTTCGCTCTGGGCGATTTCGTCTTCGTGATGCGGGAAGGCAAGATCCTCACCGCCGAGATGCAAATCGAAACTCGTGCCGAGTATTTTCATACTCATCGCGCTACACTCAATGTGCCAACCGGGTCGACCTTCGCCCCACGGGCTGGGCCAGTACACTTCGCCATCCTCCTCCATGCGTGCCTTCCACAGCGCGAAGTCGGCGACGGATTCCTTTTCGTATTCGTCATCGCTCACGCGTTCGCCCTGGCGCATCTCCTCAAAATTGAGTTTCACCAGCCGCCCGTATTGGCAGCCGCAACCCTGATAATTTTCGATGGAAAAATAAATCGATTGATCGGCTGCTTGATACGCAATTCCGCGCTCCATAAGCTTGCCGATGATCTCGATCATCTCCGGAATATGATCTGTCGCCTTTGGGATATGGTGGGCGTCAGTGCAGTTTAGCACCTTGAGGTCGGCAAAAAACGCGTCCTCATACTGGGCGGTGTATTTGGCGAGCGTAGTGTTTTGCTCGCGCACGCGCTGTATGATTTTGTCCTCCACATCGGTGATGTTCATCACGTGATTGACGTCATACCCACGAAACTCAAGGTAACGCCTCACCAGATCAGCGAAGACAAAGGTTCGGAAATTACCGATATGCGCGAAGTCGTGCACCGTGGGCCCACAGCAATACATCCCCACCGAGCCATCGGGATTCAATGGCTCAAACGGCTCCACTTTCCGGGAAAGCGTATTGTGTAAGTGCAATGCCATGCGTGCGGGAACCTAGCGGGGCTGGGAGAAAAGCAAAAGAGAAAACAGGAAGTGTGGGGTAAAATGGTCCCACTGGTAAAAGTGCGTTCAGTCATTTGCCCTGCTCATAGAGATAGTGTATAGTCGTTCCATGAAAAAATGTTTCTTACAGTCCGCTTTAAAGGGAATCACGTTGTGGGTAATGCCGTTGTTCTTTATTTCTCAGGTTGTCGGAGCTGATAAGAAGCTCAAAACAGCGGGTGAAATGCTTTTTGATTTCAGTGGAGACAAGGTTGGAGAGCAGTGGGTCACGGTGAATGACAACGTCATGGGCGGTCGTTCAAAAGGCGGCTTCTCCTTCAAAAAAGGGAAGCTGGTTTTCTCAGGGGCAACAAATACCAACGGGGGTGGGTTTTCATCCATCCGCACGAAACAGTCCGATCTTAATCTTGATGATAAAGAAGGAGTGATTATCCGGTTCAAAGGAGATGGTCGCACCTATAAGTTTGATGTGCGTATGGGGCGAAGCTCCGTGGCTCACCGGGCAGAATTCAAGACTGATAAGGATTCGAAGGGTTGGCAGATAGCAAAAATCCCCTTTTCGGCTATGTCTGCCACTTGGCGTGGCTCGCGGCTGGATAGGCAACGTTATGGGCTCGATAAGTCTAAGATTCAAAGCATGGGCTTCATGATCTATGACAAAAAGGACGGTCCTTTCCATCTACGGGTGGATTCGATAAAGACCTATTCGAAAGGTGAATAATAAACGAACCTTGAGCCTGACGATTAAAAGTCATCCCTTTTTCATAAGTACTTTCTGTTAATTTAAATATCGGGCTGGCGCTTATTTTCTGTAGACTTCGGGCATGCAGCAGTTTTTTTTAATTATTACCTTGGTGATTGCTCTTCCAGGATTAGCGGCAGAAAAAAAATCCACGGCGGTTGATCCCAAACAAGTTTCGATTCCGAAGAAAATTCTGTTTGTAGGCAATAGCTTCACATACTGGAATAAGGGGCTGTGGCATCACATGGAGCAATTGGTTCAATGTCGTCCGGAAAAGCTGAATTTCAAGGCCGATCGCGTCGTGCGCGGCGGCGCCTCCTTGAAAGTTATGTGGGGCAAAACCAAGGCTCCAGCTACGATTTCTGAGGGAGATTACGATGTTGTTGTTCTGCAGGAAGACATTCCGGAGACAGACGTAAAATCGTTCCATAAGTTTGCACGTAAATTTGATTCTTCAGTTCGAAAATCCGGAGCCCGGACTGTGTTCTTTATGGCCTGGCCTTATAAACGACTTGGCTGGATCAGCCTGAAGGAGATCGCCCAAGCCCACCGTGCGATTGGTGCCGAGCTTGGCGCTCAAGTTGCCCCTGTCGGTATCGCGTGGGAAAAGGCCATGAAAGAACGCCCTGAGGTGAACATGTATGCCAAAGATAAGGAACACCCCAGTATTCAGGGAACCTATCTTGCGCTGTGCGTCCTCTATTCTACAATATACGGGGAGAGCCCGCTCAATCTCGAGTATTTGCCAAAGAAACACGGCAACATGACCGCCAGAGAAGCCGCGTGGTTGCGACGTGTTGCCTGGGCAACGGTTCAGGCTGAGCAGGCGTTTTTGTCCAAGTGAGTTTTCCCTTCCGCGTCCCCATCACTCGATGAGGCCGAATCACTCTCTGTTCCATCAACCGCGACCTTGATCAACTGATCCAAATCCAACGGTTGGTCCCCAGTATTTTTTTCGAGGGTTTCTGTTCCCTCCGTTTTTTCGTTATCCATGCTTTACCCTAGCAAGTAGGTTCCCGACACACTTGGTGTGCCTATATGAATAGATGCCGAAACGAACCTTTTGACTAGAAGGTGTGTTCCAGATTGGCGGGATTGACTGCATTGTAGCTAGTCAGGCCGCTTTGGGAGGCGTAGGGTGGCGGGAATGAAGCAGATTCTCTTGATGATTGCGGTGGTGTTGGTGGGGTGTGGGAAGAAAACCACTCCGGCGGAATCTGAAACCAATGCCGAACCCAAGGTGGCAGCAGAGAAGCCGGAGCCAGTCAAGGGCGAACCCAAGGCGGCAGTGAAGAAGCCAACACCACCCAAGGCGTTCACCAACACCTTGGGCATGAAGTTTGTTCCAGTGCCGGGGACGGAGGCTGCGTTCTGCATTTGGGAAACGCGGGTGAAGGATTACGCGGCGTACGCGGCGGCGAGTTCCGGGGTGGATGGGAATTGGAAAAGTCCGGGATTTACGCAAGCGGACACGCACCCGGTGGTGAATGTGAGTTGGGAGGATGCCAATGCGTTTTGTGAGTGGCTGACGAAGAAGGAGTTGGCGGAAGGTAAAATTAAAGCGGGGCAGAAGTACCGATTGCCGACGGATGCGGAGTGGAGCGTGGCGGTAGGCTTGGGGCGGGAGACGGGAAGCTCGCCGGAAGAAAAGGATGGGGGCATCAAAGACGTGTACCCGTGGGGCAAGGAGTGGCCACCGATCAGGCATGCTACGAAGGGGAATTATGATGAGGATTTGAAGGTGGA
>JAOLZA010000076.1 GCA_028343615.1 Verrucomicrobiota bacterium
ACCTGAGATTACTCTTGAAGATCCCGCAAACCAAGCGGAGTCAATTCAAGGGGCTCAGGCAACAGCATCCCAATCAATTCAGGGCCAAACTCCCTCCCATGAAGTTAGACAGGCGAGCTTAACCACGCATCCAAATAACGAGCAGCCTTCCCCAGCAACCGAAATCCATAATGATGCGACCGAGGTTTCCAGGGCCGCATGGAAAACCAACCCTGCGACTGACCCTTGGTACCCCGAAAAATTTAAAAACAAGTTGTTAGCGATAAAGTATTACCAATATCAAGATAACTACGGAATTGAACGGAGAGCTGCAAATGATTGGCATATTATAGGTGCCACCCGCCGCGGAAAGAAACATGCTCATGATGCTACCTACCGAGAGGACGCATTTGCTGATGAGACCACTGATAAGTTCACTGTTCTGTGTGTTGCTGACGGTGCTGGGGCCTATCCCTATAGCCGAATAGGGTCACAATATGCAACTAATGAACTGGTCCATCATTTGTCATCGCAACTAACAAGGGGAGCGGAAAAGCAAACTCATCGTGAGCATGTACAGTTCATCGGTTTCCTCGCACAGAAACTTGAAAAGTCAATTCACTATGTAATCAATTCTCTCAATAAGTATGCAGAGAAGAATGATGTAAGTCCTAAAGACTTTCGCTGCACATTGCTTACAGCATTGTTCTACCATGATGAAAGGCATCAGGTAGTATTGCTAAACCAGATTGGAGATGGTGCGATCTGCATTTATAACAAGGAAACTGGGGAAACCGAAAAGCTGGGGGGTGAAGGCGAAAGTGGGATCCATTCCGGCGAAGTCAGTCGGTTTGTCCCTGACAAGGAATCCCTGAAAATGAATTTTCATGTCTTGCCTGAAGGACGTATGAAGGACGTCGATGGCATTATGCTTTGCAGCGATGGGATTGAAGACCCTTTTTACCCAATGGAAAAGAATTCTGCTCATATATTCCGTCAGTTTTATAACGGAGTAAAACCAGGCGAACTGTCCGATTTGGGAATCACGCAGGTGGAGCAGCCTCATGTCTATGGTCACCCAACCGAAGGTGCTAGCCTTGAAAATTGGATGACCTTTGAAAAGAAGGGGGAGAGCGATGACCGGACAGTGCTCGCGATGTTCCGCGGTTAAATCTAACCGTTTTGTGGATCCTCTGATAAATCAATGGCTATTCTGACTGCAATAACTACTGAAGGCCAGGCCGTTCAATTCAGCGATGAATTGGTCGCATATGGTGGGGAAAAAGCTGTTTTTTTCTCATCAGATCGAAGGCAGGTCGTTTGCCTTTATTACGGGAGGATGTCCGATCGAGGAGAGCGTCGCAGCAGGCTGGATAAAATCTTATACGATTATAATCCCACACGTAATGGCAACCAAGCTGATTATTGGAAGGAACATTTTTGTTGGCCAACGGGTATCCTTGATGGTGCACATTCCTTACCCGGCTCCTTCATCAGGCAGCATAATCTAGTCTCACCTGTGCTTGGAATTGTAACCCCTGTTTACAATAATGACTTTTTCTTCATTGACCGAACCGGTTCAAAAAGAGAGAAAGATGGTAAATGGTTCACCAGCCCCAAGGCTCGCAGATTGCTGCCCGACAATGAGCGAGGGAATTTTTTAAAAATGCTTCAAGTATGCACGGTTATTGCTCGCGCGGTGAGAAGGATGCATATGGCGGGCCTTGCACACTCAGACTTGTCCAACCGAAATGTGCTCATCGATCCCAAACATGGTCATGCCTGTATTATCGATTTGGATTCACTAGTAGTGCCAAGCTTAACTCCTCCATCTGTTTTAGGGACGCCTGGCTATATCGCTCCGGAAGTGTTGGGTGATAATGCCACTCCGTCCATGAGGACTGATGAACATGCATTAGCCGTACTCATATACGAAACCCTCTTATTGCGTCATCCGTTGAGAGGCCCGAAAACATGGAGCAGGAATTCCCCCGAAGAGGATGAAATGTTGTCGATGGGGAAAAATGCAATTTTCGTGGAGAATGAGGTTGATAAACGGAATAACCTAAACCCACCACCTGCCGTTTCATATAAACGCCTCGGCTCGCAACTTGCAAACCTTATGACTCGAGCATTTGTTGATGGATTGCACGATCCAAGTCGGCGCCCTTCAGCAGCTGAATGGGAACGAGGTCTTGGTCGCACATTGGATTTGATCCATCCGTCTTCCCCCAAACGAGAGCAATGGTTTATAATCGAACCGGGGCTGCCAACAACTTGCCCCTTTACCTACCAGAAAGCTCCGTCCCCCATTCCAATTATAGATTTCTTCCGCCCTGATGATCAGGAGTACAAGCCTGAAAACATCCAATTAACGGTGTGGGAGGGATTGCAGATATTTGACCATCATAGATTCTCTAGTATTAAACCTACCGATTCAAGCGGTAAACATTCGCCGCGTGGGGTTTTCTCCTACTCCGAGCGCAATTGGTGGCTACACAACCAAAGTGGCGAATGCATGAAGGAGATCGATGCTAGTACGGGCCAAATTGTGGACCATCCTTCAGGAGGTAAACCTATTCGAGTTTATAATAATATGCAGCTCATGCTCTCGGAAAAACCGGATGGGCGCTTGGCGTTAATTCGTTTCTACAAATCCTAAACTAAGCTATAGGCACCTCAAGATGAGCCAGCAATGGTACTACAGCAAAGATGGCGTACATGAGGGCCCGGTGGAGCGTGAGGAAATTATCCGCCTGATTGAGAATGGGGTGCTCACCCCGGCGGTGTTAGTTTGCCAGAAGGGGGGCATGAGCTGGGAGCCGATTCACGATGTGCCGAACTTTCAGCAGACGGAAATTTACCCCGGCGGCAAGCCCCACCCCAGTGGCGGCAGTTCTGTTCCCAGCCCTGCAGCCCGTCAGGCGGTGGGGGCCGAGGTGATGTCGGGCGGTGGTGACCCCGCCAGCGCGGCCGCGGAGGATCGGATGCCCGGCAGCCTGCCGATGGCGTCGGATACGGGGGGAGGCCGCGGCGGATCATTTTTTAGCCGTTGGCCCAAGCCGGTGTTTTTTGGCGTGGTCGGTGCGTTGGGTTGTTTGGTTGGTGCGCTCATTGGCCAATTGTATTTACTTTTGTTTCCCAGCATACTGCCTGCTCTGCCGCCAACGGTGGCGAAGTCAAACATAGCTCTCTTGATTGATACCTCGGGCAGCATGAGCAGCGGGCCGTTGGAGGAGGTGAAACGGGCGGCGGTGGATTTCGTGGATCGGCAGCGGACTAATAATGGGGTAAAAATTGCAATCGTTCATTTTGATTCTGAGGCGGCGATCGACCAGCCTCTGACGACTGATACTGCGGCGATGATCCGAGCCATCAACGGACTGGTCAGCACCGGGGGCACGGCGCTTGATCGGGGCTTGGATCGGGCAGGAAATGCCCTGCTGCCTCCGTCGGTCTCGCCGCACAACCCGCGAAAGGATTTCGTGCTGGTTTTCACCGATGGTCAGCCTAATGACGAGGGCAGCGCAATGGCGGTGGCCAGTCAGTTGCGCGAACGGTCGGTCAACATTTTGGTAGTCCACACCGCCGGCGCGCCGTACAGCTTTCTGGTTTCACTCACGGGTGCTACGAACCAGGTCTTCTCCACCAGTGCCGGCAATTTTGGGCTGGCCTTTGCCGAGGCTGAAAAGATCATCAACACGCAACTGGGTATCGCCACCACCAACGTCGAGGGTAAGCCGGTGCTGGCTTTCCTGAGCAATGGCGGCTGGTTCGCGATCTTGGCCATTGCTCTGTCCTTCGCGCTGGCCCTGGCCCAGAACAGCACGATGATGGTGGTGAACGAGGGGAAACTCTTCCGCTGGGGACAGGCGATGATTTGCTGCCTGATAGGCCTGGCTGCCGGGTTGGCCGCGGGCGTGGGCAACGCGCTGTTTCAACAGGTGTCCGAAGACCAGGCCATGAGTTTCGTGGGTGGGGTGTTTGTCTGGAGCATCCTCGGAGGCGCCATTGGGTTCGCGATGGTGTTTGTGATTTTGAATTTCAAACCCAGCCGGGCAGTCATGGGCGGCCTACTGGGCGGCTTGGTGGGCGGTCTGGTGTTCAACCTGCTGCGTTATCTGGGCAGCGAACAGGGCGACTCGGGCTCTGTCTTGGCCGAGATCGTCGGCCGGCTGATTGGGGCGGTGATGGTCGGCGCATTGATCGGTTGTTTCATTGCGGTGATCGAACAGATTTCACGCGAAGCCTACCTGGTCGTCCATTGGGCACCAAACGAAACCAGCACTCTCAACCTTGGACAGCAGCCGGTGACCATCGGCGGACGTGAAGACGATGTCTTTATCAACGGCGTACCCGACGGAGCGCTGTCGATCGTCTTAGACGAAGGCAGGATCTCCTGCACACAACAACCCGGCAACACCCAATCCCAACTCAAGGACCAAAGCACAATTGACTTGGGGAAAGTTAAAATCGTGATTCATACAAGGGCATGAATTGTAAACGAATGTGATGAGTAAGCATTGGTATTTCAACCAGGATGGCGCACAATATGGTCCAGTGGAAGAAACCGAATTGGTTCGACTAATCAACTCCGGTGACTTGCCTCCAGGCACTCCGGTCCTCAGAGAAGGCAGTAAGCATTGGAGTCCGGCCCGAAATCACCCCTATTTGACAGATAAAGAGGAACCAACTTTGAAGCCCATTCCTAAGCCAACTACCTCTGAACCCGATAGAACGGAAAAGCCCGGAAAGATCAGCCTTCATGCTGATGAAAAATTTTATGAGCAAGTTGTTGCCGAATTAGGAGGCGATAGCCGCAAGCAGGGCTTGTGGCTAAAAGCGCAAACCAAAGCTCAAGGAGACATAGATAAGGCGCGTTTTCTCTATGCTGAATGGCGAGTGGAACAGATGGTCGAAAAGGACCGAGAAAGACATCAGGAAGAAGAGGAAAAACTTCGCGCAAAAAAGGAAGTCGAACGTAAGCGTGAACTTAAAGCCGCCCAGAAACGAGAAGATCTAACCAGAAAAAGGGCTCAGCAACATATGGATGAAGAGCGGAAACGCCTTGAGAAAGAGGCAGTTGAGCGCGAACGTGAAGCTAGGAAAGAAAAAGAAGTTTTGGCCAAAAAGAAAGCTCAACAACAGGCAGAGGACGAGGCTGGGTTGAATTCACTGATTGAGACCCGTGAAAAAGCCACCGCATGTGTCGCCTCCCTTTTTCGTTTTGGCTATGAAGTGCTTTCATGCAAATTTGTAAACGGAAAACCCTTTTGGATAATTCGCGATCCACATTTGCAGAAACTCGTAGATGTTCCTCAAGATGGACTGGTTCGTTATGTGCATCAGCAAATGACACTCTATTCCTATATGTTAAACTGCCCCCGATGCGACACTCCATTAGAAGAAGTTCGAGAGGATACTTGGGAGTGCCCTAAATGTTAGGTTCTCGCATCCCATTATAATCTTTTCGGTTAATTGTAATAAGTGGGTGCGAACAGTTTCCTGTAGGGTCGTGGCACATGCCAAAGGCGAAAGTATTGAGCAGGATTTCAAGGAAGCGGTTAAGTGGTATCGTAAAGCCGCCGAGCAAAGACATGTGCTGGCGCAGGAAAGCCTTGGGGTGATGTATTATGAAGGCAGAGGAGTGGCGCAGGATAATCAAACCGCTTATGCTTGGTTGAATATTGCTGCGACTAATGGCAATCAGAAGGTCAACAAAAAAGGTTTATCCCAACTTGGCAAGGCAATGACCCCCGTCCAAATCGTCGAGGCCTGGGAATTGGTTAAGGAGATGGTCGAAATGAATCCGAAGCTACTGAAGTAGCTGCCTCTTCTACTGCCTCCCCTAACAGCATTTACACCAGAGCCGGTGAGGCGTAGGGTGGTGGGAGTGAATGAGGAAGAGGAACTAAAGCAAGCAGACTTCTTGGATTGGGTTGATAGTCCAAAAGATGATGTGCCTGGATGGCCGCGGCAGTTGCTGAGGAGTAGGCGCACGAGGAATGAAACACATACCAAAACACATACCATAATGTGGGTGTGGTGTAGGGTGCCAACAGGTAGCAATGGATTCACGAATTACAAAACCCAATAGGAAAGTGAGGGGTAGGGTAGTGAAGGACGCCCCCGCCTTTACACTGGGGGTGTGGAGGTCGCGAGTTCGAACCTCGCCGGTCCGACCATTTTCACCCTTTTTTTGTCCTTTCAGTAGCGCACCCTATATTCGCTCCGTTTGGCGCACATATTTGGTGTGAGCATTTGTGATCCACATCAGTAGTTTGAAACGGTAATCAGCATATTTTGATACAAATCCAAATTTATTGATTAGCGTGCCACACCAGAAACGTAGTTTGGCTCACACTTTTGACGTGAGCAGAAGTGATCTACACCTGAGCGCATCCGATTATAATCTTCCTGATTTATTGTAGTAGGTGGGTGCGAGCAGTTTACTGTAGGGTCGCGGCACATGAAACAGATTCTCTTGATTATTGCGGTGGTAGCGTTGGTGGGGTGTGGTAAGAAGCCAGCCGAAGAGCCTGTATTCGATCAGGGACGCCCCGACATAACCAAACCTTCTAAACCTCCTGCCAAGACCGAGGCGCAGATTGAAGCAGAAAACAAGGCGTTTGCTGAAACCAAGGCCAAGGCAGAAGCGGGAGACGCAAATGCGCAATCCAACCTTGGGGTGATGTACTGCAAGGGCCAAGGAGTGGAACAGGATTTCAAGGAATCGGTTAAGTGGTACCAGAAAGCTGCCGATCAGGGAGATGCAGAAGCACAAAACAACCTTGGGGCGATGCATGATACGGGCC
>JAOLZA010000077.1 GCA_028343615.1 Verrucomicrobiota bacterium
TGAAGCTACTCATTCCGGGGACGACCGACTATTATTATTACCACTCGCTGGACGCGCAACTGCGCGGTGATGGTGCTGCGGTGAAAAAGCATCTAGCACTGTGGGTCAAGCGATACGGGCGTACGGCGCGAGTGAAAGAAATTCAAGATCGACAGGCATTGTTGGATTATGATGCCAACCCAGCGACAACGTTGGCACATCTGAGGCGTGAGCTGGGGCTATCGTTTAGCCATAGTCGGGTTATTGAGGGGCAGAAACCTAAACACCCAACGGTGCTGGATCAAAAGCTGATCAACTTCAGCGCATATTTGGCGCGGGCATATCGTTCAGGCGATTTGTCGGGGGTGGAAGATCGCGGGCTTGAAATATTGGATCATGGCAAACTGGATGCCACGCGTCTACGCCACCTACTTTCACGATTACAGCGGCCTGATGTAACTGATCTGCCTCAATTGATCGTCAAGGATCTGCAAAACAAACACAGTCGCGGATTTGGTTCTCACAATATCCACCGGCAATTGACCAAGTCGCAGATGGACGAGCTATTGCAACTCGAGCCAAGCCTCATTAATAACACACAATACATCAATGCTTACCTGACTAAACTTGCACCTTCGGCAGACACCGACACACGCTTTAATCTCCCAGAACGAGGCAAGCACTTAAACCGCATTCACCAGTTCACTGAGCGGCTCACAGCTGCACACAATACATTAAAAGCAAACGCGATATATAACCTGCTGCGTTTCCAGCAAAGCCAGGGACAGTACGACCGCGGGTTATTCATGAGCTATCTGAAACTACCGCGGCCAGTAAACTACATCAACCCGAAGTACCGCGAGGTGCAGCTCAAACGTCCGGGCATTTCGGATGTGAACTTGAACGCAGATTACAGCCGCATCACAGGGTTGCCGCCAATCGGCCCCGATGAGCGGCTGGTGCGTGATTTCTTCCTCTATTTCTTCAAGCAGGACATAGATTTCAATCAATACCTGCCTCTTGTGAAGGACACTTATCTAAAGCAAGCCTTCGCAGAATCAAAGCTGGTCAATGGTGTGGGTGATGCGGAACGTTGGTACTCAATGCTTTCGACCTCACAGGTCAAGGCGCTTCAGGAGCGTATTGACTTGGATTTTGCGCCGATGAATAAGGTGTTTTATAAGGCCAGCGACTCGGTTTCATTGAAGGTGAATGTAAAGAACGTGAAGAAGCTTATCGTGCGTGTGTTTGAAATTAACACTTTCAATTTTTATTCACGCAATCTGCAGCCGGTGAACACCGCAATCAACCTCGATGGCTTGGCGGCCACGCGCGAGCAGGCATATAATTATGACGAACGCCCGTTGCGCCGTGTTGAGCGTATATTTGGCTTCCCTGAACTTAAAAAGCGCGGCGTGTATGTGGTGGAATTTATTGGTAATGGCCGCAGTAGTCGGGCCCTCATCAGCAAGGGTAATCTGCGCGTGCTGGAAGACACAGGCCCGGCGGGGCATGAGTTTCGTGTGTTGGATGAGGGCAACAAGCCTTGCCCTAAGGCAACCTTGTGGCTTTCGGGTAACGAGTACAAGGCCGATAAGGATGGCCTCATCGTGGTGCCCTTTAGCAACCGCCCTGGCCGCCAAACGATGGTGCTACGTAACGGCGGCTTCAGCGCTTTGGCTAGCTTCGCCCATCAAAGCGAAACCTATTCTTTGGATGCGGGAATCTATGTGGACCGCGAGGCGTTGGTGACAGGTGCACGAGCGCAGCTGATTGTGCGCCCGATGCTGCGACTCAACGGCAATCCTATTTCGTTGAAAGTGCTTGAAGACCTGCGACTGGTGATCCTCTCCACGGGACGTGATGGCGTGCCTTCGATGCTTGAGTTGCCGGCAGGCAAAATTAAGGATGGTGAGGCGTTCATCCACCAGTTTACCGTGCCCGACAAGCTTGCCCAGTTACAGTTTACCCTGAAGGCGCGTGTGGAGAACTTGGCGGCAGGCAATAAACAGGATTTAGCTGATCAAGCGACATTTGCCCTCAATCAGATTGACAAGACTCTTAAATTAGAAAATGTGCACCTCGTACGCCTCAATGGCGACTATGCCTTTGATGTGTTGGGCAAGAACGGCGAGGCAAAGCCTGATCGTGCGGTGAGCGTGCAGCTGAAACACCGCGATTTCAAGAACGCACACAGCGTCAGCCTTAAGAGTGATCCATCAGGACGCATAGACTTGGGTACTCTGGCCGATATCCAGTGGATCAAGGCAACAGGCAGTGATGGGGCAACCTATCATTGGGAGATTTCACGAGACCGTTACGGCCGAGTCGCTCAGCCCTCAGTCGTTCATGCGGCTACTGGCGATACCATTCAAGTGGCCTTGGCAGGCCCTCTTAACAACGCCACCAAAGGCGCGAGTTACAGCCTCTTTGAGGTGCGACAGGGAACTGTGGTGGGTGATCAGGTGAAGGCTGGAACATTCCGCAATGGGTTTCTGGAGCTTAGTGATTTGGCCGTTGGCGACTATACGCTTTATCTCAAGGAAACCGGTGAGACTATTTCACTGCGTGTAACCGAAGGCAACAAACGTGAGCAGCATGTAATGAGCACCAGCCGTATCCTGGAGCAGCGAGTCTTACGGCCGTTGCAGATAAGTGATGTGATGGTGGGACAAGCCAACGCCGTGGTGCAGCTGGAAAACATGACTCCTTTCACGCGGGTACACGTATTTGCCACGCGTTTCGCCCAGCGTTATCAGGCTTACTCGGCATTAGATATAGGTGGAGTGCCCGCACCCGGCGTAAAACGATTGGCGCGGCCGCGTTCGCTATATGTGCAGGAACGCGACATCGGCGAGGAATATCGATACATCCTTGATCGTAAGTACGCCACCAAGTTTCCTGGCAACATGCTCACGCGGCCCGGCTTGCTCTTAAACCCATGGTCCATTCGTGAAACGAGTACCGGTAGACAGGACGCCGCCAAAGGCGGTGAATTCCAAAACCTGGCCGAGGAACTGGAGAAAACCCAAAATGGAACCTGGTACCGAAAGCCTACTGATCCCTCAGGAGGTGGGGGACTCAACGATTTCTCGAGCCTTGATTTTCTTAAGCACAACTCCGTGCTACTGGCCAATTTGAAGCCCGATAAGGACGGCGTGGTATCGATTGATCTTACCAAGTTTAATGGTCAACAGCAGATGCTACTGGTGGCAGTAGACCCCTTGAATACCGTGACCCTGCCTGTGCCTCTAAAACCAACCGTGTTGGCCAAGCGCGAAGTTCGCATGGTACAGAGCCTCGACGTGGCCAAGGCCCACTCGGAGCAGAAACTCTTCACCGTGCTGAAAAAGGGTGATCAATTGAAGGTTCAGGATATCACCACCAGCGACGTAAAGCTCTACGACTCTCTGCAAAAGGCGTATTTGCTTATGGTCACCCTGAGCAACGATAAGACGTTGACTGAATTCAGTTTTGTGATCGAATGGTCGAAGCTCAAGGCACCTGAGAAGCATGAAAAATATTCAAAATACGCTTGCCATGAGTTAAACTTCTTCCTGTTTCAAAAGGATCCAGAGTTCTTCAACCATGTTATCAAACCTTACATTGCCAACAAGAAGGATAAGACCTTCATGGACGAGTGGTTATTGGGCATGAACCTCGAGGAATATCTTGAGCCCTTTGCTTTCTCTCAACTCAATGACGTGGAAAAAATCCTCTTGGCCCGCCGTGGCCCCGCTGAAGTGGAAAAGATGCGCCGCTACATTCAAGACAAGAATGACCTTATAATACCAAACCCAGAGCGTTACAGCCGATTGTTTGATGCGGCTATCATGAGTTCACAACTCGAAGTCGGGAGCGACAAACTGGGTCTCCAAAAAGGCAGACAACAGGCAATGAACCAGTTTCAAGATCAACTCAGGAGGGTGACAAATACTGTCAGTCCATTACAACAAGCACAAGAGGAGGCCCCCACAAGTGGAATCGGAGGTGGAGGGTTTGGTGCTTCAACACCCGGAGCAGTACCCGCACCTCCTCGCCCAGTCAACGCGTCGGCATCCAGAGTAAATGGGGCCACTTTAAACAGTGTGGATGTTCGCAAACTAGCCGGTAAGGCAAAGAAGGAGTTGAGTAACTTGAAGGGTAATTTGGGAGCCACGCGTGATCGCGGTCGATCCGAAGGTGAAATGAAAAGAGACACTACTTACCAGCAGCAGTTTAACGGCAAAAATCGTTTCTTTGCCAATGAATCAAAGAAGCGCGCTGAGGTCAGTCAGTTTTTCCGCAAGCTTCCTGCCACCAAGGAGTGGGCCGAGAACAATTACTACAAGCTGCCTATCGCCCAGCAGAACGCCGATCTCATGCTGGTAAACGCCTTCTGGAATGACTACGCAGCCAGCCCCATCAACCAGCCGTTCTTCAGTGGTAACTTCATTTATGCCACTAGCAACTTTGCCGAGATGATGTTTGCTCTGGCAGTGATTGATCTGCCCTTTGAGGAGCCCAAGCACATGGCCGAAACCAAGGACCGCTCCTTCCAGCTCACTGCCGGCGAGCACATGGTGGTTTGCCATCAGGAAATCCTGCCGAGCGAGCCGGTGAAGAAGGGCACGAAGATTTTGCTCAGCCAAAACTTCTTCCGTGCTGATTCACGTTACCGCAATGTGGGTAACGAGCGGCTGGATAACTTTGTGGAGGACGAGTTTCTAAAGCAAATTGCCTATGGTTGCCAAGTGGTCATCACCAACCCGACTTCTTCCCCACAGAAGTTTCAGCTTTTGGTACAGGTACCTGAAGGAGCCATCCCTCTTCAAAATGGCGATTATTCCAAGGGGCGCTCCACAAAGCTAGGGCCCTATTCCACTACCACCTTTGACTATTACTTCTATTTCCCTCAAGCGGGTAAGTACGCCATCTACCCAGTGCAGGTGGCTAATCCCGATGGGCACGTGGCCGCGGCTGATGACTTCAGCTTTCAGGTCGTCAATGAACTGAGCAAGAAAGACAAGAGTTCGTGGAGATGGGTTTCACAGAACGGCTCAGAGAAGGACGTTCTCAAGTACCTGCGGGATCATAATCTGAACCGGATGGATCTTAATCTTATTGCCTTTCGCCTTCGCCACGAGGCAGAGGGCGGCGGTGGGCGCGACTTCTATAATCGAGTGATGAAGCTCTTGGATGAACGCTTTACCTATCACCATGCGTTGTGGAGTTACGCTGTCTACCATAGTGACGAGGAACGCATGAGTGATTATCTTGATCGATCACCGATGGCCGGCCGTGTGGGTTTCTATTTTGATAGCCCGCTGCTTAGTGTTGAGCCAATAGGTCGCAAGTGGTATCAGCATCTTGAGTACAAGCCATTGGTTAATGCCAGAGCTCATCAGTTAGGCAAAACGCGCAAGATTCTCAACGATGCGTTCTGGGCTCAATACCACGGCCTTCTCGGTGTATTAAGATATCATAAGGAGCTTACTAATAACGATCTCTTAGGACTCACCTATTATCTGCTCCTGCAGGATCGCGTGGAGGAGGCGATCGCCTTTCATCGGCGCGTATCTGCTGACAAGCTTACCGAAAAACTGCAGTATGATTACCTTGGTACATACCTTGCCTTTTACCAAGGCGACCTGAAGAAGGCTCGTGAATTAACAACCCGCTACGCCGATCATCCGGTTGATAAGTGGCGCAACCTGTTCGCCACGGCTAATAGTCAGCTTGATGAAATAGAAGGCAAGAAAGGTGTCTTGGTCGATGATGAGGATCGGGGCCAGAAACAAGACCAACTGGCTTCAACGCAGGCCAGTTTTGAATTCAAGGTGGAGGATCGGCAGGTGCAGCTCAGCTACCAGAACCTAAAGGATGTGACTGTTAACTATTACCCCATGGATGTGGAGCTGCTCTTCAGCCGTAAACCCTTCATGAAGGAAGACACCGACCACTTCACCTACATCGTGCCCAACACTGTGGAGAGCATCGAGTTGCCGGCTAAGAAAACAGCACACGCCTTTGCAATCCCCGAGCGCTTCCATAGCAGCAACGTGATGGTGGAGATCGTTGCCAATGGCATCCGCAAGAGTCAGGCTTATTATGCCAATACGCTCGCGGTACAAATGATTGAGAACTACGGACAGGTGCGCGTTACCGATCAGGCCAAGGGCAAAGCGCTTTCCAAGACCTACGTAAAGGTCTACGGCAAACTCGCCAATGGCCAAGTGCGTTTCTACAAGGACGGCTACACTGACCTGCGCGGTCGCTTCGACTACGTGAGCCTAAACACCGGTGAGTTGGACAATGTTCAATCGTTAGCCATTCTGATTCTAAACGACGACCATGGAGCCATCATCCGAGAAGCCAAGCCGCCTAAGCAGTAGAAAAAAGAATCCCTTGAGTTAAATTTCCTCGTAGGTTTCCACTGTTATATCTGCCATCACCTCACCCGTGTGTTTTGTGCTTAGAGGTTCAAACAGCAATAAATGGGTTTCTTCTTTTGCGGTAGGTTTATGCTCAATGCCTCTTGGAACTATATAAAACTCCCCCGGATTTAGAACAACGCTTCGTTCTCTCAGTTCTATTATTAGCTGACCCTTTATCACCATAAACAATTCATCTTCATTATCATGCTTATGAAAAACGAATTCTCCTTGAACCTTTGCCAGAATAATTTGCTGCCCATTCAACTCTCCGATTTTCTTGGGGGACCAGTGATCTGAAAAGAGACCGAACTTTTCCTGTATATTAATTGCGTCCGTACTCGGCATTGTGATCTAAGGTTATCGACGCACTTGCCTATTGTGG
>JAOLZA010000078.1 GCA_028343615.1 Verrucomicrobiota bacterium
ATAAGGTTGCCTTGCCCATCGTTGAAGTGCTTCCCAAGGAGGGCCCGTACGATTACCACAACAAATATACCGTCGGCGCGACGGACTATTTTTGCCCTGCGGATTTACCGGTGGATACTGCCAGTCGCATTTCGGAAATTAGCCTCCAATCCTTTGAGGCTGTTGGTGCGTCGGAATTTGGTCGGGTCGATCTCATGCTCGATGAGACGCTCAATCCGTACGTGCTCGAAGTGAACACGCTGCCCGGACTCACAGAGACTAGTCTCCTGCCCAAAGCTGCCGCTGTTGCGGGTCTAGATTTTCCTGCGTTGTGCGGTCGGATGGTGGATTTGGCGGTGCAAGATCATGTGGGGTAAAAAACAAAATCGCCGACAAGGTCGGTATCGGCTGCTGGAAGTGGATCTTCCCGTGGGCAAGGTTCGTCGCCAACGCATGAGAGCGATCGTGCGTTGGGCAGGAGGCTTGCTCGGGCTGTCGGCCTTATTCTTAGGCGTGTGGCATGGTGGCGAGTGGGTCATGCGCTTGGGTTTTTATGAAAACGAGATTTTCACAATCAAAACAATTGATGTGCGTGTACGAGGTATCATTCAACCTGCCCGGTTGCAAAAAATGGCCGGCGTGCATACTGGGGAGAATTTGTTTTGTGTGGATTTGCTGCGCGTGAAGCGCGATCTCGAGATGACGCCGCTCATCGAATCCGCTGCTGTGGAGAGGGTATTGCCTGACACACTGCGCTTACGTATCGTTGAGCGTCGCCCAATTGCGCAGGTTGTGAATTTTCGGCAACATCCCAACGGGCAACTGGTGAGGCAAGTGTATTGGCTCGACGCACGTGGCGTGGTCATCTCGCCAATCGACCCGCGCCTCACTGTCCAAATAAAGCAACCCAAATGGCTGCCGTTAATCGTGGGAATCCCGACAACCAAACTCCTGCTCGGTCGCGCGGTGGATTCGACCGCTGTACGTTCGGCGTTGCAACTTGTCAGCCGCTACGATCTCTCGCCTATGGCCGGCCTTGCGCATTTGCGGCAGATCGATGTGAGTGGTCGCGAAACGCTTGAAGTAATCACTTGGCAAGGTGCGCGTGTGACACTCAGCCTTAACGGCTTGAACGCGCAGATCCATCGTTGGCGGCAAATACATGATCTCGGTCGACAGCATCATCGCGCTGTAGCCACCGTCGATTTGTCCATAAAAAATAATCTCCCCGTGCGCTGGATGCATTCGCCATCACGTCCCGCGGGAGGGTAAAGAGATGTTTGGTCGTTCAGAAATAATAGTGGGTTTGGAAATCGGCACCGCTAAGGTATGTGCCGTGGTGGGTGAAGTTGATGTTGATGGCGCGGTGCAAATCATCGGTGTGGGTACTGAGCCGAGCCGGGGTGCGGTGCGCAAGGGTGAGATTGTGAATATGGATCTCGCCGAGGAAGCCATTCGTGCCGCACTTGCCACTGCTGAAGAAAGCGCTGACGTGGAGCTTCGTCGCGTTTATTTATCTGTCACAGGCAGTCATATTGAGGGCAATAATTACCAAGGGGTACACCCGATCGCCTCGGTGGATCGTGAAATCGAGGAGGAAGATATTGAGGCGGTGACACGCAAGGCGCGGCCTCAATTAACTGATGGGTATGAAATGCTGCACGTCATGCGGCAGGGTTATCGCGTAGATGGGCAGGCTGGCGTAGATAATCCGCTAGGCCGATTTGCCTCGCGGTTGGAGGTGGATGTTCACGTGCTGAGCGGCCAAATCACACGCCTGCAACATCCTGTGTGCGCTGTAAAGGGCTTAGGGCTGCACGTGGAGGATATTTCCTTTGCTGGTCGCGCTTCCGCCCGCGCCGCTCTTTCACCAGAGCAATGTGAGCTGGGTGCGTTGCTCATTGACCTCGGCGCGGGTACGACAGAATACGTTGTTTACCATAACCGCTCATTGCGGCACAGTCGTGTAATTGCCGTTGGCGGCGAACACGTATCCAATGACATTTCGGTGGGACTTAAGCTCTCCAACGCCCGCGCTGAAAAGCTCAAGCTTGAGCACGGCGCAGCGTTGCCTGATCCAAGCGCTCACGGGCGTACGGTCAGTTTTACAAGTGACGTGGGTCTTGATAATCGTACCGTGAGTGTAAGTCATCTGCATCAAATAATGCATGCACGGCTTGAGGAGTTGCTGGTTCTCATTCGTGACGATCTTGTCCGCGAAGGGCTACTGACAAACTTGTGTGCGGGAGTGGTGCTTACCGGTGGCGGCGCGCGAGTACCAGCGTTGGAGCGATTAGCTGCGCAGGTGTTTCAGACGTCCGTGCAAACGGCACGTGCCAGAGTCGGAAGTGGGCCGAGCAGTATTTTAGATGAGCCCGAGTGCAGTACCGCACTCGGACTTGTGAAGTTGGGCGCGCAACAACGTGCCACTCCGAACCAATCCCGTACAAGCGTTTTTGATTGGTTGGCGGGCAAACTGGTGGGGGCGTGAACATGTTGAATCAACCTCAAACAAACGGAGTAAACGTAAAGGTTGTGGGCCTTGGCAGCGCGGGTGCGCGGGTGGTGGATAGTCTTGCCGCACTGGGCTTTCCTGCCTCGCGATTTCTTGCAGTGGACACGGATAGTGAAAAACTACAGCACTGTCAACTTGCTGAGAAATTACAGCTCGGCGAAAGCACTCGCCGCGGCTGGGGATGCAGCGGCGATGCTGGTGCCGGTGCCGCGTGTTTGCGTACAGCTGAGGGTATATTGGCCGGAAAACTCGCGGACACGGATCTTCTTCTGCTCGTCACCGGATTGGCCGGAGGATTAGGGGGAGGCGGTGCTCCGGTGGTGGCCGAAATTGCCGCCGATGCCGGTACGCTCGTGGTGGCACTGGCGATTGAGCCATTTGATTTGGAAGGACTCGACACTGAATCGCACGATGCCCTTCTGCGACTGCGGGGGACGGCTGACACTGTCGTGCGTATGCCAAATCAAGCTGTGATGGATCGTCAACCCGCCGGGTCTTCGGTGCCGGAATGTTTCGAGGCCGCCAATAATTTGATTCTCGAGGCACTGTTGGGAATGGGTCGATTATTACGCACTGATGGGCAGATGAATATTGATTTCGCCCATTTTCATTCGTTGATATCCGAGCATCATACCGAAAGCGTAATGGCTTCTCTCGAGGTCATGGGCGATTCACGACCACGCGCTTTAATGGACGCCATCCTTCGTCATCCCCAGCTGGAGGCTGGGCGACTGTTGGGCGAAACAAACGGCATCGTCCTGTGCCTTTCGAGTGGTGAAAATTTGCCGATGGATGAAGTGGATGAAGTGATGAGCCATCTGCGTGACGCCGCACCCGCCGCAAAATTATTGCTCGGAGTACATACTGAACCTGGGCAGGGTAATGGCCTATCCGTGCTGGTAATGATGCCGCAACCTATAGAAATAACATCGATTGAAGAGGGTCCTGAGCTCGTCAATCGCTTGGAGGAATTACCACCAGAGCCAGTGCTTGCGCCGGAGGATATCCTAGTCGCCCCGTTGCTATGGACGGCTCACCAACAACAACTGCCCTTGGTGAATATATCCAAGGGTCGGTTTGATAAAGGCGAGGCCACGCTGCACAACGGCGAGGATCTCGATATTCCCACCTATCAGCGGCGTAATATAGTCCTGAACTAATGAACCTGAAATCCCTCGCCTTAAGTGTGGCATTGAGCCTACATTAGTGCATACATGCAGTGGCAAACTGAACTAGCCTTATTGCTGCTTTTCACTGGAATTAGCTTTTTCTTCGCCCTGGCGGAAACGGCTCTTCTTACTTTGGGCAAATGGCGACTTCGCCAAATTACCGTTCACCAACCCGAACGCGGTGTATTTATCCGGAAACTGCTAGCGGCACCACAGGATTTACTGGCCACGATGACCTTGGGTAACACGTTGGCGCATGCGGCAATTATTGCCACGGCGATTGCCATTAGCTGGAAACTCGATGAACAACATTTTATCTTTGTGGCTCTGTTGTTGGCGGCGGGCTTGCTGCTTTTTTGCGAGGTCGTTCCCAAGACGCTCGCCATGCGCCGGCCCCAATCGTGGGCACCCCGAGTGGCACGGCCGCTGTTGTGGTTGGTCTGGTTCACACAACCGATTCGCTTTGTTGCGCAGTGGGTGAATAATCAATTGCTGCGGTTGGTGCCAAAATCTGTGCAGCCAATGCCAGAACTTTCCGACGAAGAATATAGTGAGCTTATCGAATTAGGTTGGCAGTCAGGTACATTGGGCATTTCGGAAAAAGAAATTATTCTAAATATCATGCGTCTCGATCGTCGACCTGTGGCAGATCTGATGCGTCCGCGTTCGCAAATGGCGTGTGTGCCGCATAATCTCGAATTACCCGAACTGCTCGCAGCTGCGCGTGAACAGCAACATCGGCGTCTTCCATTATACAATGAATCACCTGATACTATTGTAGGTATCTTGAACGCGCCGCGACTGTTGGCTAATCCTGTAATCGATATGGTCGAGGTAATTGATTTTCCATCCTTTGTCCCCGAAGAAATGAATCTGCTGGATTTGCTGAAAAGCTTCCAGCGCTACCAGCACAGTATGGCCATTGTATTAGATGAATTTGGAAGCACGGTAGGGTTGGTGACATTGGAGGATATTCTCAATGATGTAGTTGGTGGACTGCGGCGTGAGGGAGGCGCAGACAAATTTGTTATGGAAGAAACAGCCCCAAGTCAATGGCGGCTCAGTGGTAATGTATGGCTAGAAGATTTCAGGCGTGAATTTCCAAAGCTTCAACGAGCAGAGGGAGTGGATACTATCGGTGGTTTGTTGGCGTCACAAATGGATGAGATTCCACCGGTGGGCACGGAGGTGACCTTCAGTGGATTGATACTTAGAGTAACCCAAGCAGATGGCCGCCGTGTATTGGAGGTAGAGGCCAGACAAATTGGCAAGGCACGATGACGGTTCTGCAATGGACATTACTTGGTGTGGGGTTTGTAGGTTGCCTTGGGGTGTCGGCCTTTCTTTCCGGTATGGAGGCAGGATTGACGGAAGTGAGTCGGCTACGCTTGCGTAGGCAAGCGCGAGAGGGGAATAAAAAGGCGATTCGTTTGCAACGTTATCTTGATCAACCGGAGGACACGCTATGGACAATTCTAGTGGGTAACACACTGGCTAACCTGATTGTGTTGTTAGCCACACTATATTTTTTGCAGTATTTACTGGGTATAACAAACCCCGGTAGTTTGTTGCAGTGGAATGCCACTGCACAAATATTTTGGTTATTGTTTGGCTTATGTGTGCTTGTGTTTTTTACGTTATGTGAGTTGTTGCCCAAAATGGTTTTTCGGAAATATCCCAGCCGTTTGTGTTTATTTTTAATTTTTGTTTTTGCAATGGTCGACACGCTGCTGGGCCCGTTGGTTGAATTGCTACGTATTTTTTCGCGTATGTTGCTGTTCACTACGGGTGGGCGTGAATTGCAGGGCCACCTTTTTGGCAGTCGTGAAGAGCTACGGCAAATGATGATCGAAAGCGGACAGGGCCTCACAGAGGATGAACGCGAGATGATTGATCGTGTGCTTGATCTACAGAAAATTCCAGTGCGTGATCTGGCCGTGCCATTTGAAAATATGCCAGTTATCACCACCGAATCACCTGTGGTCGATGTAGTGCGCAACATCACGTTGGTGCCCTACACGCGCATGCCGGTTTGGCAGGAAAGCCACGGTCGCCGACGAATTGTGGGCGTCGTAAATTTGCGTCGTCTCATCTTTTTGCCGGAAAATGAATGGCATCGGCCCGCTGGACATTTTTTGGAATCAGCCCTGTATCAAGATGAAGACATCCGCTTGCAGAAACTACTGCAACTCATGCAACGGTCTGGCCAGCGCGTTGTGATAATTCTCGATAAACGTAAACGCGAACTCGGGATTGTGAGTTTGCCGGATATTTTGAAGGTTGTCTTTGGGGAGGTGAAAGTCTAATGGACTGGGGCGAAGTCACTGTTGTTCTGCTACTCATATTTGCTGTTGGCATTTTGGTTTTTCTTAATGGCTTCTTTGTTGCTGCGGAATTTGCGTTGGTTAAACTTCGCGACACACAGCTTGAACCTCTGGTGATTGCAGGCCAACGCCGCGCACGAATGGCTCGGCATTTACTCAAAAATCTCGATGGATATCTTAGCGCTTGCCAGCTCGGAATCACGCTTGCCAGTTTGGGTTTGGGATATGTCGGGCATCCAATCTTCAACAAACTACTTGCTCCAATTTATGAACTTCAGATCAACGGATCGCCTCTCTTGTCAGATTCCCATTGGCAGCAAACTATTTCTATAGCTATCGGTTTTACAGTCATTACCTTGTTACATATTGTCGTTGGTGAAATGGCACCAAAATGGTTGGCAATTCAGCGGCCGTTACCAACTAGTTTGTGGGTGGCCTACCCATTACGGTGGTTTTACTGGATTATGTTTCCGCTCATTTGGTTGCTAAATAATTGCGCTCTTTGGTTGTTGGGGAAGTTTTTTTGCGGCAAATTCGCCGGAGATTACCAGCAGCAATTGCTGGCAAATTTTGAAAAATGCCTGCCCGTAGACCCCACGTGGTAATTAAGCACCTGGCACTTCTTCCGTTGGTTCGCGTTCGCTCAGTTTTGTCAACCGCGCA
>JAOLZA010000079.1 GCA_028343615.1 Verrucomicrobiota bacterium
CGCAAACAAAGCGGGCGGCGCGGGTTTTGTTCAGATATTTTTTCTGCGTACGGTGATACTTGGTCTAGGGCACGCCACCTTCACGGCGATGACGGGACTGGGCTTCGGGTTATTCGCCACAATGAAAAACCGCTGGCGTTGGGCAATGCCGTTGGTGGGGTTGGGGCTGGGAATGCTGCTGCATTTTGGGCGCAACCTGTTCGGCTCGTACTTGTTGATGGAAGGGTTGGGCGTTTTTCTCATTGTGCTGCTGAACGCGGCGGTGGTTTTGGCGCTGTTCGGGTTGCTCTTGTGGCTGGGCTGGCGTGATCGGCAACGCATCATCGAGGGCTTGAAGGGCGTTACCGGTGTGCTCATCACCCCGGCCGAATACGCTGCGGCCACCAACGGGTGGATGCTGTTGCCGGGCTGGAACCTCTTTAACCTCATTGGCTTGCCCGGTGGCTTCCGCGCCGCGCGCCGCAAGCAGATTCACATCTTTCAACTCGCCTTCCATCGCCAACGCGCCCGCCATGCACCGCCGACTGACCCCAATCTGCCGCCCACGCTCGATTCCGAAGAAGACCGCCTCATCGCCGAAATCCACACCGCCAACCAACAAGGCATCCGCCTTGCCCTTGAATCTATCACTCTGCCGCCGGTGTTGCGGGGTTGATTTCCTTGGGTGTTGGCGTGACACTGTCGCCATCCGAATCATGAAACATCCTACTGACCCCACATCCCGTCGTGCTTTCATTGGTGCATCCGCAGCGTTCGCCGCCAGCGCTCTGCCGTTGCCGGTTTCTGCTGCTACCAAAGATAAACCCACCGCATCACCCGCTGTGGCCAAGGCGCGCACCAAGCTGGCGTTGGCCACGTATTCGTATTGGCATTTCACGGCCAAGAAATATCCCATCGAAAAGGTCATCGACCACGCCGCGGATTTGGGCGTGGAGGGCGTCGACGTTTTGCATATGCAAATGGCTGAGGAAAAACCGGCGTACTTGCGCAAGCTTAAGCGGCACGCGTTTCTCAATGGCGTGGGGCTGGTGGGCTTGTCCATTCACCAGGGCTTTGTGAAACCTAAAGCGGCAGATCGCCAAAAGAATATCGATCACACCATCCATTGCATGGAGCTGGCGCATGAGCTGGGTATCCCGTGCATCCGGCTGAACACCGGTCGCTGGCGCACGATTTCTTTTGATCAATTGATGGCTAATCGCGGCATAGAGCCGGTGCCGACGGGGCACACGGAGGAGGAAGCTTTCAAGTGGTGCATCGATTCCATCGAGAAGCTCATCCCCGTCGCCGAGAAACTGGGCGTGCACATGGCGCTGGAAAATCACTGGGGCCTCGCGCGCACACCGGAAGGTTTGCTGCGTATCGTGAAAGCGATCCCATCGCCGTGGCTGGGCGTGTTGATGGACACCGGAAATTTTCTGGAAAATCCGTACAATAAACTGGAGATGATCGCCTCGCGTACCACCTTCGTACAGGCGAAGACATATTACGGCGGCGGCAAATGGTACTCGTTGGATTTGGATTACCAACGCATCGCCAAAATGTTGGCCAAGGAAAATTATCGTGGGTACGTGTCCATCGAATTCGAAGGCAAAGAAAATCCACAAACCGCCGTGCCCAAGAGCGTGGCAATGATGCGTAAGGCGTTTGGAGCCTAACGATGCGAAGGCTTGCTGGCATTGCCGGAATGCTGCTGGCAGCGGGCTGCGGACAGGATACCCCACCGCCAGCCAAGCCTGGGGGGGCGCCGTCAACCGGCGTAGTGCCCGCGGCGCAAGTGCAGAAACAGGCGGATGGTTTGTTTTATCGCGCGGGCAAGGCACATCCCTTTACCGGCCAAACGGAGGCAACCCATACTAATGGCGTGCAGCGTGGTAAGTTTGAGTTCCGCGTGGGCCGACCCGAAGGGGTGTGGCGTGAATGGCACCCCAACGGCAAACCGCGCCGGAAGGTGGTTTATACATCAGGCAAATTGCACGGTGAATTTGTGGAATGGCATGCAAACGGTCGCGTAAAAAGCCGCGCCACATTTGCCGAGGGCAACCCCCACGGTGACTGGAACGAGTGGGATGCCACCGGCCTGCACGCGGTACAGCGCAAGTATCAACATGGGCTGATGGTGAGCGAGGTAATGCCGGTTAAGTTGATGCAGCGCGTGAGCCTCATCACCCAACTTCGAGTGCGCTTTGATCGGCTTGTGTGGCAACGTGAAATGGACGCGCAACGTTTTGACGAAACGCTGGTGGCCGCCTGGGATGCTCTGCGTGCGGCCAAGGATAAATTTTCTGTGTTGGAAAATTTTCAGTTCGGCTCATTGGAGGTTGGGCCGTCCCAAAAAATGAATACCTTAGATTGGAAAAAATGGCTCAAGGCTCGTCAGGCGGAAGGTTGGGAAATTCAAGGTACACATTGGCGGCATGAACAATTCACGTTCCAAGATAAAAAAGCGTTCTCAAAATATTCATTCACTGTGCGCTCTCGCAACGGCCAGCGCCGGGTGGTCCTGCGCGGATTTCTGACAATTCACTGGACGGAAACGCTGGACGCGCAGGAACGGTTTCTGCCCGGTAGAATAAAGGTGAGCGAATTGCGCCGCGAAGAACGTGAGGGAGCGCTGGGGTTTGCGGAACAGCCTGCGCCGCAGGGTGGCGGACCGGTGTTGGTGCAAGACCTCAATCTCGATGGACTGCCGGAAATCATTTTTCCCGCTGCCAACGCGGTGCATTGGAATCGGGGCGGCTGGAAATTTGAGATAGGGGAATTGTGCGCGGTGTTTCCCGAGCGATTGACAGCCGCGGTGTTGGCGGATTTCACGGGCGATGGAGTGGCGGATTTGCTGGGTGTGCCCGTCGGTGGTGCGCCGTGGCTGTGGAGAGGTACCGAGAAAGGGGAGTTCAATAAGCCCACGCGCGCAATCATTAGCAGAGAGGAATGGTACGGGGCGAGTGCTTGTGCAGCAGGCGATGTGGATGGCGATGGTGATCTTGATGTGTGGGTCACAAATCACAAGCCGCCCTTTGTGGAAGGCCAGTTTCCAGTGCCTTATTTCGATGCCAACGACGGTCATCCTTCGCGCCTATTGTTAAACGGAGGCGCAGGAAAATTCACCGAAGCTATCGCTCCGGATTTGCGTAAACTACGCCGCACGCGCAGCAGTTCGTGGGTAGACCTTGATGGCGATGGCGATTTAGATTTACTGAACGTGGCTGACTTTGGTGGGCTTGACCACTACGCTAATGACGGTCGGGGAGGGTTTACGGACCTCAACGGCACGACCGGCAACGCGCGTTATGGGTTTGGGCAAGGTCACACGGTGGGTGATTTCAATGGCGATGGGCTGCCAGATGTGTTCATGGCGGGGGTGGATTCCGCGGCTGCACGACGATTGTCTCAGATGAAGCTCGGCCACAAATCATTGCAGGAATTTCAAGCGCGCCGGACGATGATGGGTGGCGGAAACCGTTTGTTTCTCGGTAGCGCCAAGGGGTTAAAATTCAAACAAACCAAATCCGGAGTGATCGAGCACACAGGTTGGGCTGGTGGCGTTAGCGCGGCGGATTTTGATCTCGATGGCGATCGTGATATTTTTGTGGCCACTGGTTTTTCCAGTCGCCGTACCGCGGAGGATTACGACAGCATATTTTGGCGGCACGATATTTACACACGAAACAATCAACCCGATGTTGTATTGGCGGCGCACTTCAAAGAAGTGATGGGTCCGGTACGTGAAAGTCTTTCATGGCATGGTTTTCAGCCCAATGCGTTACTGCTTAATGACGGCCCAGGGGGTTGGCGCGAGGTGGGATTTTTGTTGGGTGTTGGCAGTCAACGTGATGGTCGCAGCGTGGTGACGGCGGATTTTGATGCGGATGGCCGACCGGATATTTTGATTTCTGAGCGGCATTGGGATTTCAAAACGGGGCTGACTTTGCCTCACGTCCGGCTTTTGGCTAATCGCTTGGAGCCTGAAGGGGGCTGGATTGGCGCGCATTTGCAGGGTGCTCCTGGAAGGTCGCCGGTGGGTGCGGTGGTGACAGTGCGCGCGGGCAAAAGAGTTTGGCGCCACTGGGTATTGACAGGCGATTCGCTGGCGGCACAGCATCCGTTTACGGCGCATTTCGGATTCGGGAATATGGAGGTGGTAGACTCACTTGAGGTACTCTGGCCTGATGGCCGCGTGACGCGTTTGACCAAACCGCCTACAGGGAAATATCATATTCTACTAGCATCGCAGGCGAAGCTTGAAAAAGCCTCCAAAGGGCAGTAGACACGCCGCATGAAATCAACCATTTCGATGTGTTTCCTGTTTGTCCTGGTCGGCATCCCCGGCGTGGTGGTCGCAGCTGAATCTACCAACGCCCCGCCCAAGGGTGTTCACACTGTCAAAGCTGATGCGTTCAAGGTGGAGGTGAAACTCTCCGGCGCATTCGGCCCTGAGCAATCAAAGCCTATTAAATTGCGCCCCAAAACGTGGACGGATCTCACTGTAAAAAAGGTTGTTGCTCACGGCACGGAAGTAGGCAAAGGCACAGTGCTGATTGAGTTTGAAATAGAAAAACTCGACCAGCGCATTACGGACAGCAAGCGTGCACTGGAAGCGGCTCGTCTAGATCTCGCGCTGGCGAATGCGGAGCATCAGTTTGCCGTCAAGAGTGCCGAGATGGATCGCAACAGTGCGCAGCTCGCCTTTAAACGACTTGGGGAAGACCTTAAACATTTTCAGGAACACGTCAAAGATTTCAACGTAAAATCCACACATCAGAGCTATGCTTCCTATTCCAACTCGCTCGCTTATGCGGAGGAAGAACTCAAACAGCTCAAGAAAATGTATGATGCAGATGACCTGACTGAAGAGACTGAGGAAATCATCATCCAACGTGCTCTCAACACCGTGAACCGTGCACGCTTCTCACTGGAACGCGCGGAGCTTACCCGACTCGCTTCGCTTAAATTTGGTATGCCGCGTGAAATAAAGGATCGCGAAACTGCTCATGAGCGCTCCCGGATTTCGGAGGAACGCCTCAAGGCCACCTTTGAAACCTCCACCCAACGCCGCGAACTTTCCATCCAGCAAAAACAAGTAGATTTTGACAAAGCTGAGAAAACCCACGCCAAGCTGGAGTCCGATCGCAAGTTACTTGACGTAAAAGCGCGCACCAATGGCGTGGTATATTATGGTGAATTTATTAACGGTATGTGGACCGGCCGTAAACATCTCGCCGCCAAGCTGCGCCCCAGCGGCAAAGTGATGCCTAATGAAATCTTCATGACAGTGGTATCGCCACGACCGCTCATCATCAGCGGTAGCGTGGGCGAAAAGGATTTGCGCCAACTCAACCTTGGCGCACGCGGTTGGGCTACGCCCAACGCCGCACCAGAGCAACGCATCCCCGTCACCGTGACCGCTATCAGCAGAGTGCCTAGCGCGCCCGGTAAATTCGCCATCACTCTCGCCACCAGCCTCGGCACAGCCCACGGCTATCTTGCACCCGGCATGGGTTGTGCGGTGAAATTGGAAATGTATTCCAAAGCCAAGGCCCTCACTGTGCCCTCCGCCGCCTTGAATTACGGGCCGGATCAAAAACCATATGTGAAAGTGGTGGCTGGTGAGACCACGGAAGATAAAGCAGTTCAACTTGGCCGTACTGCCAACGGTAAAACTGAAATTACCGGCGGCCTCAAAGCCGGTGATCAAGTAAAGGTTAATTAACGGAAGGGAATCCCGTGAGCCGATTTTCCATACTCACCTACGTTAGCCTTGCAGCCGCGTTGTTTTTGCCGGCGGCCAATCCTGTGCCCGTTCCTAAACTAGAAAACGTGCCGCCGGTACCACGCGCGAACTTGGAGGAATCCATTGAGCGCGGCGTGTATTTTCTTTTGGAAAAACAAAACAAAGACGGATCTTGGGGCAGCCCGCGCAATACCAAAGGGCTAAACATTTATGCGCCGGGTTTTCAGAGCCATTATGCTTTTCGGTTGGCGGTTACCGCACTCTGCACCTCGGCTCTCATAGAGACGGGTGGCGACACTCTCCAAACGCGCTCCGCTCTGAAGGATTCAGAGAGCTATTTGCTGGAGCACTTGCCCAAGCTGCGCCGCGCCAATGCTACGGCGATGTACAATGTATGGGCGCACGGTTATGGGTTGCAGGCGTTGGTGCGGCTGCGTGCCCGGGCGAAAGGCGATCTGTTGAAAACCAAAAAGATAGACGCGCTCATCACGCAGCAGTTTGGCCGGTTGGATGCCTATGAATCGGTTGATGGCGGCTGGGGCTATTATGACATGCGATTGGGCACGAAGAAACCGGCGAGTAGTTCTATCTCGTTTGTGAACGCCACGGTATTG
>JAOLZA010000008.1 GCA_028343615.1 Verrucomicrobiota bacterium
TGCACATCCTCGCGCAGGCGTTCTTTGATTTGGTCAAACCGTGCCTCGGCATCCACCTCCACACGGGTGAAATCCGGCCTGCGGGTCATGTTGGCTTCCAGCGAATCAGCCGGTGCGACCATTCCCACGCCGTCAGTAGGCTGGGCCTGCGCTTGGGCCGCTTTCTGCGATCCTTGCGCCTGACGCGTTGTATTGAGGCTAACTTCTTTCATGGCAACCATCCCAAACATCGTGTATTTCCCAGAAAAAACAAGGTTTTTTCGCGTACACAACTCAGGTGGCGCCGGGAATCGGGGGCAGCGGCGCTGGGTCTTTCGACCCTTCTGGCACCGTTGACCCTTCCGATTGGGGCTCCTCTTCGGGAGGCTCCACCGGTTCAGGATTTCCGGACACCCTCTGACTATCCTTAGTATCGGCAGCTAACAGCATCTCTTTAGCATTTTTTTCAGTTAAATACTGGAAAATTGTTCCGAGTGAATAACGCCCTAATTCACGGGGTGAATTGAGGATCAACAGCTCTGTAGCCGCCAAAATACTAGAAGATTGCCTCTCGCGGATATGCCGGCGAAGGCTGTTATTCACCGTCGTTTGCCCTGCATCAAAAACCTCATCAGTAGCCCAAATCAATTCGCCATCTTCGAGGCTAAAGAGATGCAGCTTCCAGCCTACGCCGATGGGCGGATACGCTCGGTAAGTAGTCAGCTCGCAAAAGAGCACCGCTTGGCAGCCAGTTTCCTTGGCCAGCATGGGCAGGAAATCAAAAGGCAACGTTGCATCAGCATAAATTGCTCGCTCGTTGAACAACCCGTGCAGCCGGTGAGGCGTTACCGTGACCACCTCAAACAAGCGCGCGCGTGAAAGCTCCTCGGTGAGTACCGCTTGAAGTAACGGCACACCGCGGTCAGCGGGCGCGTTGCCACGGCCGGGCGTCAGCGGCATCACCGCCACGCGCAGCAGATCAGTCGGTAAACCGCCGGGCGCGAGGTGCGTATTGGATGGCGCGTGGAAGGGCCCCATATAGGCGCCCTTATCCGTGCGCTCGAGGGCGGCACAGCCTGCCAGCAAACCACTTGCGGCCGTGAGAGTTAAGATGCGGAATATTTTCATAATGATTAATTTAAGATTATTTGAAACGAGAGGCGAGGAAGCTCATTTGTTGGTTTACCTTAGATTGTGAAGTTTCCATCGCTACGAATCCGCGGATGAGTTGGTCGCGTTTGGATTGGACCATTCGTTCATGATCAGCGATTTGCTTGGTGATGTCGGTCACCTGATCGGTCATGTTTTTCTGGGTGGAGGCCATCGCGCCATCGTCATCTAGTACGTTGTCCAAATAATCGTAAATGGAGATGCCCACGCCGTAGGTTTCTGTGGTGAAGAGGCTCTTGACTTGGCCGAGATTATCACGCAAGGCACTGTCAAGTTTCTCTGAATCATCCAGTGTAATTTCATTCGTATAACCGCTAGATGCGTAGCCGATCGATTCTAGGCGCTTGATGGTGCTGGTGATGCCGGTGACACTGCCGGTGATTTTGGAGCGTAACTCACGCGCGATTTCCGTGGGCAACGCTTCCGCGGCCAACACGCCCAGCGTGACCTTGCCATCCGGATCTGTACTGCTGGCGATTTGCGACGAGATGAGTGACTGCACTTTATTGAGTTGCGCAATCAAATCGGAGATAGCGGTCTTGACCACTTCGGTGTCGGATTGAACGGTAATCGTAGATTTTTTGGGATTGCTATCCAGAAAATACACGTCACCGGTTTGGGCGCTGGTAAGGTTCACCGCGCTCGTACCTGCTTCAGCATCAGCCTTGGTGGTGTGTAGTGTAAAACTGTTGTTAGCCGCCACTTTTACATAATAAGTGGTGCTACTGGAAAGCCCGCCTGGCACGGAGCCGGGGCTGTAGATCGTCACAGCGTCGCCGGTGGAATAGCCGTGGCTTTCGGTGGTGGTCACGCTTTCGCCGGAGGTATCCACGCTACTAATGCGCGAAGCACCGCTAGCTTGGGTCGCGGTGACAGAGAGACCTTGGACGCCTGAACTGTTTTGAGTGATGGTGTTGCTGCGGCTTTCGAGCGGGCCGTTGTCATTCACATTGTAGAGCAAATTGTTGCCACGCGAAAGACTGCCGCTGTTGGCGGTGAGCAGCCGCGTCTTGGCTAAAAAATCTCCGCTCACATCTTCGAGTGTGATGCCCACGTCACCCTCTGTTTTGTTGGTGATGAGGAATCGATCATTCACCGTATCGTAGTTTGCATAGACGCCGGCTTCGGAATTGTTGATGTTGTCGAGGATATCTGTGATGTTATCGGTAGAGGAATAGGTGATGGAGGTTTCGTTGATTTTGAACGAGCCGCTGGCGCTGCCAGCGCCGTCGGTAAAGTTGGCTTCGTCAACAGTTTTGGAAAGATTCATGCCGCCGACATTGGCGCCGCTGGTGATGCTATTGGTGCCGTTAGCATTCAGGCGCAAGGCTTGCAGCAGGTTGCTGGTATCTGTGGCGCTGCCTAGTACGATGGTACTGGAATCGGTGAAAGTGATTTTGTCGTTGGCCACCGAGTAATCGAAGCTGCCGCCCACTGCGGATTTGATGGCGGCGAGTGTGGTGTCCAGCGAGTCACTGGTGGCCACGGTGATTTGTTCGCCTTGCACGGTGACGGTGCCTTCGGTGACGGCGATGGCAAATCCGCTGGAATCGAGCGCGGCGTTGGTGGTGACGCTTGCGCCCACGTCGGCATTGCCCAGTTGTTTGGCGGCAGTGGCGAGCTGGTAAATTTCAAACCGATAATCGCCCGAAGACGTACCTGCTTGGGCGGTGGCAGTGGTGTGCGTTTGGTTGGAAGTGACCGAGCGACTGTCGTAAAGGTCGGTTTCCTTAAGTGTATTGGAATTGGTTTTGAGCGTGGTTAGCTCATTCTTGAGCTTAGTGAGCGCGCTATTTTTCTGGCCAAGGGTGCGTTGCTCCACGCGCATACGCCGCTGAGGCGCTCGCTCCACGTTCGAGAGCTGGTCGACCATCGATTTCCAGTCAAAACCGGTAACTAAGCCTGCTACTTGTAAATCCATTAGATTTCCTTAGGGACACAACACAAGTGTCCGGCTAGTCACAGCAAGTAAGATGCCAGAAATGGCGGAAATTAGTAATCGCAGTCGAGCAGGATTGTCTCGCCGCAAGTGCAGCCCACGCGGATGCGCTTGATGATTTCATCCTCACGCTCATATTCTATGGAGGCAAGCTTGGGAGTTTCCTCGTCTTCGCCGGCTGCTACGTCAGCTGGGATTGCGGGAACCGTGATCTTAATTTCCGGCAACGCAACGCGCGCAGGCGCAGCGTTCACGGCGGCTTCAATTTGGGTGATGGCCTTTTCTGCAGCTTCGCCGGTGAGACCGCCTTCCTGAATTATTTGCCGGATGTGTCCGGCCAAATCTACCGCTTCAGCGCGGGTCACCGCAGTGGGCACGGGAGCGTCCAGCTCATCGGTCTCCAAGCCGGGAACTTCGCGCCGCACAAATTGGGGGGGCTCCGAGGGTTCGCCCAGATCGCCGCCAAATGGAATGAATTCACGTGCCATGATTTTAGGGCCCGGCCCCAGCGCGCACCATGATGGTCACTCGGTCGTGATGAGAATGGTTGAGGTCGTGTAATTTATTTTTGAGCGGTTTACTGCTGCTGAAGCCGGCCACCTTGATAAATTGTTCGGACTTCATCGCTTTGCGGTCCATAGCCGCCCGAGCAACAAGTGCCCGATCGGTGGAAAGGGCCCAGGTGTCTACCGGTTTTTCATCCAGTTCCAAATTGCTTGCGGTGTGCCCCTCCACTTCCACGCGCGTGGATCGGTGCCGCGCCAGCACAAAAGACAGAACTTCAAACACAGTCTGCCCATATTTCGTGAGCCCGTCGGTTGGACCCTCGAAAAGTCGCCGATTCGGGTCGTTATAAAATTCGATCAACAATCCTTCACTAGTCATCTTTACCCGCATGGTTTTCATGTCGATGAAGTTTGGGTTGTCTGCGAACACTTCGACAATGTCCTTGTTAATCCGGCGCATCATTTGAAGGTCAATGGCCGAGGCATTGTCGAACACCGAGCGCTTGGCTTCGATGAGATCCGCATTCTGGATGGGGATGATGCCCACCGACATTTTGGTGACACTCTTGAATCGTGTATTGAAATATTGTTGCACTTCGCCCTTTACCTTTTCGTCCTGATTCAGGATCCACAACAACATAAACAGCGCCATCATCGCGGTCACAAAGTCCGCGAATGCCACCTTCCATGCTCCTCCTCCTCCTCCCATCGTTTATTTCTCCATCAATAGTGTTTCAGTTGTAGTCATTTACCCTGCGGATTTTAGGGTATCTTCCAGTTCTCCTGAGCCCATACGAACATCGGATGTCAGCTCGCGTCGACCCACTTCGCAGGCCACTAGCGGCGGTAAGCCGTTGGCAAAGCTCACAACACCGGCTTTGATGGCCTTCATGTAGGCCATCTCCGCGTGGCCATTAAATTCTGCGCAGGTGGCAATCGGTCCGACCACGCAGTAAGATCCGAAGATACCAAAAAACGTTCCCGCCAACGCCGTGGCGATGCCTTGGCCCACAGCCTCACCGCCCTGACCCAGCTTGTACATCATCACCACGATGATACCCAACACCGCCGCCACAATACCAAATGCCGGGAGTCCGTCCGACACTTTGTTCAAAACCAAAACGGGGTCGTGGTGTTCCTCTTCCATCACGTGAAGGCTTTTGGACATTAGCGGTTCCAGTTGATCCGGCTTGATGCGGCCATCCACAATGGGTTTGAGTCCGTCACACATAAATTCTACGGCATGATGATTGCCGTGGAATTTAGGATATTTGGAGAACAAACTGCTGGCTTCTGGATTCATTACGTGCTCCTCCAGCGCAATCATACCGCCACGGCGGCCGAGCTGGAATAGCTCATACATACATTTAAAAAGCTCCTCATAATCCGCCTTGCTGAAGGGTGCACCTTTTAGAGTGCCTAGCGTTTGTGAGATGACTCCCTTGAGCACGGTCATCGGTGCCATCAGAATCATAGAGCCGATCACCATGCCACCGAGTGCAATGAATTCGTTGGCGTGGACGAGACTTATCGCAGCACCCCATTCAGCTTTGGCAAACATTTCAGCCAAGCCGTGGCCACCACCGGCCGCCATGGCAAACCCAGTGAGTACGCCGATAAAAATGATCAATCCTCCTACAATAACTAGCATTGTTTTTCCTCCTTAGTTATTACACGTTGTTTACACACGCTCCTGTCGTTGTAGATACGCACGCAAAGACAAAACTGCCTCGGTGTTCACTTGGCAAACCCGGCTTTCGCTGATATTCATCAGCTCCGCGATGTCTTTCATGCGCAATCCTTCATAATAAAACAAGAGTAAAACCTTCTGTTGCTGCCTCGAGAGCTGCAAAATTCGGTCTCGAATCATCGCATGCAACTCGTGTCGACTGGCATTATCAGCTGGATCGGGCTGAGTAAGATCGCCCACGTGTTGGTCGCCCGAGCCAAATTCATCGTCGCTTTCGAGCATTTGATGCAGCGGCACAAAAATCACCGGTCGCAGTTGATCGAGCAAATCACGGTAGCCATCCACCGTGGTGCCAATGCGCGTGGCGATTTCTTCCTCTGTGGGTTGGCGATTGAGTTCGATACGCAGGTTTTCCAGGCTGCTTTCCAGCTCCCGCCGCCGCGAATAGACCGAGCGCGAAAGCGGTTGCGACTTGCGTATCTCATCCAAAATAGCACCGCGAATCCGCATGCGCGCATACGCTTCAAAGGCGACGCCCAAGCTGGGATCAAAGGTGTGAGCGCATTGGATGAGCGCGAGACATGCGATGTTTTTTAAGTCATCGACGTCCACCGTCACTCGTACCAAAGGCGCGAAGCGATGTGCCATTTGGCTAATCACCGGCGCATAGTTGGCTAGCAATTCCTCTTCGGCTACTTCGGTGAGGTGGGTCTTTTGATACGCCCGTGCCGCGGCTACGCGCTGCGGTTGGGGCGGCCGGTTTGTCTTCTGTTCCGGGTTGGTGGTTGCTTGAGCCATGGGTCAAATTCTTCCTAAGCGGGAGGGGCCTCCTGTTGGGCCGCGGCCTGAGCTTCGGCCTGAGCTTCGACTTGAGCCTGTTGCTGTCGTTTCATTTCCGCTTGAGTCTGCTCTTGTCGGGCGCTCACCAAGCTGGCCAACCACAGGCGCATCCACCAATGGCCCACCAGCCCAAATGCCAGCGCGGCGATGGCGGCACTGGTGAGCGTACGATCCCAGCTGCGGTCTTGATAAAATCCCAAACCGCAAATAAGGGCAAAACCGAACGCTCCCGCAAGGGTGGTGACCAGTTGGGTCATGGCCGTGTTCCTCCTTTTGCAGCGACTTTCGTGGCAGTAGTAGGTGCCTCGTCGCCAGACACCTGCACCAATACCATAGCCGCCCGTGCTTTGGCGAGCAGGTAAGCTTGTGGATCGAGTTTCTCGCTCGCCGCGAGCTTGGGTATTGAAGGCGGACGCGTGTGGTAGCCTACATCGGGCAGGCGATTGAGGAACGCGATCAGATGATCCGTCTTTAAAACGTGTTTGTCGTAGGAACTGAAATTTTGAAACACGTCCGGAGTGCGACCCGAGTAGCCCGGGAAAAACATGCCGATCGCCTGGCCTTGCTTGTTGAGCAGCGCGGCGCCACGGAAGCCCGGCGTGCTGCGGATCATCTTGAACTGTGCGTCGCCCAACGCTTTTTCCAGAGAGGTGAAGTTGTTTTCCAAGCCGTCGAACGGGCCCACCAAAGTTTCTTCAACCAGCTTGGATAGCCGGAGCGTTATTCCGTTCGCCGGCCCCACCATGCCGGGAACGACAGAAACCTGCAGCAATGCGCGGCCTTCTTCAACCTGATCCAGCGGGGGCGCAAAGCGTATGTGGCGGCCATCTAAAATTACCCATTCGCCTGCGCTAAATTCTTTTGTCTGAGGTTGTGGTAGCGTGTGCCAGCGTTTCTTTACCGCATCGTACCAGAGTTTATTCTTCAACAAATAACCGATGCGCAGGTCGGCATTACCCAGCAGATTGTGGGTGGCATGCAGCGCGGCTTTCAGTCGCTTGAGGCTGTCTGATTGCAGTCGGTGAAGGTTATCGCCCTGCGGCATATCTTCGTCTTTGCTCGTATTGGGTGTGCCACGTTTGTCGAGGTACTTATCGAATGTGAACACCACCCGATCGCCGAGTGAAGGGTTGTGCAGCGTAAAAAATCGAGGATCGGCTTGAGCCCCCAGAATGGCAGCAATCCGGGAATTTGCCAGTGCCGCGCGCGGGCCGGGGCCTTGTTTGCTAAAGGTAAATTGATTGCCTAGTATCTGCACCGGATCACGGTGGCGTGCACCGTGGCTGTAGCTTAGAGGGAGGACGGGGAATTGATAATTTCCATTCACCTTGAGGAGTAGATATTGATCCAGATCGCCGCTCAATATTACTTCTTGCGCGGGGAACGCACCATTTTCTGTCACCACCTGAAATCGTTTGCCGCTGCGCTTGAGATGTTTGCCGGTGATCACGTAGCCGTTTTGGGAAACAAAAAATCCGGTCGACCAATCCCGCGCGGCGAACGAGGCACTTGATTGGGCGTCCACCATCGGGCTGGGTGACTTGGGTGCAGCCAATTCAGCCTGCAATTGTCGGGCCAACGTGGTTGCGTCGCGTAGTTGCTCTGGGGTGAGTAATCTTTGCAAAGAATCTCGGCCGGTAATGGCCGCTTGCTGATGCTGGCGTGCGGCCAGCCACCACCACGCATACGCGCGCACTGGGTCGTCCCCACCGAGCATTTCTTGTTGCGGCTCAGGCATTTCGCTCGGTTGCTCGGTGTCATACCATTTCCCCAAAATATCCGCGGCATGGTTGCCTTGGCCCACCGGCACCAGCAATTCCAGCTGTTCCACGTTGGTCTTATCGTGCACTGGAGAGTATTGCGCCACCGCGCTGGCCAGCACCGCACTGGCCTTGGCCAGCTCGGCTGGTAGGGTGGCTGCCGGGTGCGCCTTGGCAAAGTCGGCGGCTACCTGAAGGGTCACCTGTTCGCCTGCGCGGCGACCCTGATAATAAAACAAGCCGAGATTATATTGGCTGGGTGCATGTTTCATGCTGGCGGCCTGACGGTAGAGTATAAAGGCGCGCGGCAAATTTGGAGGCACGCCGAGGCCGTTTTCGTGCAGTTGAGCGAGGTTATAAAAGGAATCGGGTTGTTTGGGTTCAACTTTAACAGCTTGTTCCAGCCAGTAAGCCGCACGCGCCGCATCAGATTTCACTCCGTGGCCTTGTTGATACATCACGCCCAGCGCGTGTAGTGAGGGACCATACTTCTGCTGGGCGGCCAATAGAAAATGATCGTGCGCGTCCTGATATAATCGGTTCTCCGATGGAAGCACTCGGCCGTCGCCGTCTTTATCCCAAATCTTGAGTTGCTCCGGCGTGAGCGCGGCCAGTTTAACGCGGTTCCCTTGAGTGTAATAGAGTATACCAAGCTGATGATACGCCGCCACGACACCCTGCCCAGCGGCACGGCGCAGGTATTGTTCGGCAAGTGCAGGGTCGGGGGCAATCACCTGATTGAGATGCTTCAGTCCGTTCTGGTGTATGCGTCCGAGATTATATTGAGCTACTGAATGGCCCTGTTGGGCGGCGAGCTGGTAGAGTTCCTTTGCCTTCATCACGTCACGTTCTACGCCCCGGCCGGTTTCATAAAGATACGCAAGGCTTGCCTGTGCCATGGCGTGCCGCGATCGGGTGGCGCGTTCGTACTCCGCTGCGGCTTCTTTAAATTTACCGATCCGTTGGCAAATTAGGCCGAGGTTATAATAGTCGGTGGCGTCACTGGAAATGGCGTAGGGATCATAAGGGTTTTTGGTGGCGCGTGGTTTATGCAACCGAGGATCGGGTACTCCATACTTGATGAGATGCTCATAAAGATCCCAGCGCGCGAAGATTTGCCGCTTGGCGGCGGTGGAGGCGGCGTTCTCGTCCATACCGCGTCGTTGGAACACGCGGGCAACATCTTCCGTAATCTGATTATATCGTTTTTTTTGCTGGTCGTTGGCACCGACTGGTGGTTTGAGTCGATGCAACCAATCCTCAGGACTGGGTTTGACACCTTCCCTGGGCAGCAGTGGAGCCAAATGATGCGCCAACGCAAACGGGCCGCATAAAGGCCGTTGAGTCCATGGGGCTGCCGGGAATTTATTTTCCCCGCGGGCCTCGGCATGATCCAAGCCTTGAAGGTGGCCTACAAATCGAGGGCCGCCCTTGAACCAACTTCGTATGATCACCACCCATTGCTCGGCCATAAGGCGACCGGCGGTTTGGCTGGGGGATTCCGGCACCAATGTCGCCGGCGCGGAAGGCGCTTCGGCTCCGCTCACACGCGGGGGCAGGGCACCCTGAAATATCAGGGCGCCGCCCAATAGAGCGGTAACTTGAATGGCTCGTAGATTCATTCTATCGACTTCATTCTCTTGGTTGCCCAGCCTATGCCAAGCACGATTATTCGGCACGGAGCAGCAAATACCGGGCCAACTTTTTAAAAATGGCATTCATGCTCAAAATCGTTATTTTTGGGTAATTAATCGCAAAAAGCCCAAATTTTGGTTAAATGGCAAAAAATGCCATAATTATTGAGGTCATGAAGTTCATAAAATCGATATAAAACGCAAAAATTAGGCCAAATATGGGAGTTTCATGAAATTTCAATTTTGCCCCTATAGTGGCACGGGGCTTGCTGCACGCGAGCCATGATTGATGCGCTTTTTAACGGTGCCAACTATCAAGGCGTGAAGAAGATGCTCGATGCCACTGCCCTGCGGCAGGAGGCCATCGCAAGTAATTTGGCGAATGTTGAGACGCCTCATTACAAGCGGATGGATGTGCAGGCTTCGTTTGCCTCCGAGCTTTCCCACGCAATCGGCTCCGGCTCGTCCGATACCGTGCGCGGGGTAAAGGCGCGCATCACGGTGGACACTTCCGCCGTGGCGCAGAATCGTGATGGCAACACGGTACAGCTTGAAAAGGAATTGATGTTGCTACAGAAAAACATGGTGGCACATCACATGCAGACGCAAATGATCAACGGCACGTTTTCCAAACTGCGTGCCGCCATTAAAACCCGATAACCTTTCCCTAACCCGCTATTATGAATATTAACATTTTACCCGGAGCCGACAGCGCTGCTTCCGCTTTGCAGGCTGAGAAGGTGCGAATGGAAGTTATTTCCCAAAATATCGCCAACGCCAACACCACCAGCACTGATAAGGGTGGCCCGTACCAACGGCAGGTCGTCCGCTTCGAGACGATCATGGCCAATCAGTTTGACCCGCACAGTGCCAAGGCCGAGGTGCGCGTGGCGGGGATTGAAACGGACGACCGCCCGTTCAAGGTAATGCATCAACCGGGTCATCCAGATGCGGACGCGGATGGCATGGTGAAATACCCGAATGTAAATGTTCACGAGGAGATGGCTGATTTGATTGCCTCTTCCCGCGCGATGGAGGCCAACCTTTCCATCATCCGCACCGCCCGCCAAATGGCGATGCAAACTTTGGCGATTGGTAAGAATTAAATTTAACACCCAGATATAATGATACCCGTAAATCCAGTAGCAGCGCAGGGGCTGGCGGACATTTACCGCCAGCAACGCGCTATTATGGATCGCAGCCGTGACATTACTGATGCCAGCAAGGCAGGCGCGGCTGTGGCGCCGGAGGGTGTGCAGGCGGCGCATAAGCCGGAAGCGGTGGGTTTTGGAGGCGTACTTGATAAATTTGTCAACGAAGTCAACGCCAAGCAGCTTGACTCCACTCAGGCGGTGAACGATTTGCTGGGTGGGAAAGACATCCCGCTGCATCAAGTGATGGTAACTATGCAGGAAGCCGGCGTGGCATTCCAGCTGATGGTGGAAGTGCGCAACAAGTTGCTTGAAGGCTACCAGCAATTAATGCGCATGCAGATTTAGTGAACCCAATTTTGCAAACCCCAACAAACTGAAAAATGGATAAAATAAAAGCAATGGCGATGCAGCTCCTGACCATCTGGCAGCAGCTCGGAGTGAACCAAAAAGTAACCGTGGCCGCCTCCAGCCTGCTTGTCGCAGGTGCGCTGTCGGTGGTGGTGTTTTTCACCAGTAAAACGGATTTTGCGTTGCTGTATGGTAACATGGATTCTAAGTCTGCCGGCGAAATCATCGCGGTACTGGAGGAACAAAATATTCCCCATAAAGCCGGTGCCGGTGGCACAAGCATCATGGTGCCACGTGAAAAGGTTTACAGCCTGCGGATGACGCTCGCCAGTCGTGGCCTGCCCAAGGCTGGCGATGTAGGTTGGGAGTTGTTTGATAATAAGAACACCGTGAGCATGTCGGATTTTGTACAGCAGAATAATAAGGTGCGCGCGTTGCAGGGTGAGTTGGCGCGCAGCATTGCAATGATCCAAGGCGTGAGTAGTGCTCGAGTGCATGTGGTACTGCCCAAGACGCGCTTGATTGTGGATGAAAATAAAAAAGGAACGGCGGCTGTGCTGTTAAATCTTAGCAGCGCGGGATCCATTCGGCCTGAGGCGGTGCATTCCATCCGCCATTTGGTGGCCGGCGGCATTGAAGGATTACAGCCCAATAACGTGATGGTGACTGATAATTATGGCAACACGCTTACCTCGTCGGCTGATGGAAATGGAGCGTTTGCAATGGCTAACAACCGGCTGACCACCCGCCGTAATTACGAGAAGTACCTCGCGGCTCAGGTGCGGTCCACGCTGGAACCGGCACTCGGCCCAGGACAGGTGGTTGTGACAGTGAGCGCGGAAATTAACCACGACCAGATCACGCATACCTCCATCGAGTTTGATCCCGATGGAGTGGTAACCAATCAATTTACATCCACGATCGACACCACTGGCAACAGCACCCCTCGCCCCGGCGGCGTGGCCGGTGCCACTGCCAACACCAACACCAGCACCAACAACGCGGGAGGTGCCTTGGCCAACAACACCCAAAACAAGGAAGAGAAAATAATTTCGTTTAACAACAGCCAAAACACCACCAACACAGTGAAAGCCGTAGGCAAACCCGAGCGCATTACCGCCTCGGTGTTGGTAGCCCAGGGTGACGCGGCGCGTGATGCCGCCGCCATGTTGCAGCTGACCAACGTGGTGAAAAATGCCATCGGCTTGCATATTGATGGCGGCGTGAGTGGCGTGCGACCCGATGATATTGTGGTGGAGGAAATTCTCTTTAATGACGCCCATCTCACCGTCGCGAAGGCGGAACTTGATTCCGCCGCCACAAAGGCCATGATTAGTGACTTGGTGCGAAACGTCCTGTACGTACTGCTGGGCGCAGGCGCGTTGTTTGCCTTTGTGAAGCTTGTGAAGCGCAGCGCCGATGAGGCGATCCCTACCGGCGTGCCGGTAGGACAATTGCTCGCCGGCACGCCAATGGTGGCCGCGCCCGCTGGCGCCATGGCCGGAGGCGCAATGATGGCTGCACCGGCAGGCGGTGGAGCACCCGCGGCGGCGATCGACGCCGAATCTCAAATAGCCGCCTCTGCCAAGTCATTGGAAGATATTGAAGAAGCTTTGAAAGATCCATCCAAACTCTCGACTGCCGAAATCCAGATGCTCATGGACAAGAAAAAGGAGGAGAAAGAGCGTCGTAAGATGCTTGAGGCTATGGCGGATGAAGATGATGAAGAGGATGTCGAAGTCATCGAGCAGGAAAAACAAAAGCTGATCATGGACTTTGGGATTGGGAAGAAGCAGCCCGAGCGTGTGAACATCGAGGTGCTCCGCGATATGATTAAGGAAAATCCGGATTCAATGGCCGTGGCCGCCCGCCGCTGGCTTGGTAGCACCGGTGAGGATAATGCCGATGAAGATAATTCCAATGACGGAGCCGCACTTTGAGCTTAAAACTGAATTGAATCATGGCTGATCGCAAAAAAAAGAAAAACGCCCCACAAGGCCTGCAGTTGACTCAATCACAGAAGTTGGCGGCCTTCCTTATCGTCATGGGCGAGGATGCGGCGGCGGATCTCATCAAGAATTTTGATGATAACGAGCGTGAACTGGTGTGCGCTGAGATGGCAAACCTCCCGGTGCTCGATGCCACCATGCAGGGCGCTGTGCTTCAGGAATTCACCGGTATGGCGGTGGAAGCACAATCGGGCATCAGTGGCTCGGTGGATTTCACGCGCGCGGTGTTGGAAAAATCCGTGGGGTTATTTAAGGCCGCGGAAATCATCGGTCGTGTAGGTACTGCTCGCACGAGTGTGGCCACCATGCAGCAAATCATCGATTTGGATTCCGTTTCTATTTGTAATCTGATCAATGAAGAAGATCCGCAAACCATCGCGCTGGTCGTTAGTTATTTACCCGCTCAAAAAGGCTCCGAGGTGCTCATGAGCTTGCCGGAAAAGGTGCGTGAAATGGTGGTCGAAAAACTTGCTACCCTCGAGTCCACTCCCATTGAGGTGGTGGAAACCCTTGGCGAAGTGCTCTCAAGCAAGGTTGGCGAACGCGTCAGCCGCGCGTTGAACCAAACCGGTGGCGAAAAATCCGCCGCCGCCGTACTCAACGCTATGAACAAGGAAGAGCGCAAGAAGCTGCTCGACAATATGGACGAACGCACTCCAGACCTCGTGCGCTCCATTCGTATGAAGATGTTCACCTTCGATGATTTACAAACACTGGACGTGAAGACCATCCAGAAAATCATGCGCGAAGTGGATGCCAGCAAACTGGCCGTGGCCCTCAGCGCCGCTACTGACACGCTCAAGGATGCCATGCTCGGCTCGCTCTCCAAACGCGCTGCCGAAAACGTGCGCGAAGAAATCGATAACATGGGCAAGATATCTCTGCGCGAAGTGGAGGCGAACCAAAACTCTATCATCGATGTGGTACGCCAACTCGAAACCGAAGGCGAAATCTCACTGGAAGGCGAGTAATAGGAAGAAGATTTTATGGTACAAGCCATCGACAACATTGTAACCGAATCCCCGCTACGTGGCATCCGCTTGGCTATTGGCCCCGCTGAGGCATTGCTACCCGAGGAACCCGTCGGCCCCACACACGAGGAGCAACTCGCCGAGCGGGAAACCGTAGGCCACCAACGCGGCCGGGATGAGGTTGTTGCCGAATATGAACCGCAACTCGCCGCCCTGCGTACCGAACTGGAAGCCGCTAAGGCTGAAGGTGCCAATCAACAACTGGCGACCATAGAGGAAACCGTACAATCCCAACTCGCCACGCGCCTCAATGAATTGGAAGCGGAGTTGATCGAATATTCCACTGAAGCGGCAATCCGCCTCGTGCACGGACTGCCCATCAGTACCGGCGTCATCGAGGCCGCTATTCGGGAAACGCTCGAGCATTGCGAACAGGATGCCGAGGTGTCGGTTCATTTGCATCCCGAAGATTTGAAAATGCTGAAGAGTCATCAGAGTGAGCTGCTGCAGGATTCACCTCATCAACGCCGTGTGAGGTATTTGGAAGGCAAGGAAGTTTCGCGCGGCGGTTGCCTCGTGGAAACCCGTTGTGGGGTTATCGATGGCCGCCGCGAAACTCGTGAAGCTCTGTTGCGTGAAGCGGTTAGCGCATAAATTTTGAAATGACTGCGAACGAACAAAAAGTCAGTTCCCACACGAGTCAAGGTGTTCGACAGATTAGATCGCGTCTGTCCAACACCCGCCTCGTCGAGAACCGCGGCCGCGTGACGCAGATGATCGGATTGGTCATTGAATCACAGGGCCCGATGGCGTCAGTTGGCGAGATTTGCCGCATCGAGTCGCGTATCACCGGTAAAAATTTACTGGCCGAAGTGGTCGGCTTTCGCGAACGCAATCTGCTCCTGATGCCGCTCGGGGATGCGCAGGGCATTTGCCCGGGCAGCGAAGTGGTCGCCACCGGCGATTCTCTTCGCGTGCCTGTGGGCGAGGCGCTCTTGGGCCGAGTGATCGATGGCATGGGCCAACCGCTCGATGATTTGGGTGACATCCCGCAACAGCCACTCGCCGAACTGGATCTCCAAACACCGCACCCACTCAAGCGGGGTCGCATCGATCAACCTTTTGAAACCGGTATTAAAGCCATCGACACATTTACTCCGCTTGGCCGTGGCCAACGCCTCGGGATTTTCGCTGGCAGCGGCGTGGGCAAATCCACTTTGATGGGGATGATGGCCAGCAAATCCGAGGCGGACGTGAACGTGATCGCCCTCATCGGCGAGCGGGGCCGTGAAGTCCGCGAATTTTTGGAACGCGATCTTGATGAAGCTGGTCGCTCAAAGTCCGTAGTCGTCGTCGCCACTTCCAACGAGCCGGCGCTTGCCCGCGTGAAGGGAACTTTTTTGGCAATGACCATTGCTGAACATTTCAGAAGCCAAGGCAAAAACGTTTTGTTGATGATGGATTCCATCACCCGTTTTGCTATGGCCCAGCGCGAGATTGGCCTCGCCATTGGCGAGCCACCTAGTTCACGGGGCTACACACCTTCAGTTTTTTCGTTGCTGCCGCAGCTGCTTGAACGCGCAGGCAACAATGAGCACGGCTCCATTACCGGCCTGTTTAATGTATTGGTGGAGGGCGATGATATGAATGACCCCGTGGCCGACGCGGCACGGTCCATCCTCGACGGGCATCTCGTGCTCTCGCGCGAATTGGCATCGCAAAACCATTATCCCGCCATTGACGTTTTAGAGAGCGTGAGCCGCCTCGCGCACGATCTGCTCTCACCCGAGGAACGCGCCCATATGGGCCACGCGCGCGAATGTATGGCGGTGTATCGCAAGAGCCGGGATCTTATTTCGATTGGCGCGTATCAGCCCGGCAGCAATCCGAAGATCGACGAAGCTATCAGCTTGCACGAGCCGCTGCGTGAATTTTTGCGGCAGGATACCACTGTGGGCAATGGTCGAGGGGAAAGTTGGCAGCAACTCATCCAAACCCTAGGGCAAGCCCAGCCCTCCCACGCCGAGCTTGCTCCGCAAATGCAACCGCAGGCCGGTTTCCCCGCGCCCGAACAAAACAACCCGGCGGACAACCGCCAATGATGACCTGAAATGAAACCATTTAATTTTTCACTTAAGACCGTGCTGGAAGTTCGCTTCAATGAGGAACAATCCGCCAGCGACGTGTACGCCCGCGCCCGTGGCGAAGTGGAAGCGCTCCAATTGCACTGGCGCGCACTGGGCGAAGCAATGGATGCAAATTTAACCGCCTGTCGCAGCGCCTTCGATGGTCAGGCACAAAGCGGCGATTTGGCCCAATTGCAGGGATCGCTGCGTTCGCTGCGCGCGCAGTTGGCGGAGTTGGAACCGGAACTGCTACGCTTGCAAGGTGTGATGGATGAAAAATGGCAGTTACTGCTCGAAGCTCGTCAACGCCGCGAGGCACTCGAAAAAATGCGTGACAAAAAACAGGCGCTGCATCAACGCGAAGCCCGCCGTACAGAACAGAATGCCATCGATGAAATGGTACTGCTACGCGAAGCCAGCGGAATGGCCACGAAAATCTAATGGGGGAATGATATGAAAAAGATTTTAAAATCACGATGGTTCGTCGCTCTGTTGGGAGGGGTTTTGTTTATCGCCACGCTGGTTGGGTTGACATTGAAATCAAAAGACTTGTTGTTGCAGTCGGCGGTTGAGCAGTCCGACAAGATTAAGGAGGCGAAGGAGAAGAAAGAGGTGGAGATTGCGGAAGAAGCCGAGAAGCCCAAGACCATGGTGGATACTGCAAAAACAGAAGAATCCGAGGAACACAAGGCAAAACAGGCGGAAGATAATCGCATCATCGAGCGGCGATTCGGGGATCTTAATAACATCACCGCGGCGGGTGACTTGGAGATTACTGACCCGGGTTTGCGAGACCTCATCCAGCGACTCCAGGCTCGCGGGAAATACCTGGAACAACGCGAGGCTGAACTTGAAGAGTTGAACAGTCACATCAGCGAACAACTCAAGGAACTGCATTTTCACACCAACCACATTTCGACAACCCGCGCGCACTTGGACAAATTGTTTGAGGGCAAAGTGATTCAGATTCAGCAGAGTGAAACCAACAAGCTAATGCGGTTGGCGGGCATTTATGAGAATATTATGAATCAAGGCGATGCTGAAGTGCGTGAAGCGAATCTCAGAAATCTGATCCGGGCTACTCAGGATGATGACCCTACTTTGAATCCAAAAATCTTTCAGTACATGGCCCCAACTAATCAGGCAACCATCGTTAGCACACTGATTTCCGGTGATGCCGAGGACATAAAACTTTACAACACACTCATTAAAGAATGGCGCCGTACCATGCCAAATACCGGTTCGGCACCACTATTCACACCATAATGACACCCTTACCCACACAATCCACAGCTACCGACGCACCCGCAGCGGACCCTGTTTTTGGCCTGATGACTCCGGCCGAACCTGCCGCAGAGGATCAGGACTTCGATAAAGTATTTCGCGAAGCTTCCGGTGAAACCGAGGCCGCCGAGGAGGAAAAATCTGCCGAGGATAAATCCGAATCCAAAATCAAAGATGAGGCCGCGCAGCAAAAAAAACGTGCTAAGGAATTAGCCGGGCTGAACCATCCATCTCCGTTACAGCCAGATCCTACAAACCTAGCCAAACCCAAGGCTAAATTGGGAGTGAGTGCGAAAGCAACTCAGCTCAACGGGCAACAAATTCAAACCACCGAAAACGCAAAGGCAGAGGTCGGTCCAAAACTTTCAAGTGAGTCTAAGTTGCTTAAGGATCAAGCCCAAATCGAGACCAAGTCCGTTGAAAACAATGAGTCCAAAACCGAAGCCGCCAAAGTAGCCCGCCAAATATTTCAGGCGCGCAAGCAAGCTGCCGCGAAGCAAACTGCCCAACTGAAAAAACAGAAGGCTGCGCGCGCGCAAATAAAGACTGAAGACACCAAGCACGCCCAAGCCAAAGCTGAATTGGAAGGAGTGCGGCAAAATTTTCCCACCGCTGCGTTGACTAAAGGCGCGTCGGTAAAACCCGCGCAATCGACTGATAAGGCCGGCAATTTGCCGGAAGGCGAATGGGAAATCGTGAACGGCACGCAAGTTGCTCAGAACAACTCCAAGATGGCCATGATGGCAAAAACAACCACCCCCGCATCGGAAGGATCCGTGGCGAGATGGGAAGAGCTGCGTCCGGCGACTAGTGCCGAGCTCGGCGGCGGTACGTCCAGCCAACAGCAGGACTTGCCACGCGAACAAGCCAAGGAATTTACCGCCCCGATTCAAGCAACCGCCGCTCCGGCCGCCACCGGTACTGCGGCTACACAGGCGTTCACGCCTGCACCTGGGCAAATATCTGCCACCCTTGAGAAAATTTGGAATGCCGTTACCACTTTCCGCACCAAGGGAGCTGATCAGTGGACGGTGAAGTTACAGGCAGAAAACCAAACTCAAATGGAACTGACCATTCGCTACAGCCAGGGCGGATTGGAAATTCAGGCGCGGTTGGGGCAGGGCGATGGCCAGCAGCTCGCCGGCCAATGGAATGAGCTGCAACAATCCCTCGCCGAACGCGGGGTAACTCTTAGGAACTTGGATCGCGAAGAGGCCGAATTGCCCAGTTTTTCCGAGGATTTAGACGATTTTAACCCTTCCGAAAGCCGCCGCCACGCGTCGGCCGGTGAGGATGATGATGAGCCACTCAACTGGGGTGGGCTGGAAAATAACCGCGAGGAAGAGGAAGCACCTGCCCCGCGGCGCGCCATCGCTCGCACCGAAAATGCCAGTTGGGAAAGCTGGGCATAACGAGAGGAACGAACCATGATTGTAAACTCTACACAAATTACTGGAATCAAAGCTGAAGCCCCGGAGGCGGTTGAGCGCGTGCCGGTGAAGATGCTTGGCCAGAATGAATTTTTGAAATTGCTCGTCACACAGATGCAAAATCAGGATCCCATGAAGCCGGTGAGCGATACTGAGTTTATCGCGCAAATGGCACAGTTCAGCAGCTTGGAGCAAACCAAGACGATGAGTGCCGACATCACTAAACTGCGCCAGGGCAACGACTTCCTGCAGGCCACCAATCTGCTGGGCAAGGAGGTGCGCCTGAACCTCGGAGATATGGAATTTACGAAAGGAATCGTGACCGACCTCAACGTCAAGGATGGCGAAGCGAGGATTATTGTGGGTGATAAGACCTACACTCTGGACCAAGTGAACTCCGTCAGCTCGGAGTCTCCAGAAACTGAATAAAATACAACCACGGAATAAGTTATGATTCGATCACTCAATACCGGCGTACTTGGCATCAAGCAGTTTCAAACCAGCCTTGATGCCATTGGTAACAACCTGGCCAACATCAACACCATTGGCTTCAAGGGCGCCCGCGTCGATTTCTCGGACACCCTCGCGCAAACTATGCGTGCCCCCACGCCCGACACCGGCACTACCAGCGGCCAAGCCGGCATGCAGGTGGGCAATGGTGTCACCGTGTCGGCCATAAAAAACCAGTTTACTCAAGGCGCCATCAAGCAAACCGGCGTGCGCACGGATATGGCCATCACCGGTGAAGGCTTTTTCATGGTGAAAGACGCTACCACCAACGAGTTGTTCGTCACCCGCGCGGGTGATTTCCGTGAAGATAAAAATGGCTATTTGGTCACCAACGACGGCTACCGTGTACAGGGCCTCAACAAGCAGGCGCCCGCCAATACCGCGGCGGAAAAACTGGAAATTGGCGATCTCAAGCTCGATGTGGGTAAGTACACCGAAGATCGGTCCAGCGTGAGTTTAAATACTTCCACCAATGTGTTCACCAAAACCGCTCATGCGTATACCACGGGTAATCAGGTGAAATTCAGCAGCACCGTGCCCAATGTGGCTGGGGGAACAGCCAGCACGTCCACGGTTTATTTTGTGGCGAAAATTACCGATGACACTTTTAGTTTGCACAACACCGCGGCCGATGCCGCATCCGGAGCGAATAAAGTGAATCATACCGTCGCCAGTCCAACGGCAAAATCCCTGAATGGTGCAGTTACTTACGCCAGCGATTTTTTGACCCTCGCCGCCGGCCACGGGATGACGACGGGTGATACATTTTATGTAACCGGCGGCACCATGCCTGGCGGGGTAACCGACGGCAAATCGTACTACGCTCGAGTGATAAGCACTAATAATATCCAGTTCCATCCCACCGCTACCGATGCTACAAACAATACTAATAGGGTGGACCTCACCAGCGCGGGCAGCGGATTCACGTTTTACGAAGACACCGGCACCGTCTCTAATCTCACCCTCACCGGCGGTGCGAGCATTTCCTCCTACAGCGTCGGCGCCGATGGCAAGGTGAATATGCTACTCACCGATGGCACGCAATACTCACGCGCGCAGATGTTACTACAAAACTTTCAGAACCCTCAGGCGCTACTTAAGCAGGGAGCTAACCTGTACGGCAACCTTGCCACAGCGGGTCCGGCGGGCATCACCTCTTCCAGTGCCGGTGCCACGGAAATTCTCACCAATGCCAAGGCCCCTGGATCTTCCGGTATGGGTCGTATCGCGGCGGGTTCGCTCGAGCTCTCAAATGTTGACATGGCAAGGGAATTCTCTAGCATGATTACAACGCAACGTGCCTTTCAGGCCAACGCCCGGGTGATCTCCACCAGTGACGAGATTCTTAAGGAAATGATGGCCCTGAAACGATAATACAAACGCACACATAACTGATTTTTAACCAAAAAACGGAGGTAAACAATGGCTGAAGAAGAAGCACAAGCACCCGAAGAAAACGCTGCCGCCGAAGGCGAAGCTCAGGCTCCCGCAGGCGAGGCCGCGCAAGCGCCCGAAGAGGCTGCGGCCAAACCGCCCAGCATGCTCGTGCCTATGCTCCTCACCGCGGTGCTGAGTGTTGGCGGAGCCTACGCGATTTTCCAATTCCTTGTAGTACCTTCACTAGTCAGTGGGTTCAAAAAAACAATCGAAGATCACAACGGCACTCTGAAATTCGAAATCGTGCAGGGTGCCGCCAAAGGTGAGGGGAAAGGTGAGGGCAAAGGTGAAAAAGGTGGTGAAGAAGGTGGTGAAGAAGGTGGTGAAGAAGGTGGTGAAGAAGGTGGTGGCGCCAGTAAAACAGAAACCAAGGCTGGGACTCCCGTGCCAATCGTAGAAGAAGGTGAGTTCATCGTGGTGAACCCCGCTGGGTCGACACGATATTTGATGGTTGAGATTCTGCTGATTCGTGAAAAAGCCGGTGACAATGGGTTTCCAGAAATCGTCAAAGACAACAGAAAACGATTGGAGGCACAGGTAAGTAATATTCTCTCGGCTCTAACTGCCGAGGAAATGGCCGAGCCCTCCGTTAGGGGAGGAATGCCTAACCAACTCAAGAGCCTGTTCCAGAGTATTCTAGGTAAAAGCCACCCAATTGATGAAGTAATCATTGCCAAGTGGGTGATGCAGTAAATCAAAAGAACGAATGTAACCATGAGCTGGCGAATCGATCCTAATTCGGAAGTGCGGCTGTTCCGGGACATGACCTCACCGGTCGGTGCACCCGTTGGCTTCGCCGATGACCCCGCGAGCGATGTGGGTGAGGCCCCCGAGGGCGGTTCCCCTGAGGAATCCATCCCCGTGCATCGCCCCGACGGCACTCTTGAAGACGTGCCCGCCAGCGCTATCCAACACTTTACCATTGGCAAACAAGCCTCGATGTCTTCCACCGAGGTGCATCGATTTCAACAACAAAACGCTCTGCTTTTGCGGTCACTGAGCTCGCGTTTATCCCTGTTTTTGAGGAGTGAACTGATGTTCGAGCAAGTTTCTCTAGAGGTCACGGACCTCGGCCAGTTCTCCAAAGAAATCGGCACCGATCGCCACATGGTCCTTTTTAAGCTCCACCCGCTTGAAGCTATCGGCGCACTCGACATCGCTAAGCCCCTAGGCCTCACAATTGCCGACCGCATGCTTGGCGGCAAAGGATTCGCCGTGAATCCTGATCGCACCATCCGTGAAGTGGAAACCGCCCTCATCGATCAAGTCGCCCAAATTTTTCTGCGCGAATGGGCCAAGTTTTGGAATTTTGAAGAACCCCTTCGCGCCAGCCTACTCGGCAACGAAAGCGATCCCACGCACATCCCTGCCGCCAGCATGGAGGAAACTTTTTACCACATCGCTATTGATGCCGAGATGGGCGATTGTATAGACCAAGTGCAAATGCTCCTTCCTGTTCGCGGCCTTGAGCCCTTGCTGCGCCATCTCGCCCAGCAAACCCACAGCGGCACCGAGGATGAAGAAGATGAAATATATGAAGTTGAGCACGTGAAATGGAAGCCTATGTACGACAAAGTGAAGGTGCCTTTGGTCGCTCAATGGACGGACCTCAGCATTCTCACCCGCGAACTGCTGCACCTCAAGGAAGGTGATATAATTCCGATCGACCCCAAACGCCTCAACCAAGTGGAAGTGCAACTTGCCGGCATGACGAAATACACAGGCAGCCTCGGCAGCCTTGACAAAAAAACTGCCGTGCAAATCAGAGAAACTTTTAAACCCTAACCCAAAAAGGGAACTAAGCTATGAGTGATACCGAGACAACCGAAGAGACCACCACCGAGGCTACAGTTAAAGCCACCGCGCCCGACAGTGCTGCCGCCACCGCCGCTCCTTCCAATTTGGATTTCCTGCTCGATGTGCCCGTGAAGCTTTCCGCCGAGCTGGGTAGTTGCAAAATGACCATGCAGGAATTGCTCGATCTGGATCTCGGAACCGTGGTGCAGCTCGACAAACCCGCGAATGCGAACGTGGACGTGTACGTGAACCAAAAACTCGTTGCCCGCGGCGAAGTCGTGGTGGCGGAAGACAACTTTGGCATTCGCATCAAGGAAATCGTTGCCCAGGCAGCTGGACCGTAATCAGCTATAAAAGGATTTTTTTCTGATAAAACAGGAAAATAGTAAAAATAAGCTTCAATAACGGGTGTTTTTTCGAAAAACATCCGAATAATTCCATTTTCAATAAGTGGCACGCTATGTGCTGCTCATAGGGTGTGTTGGCAATGAATGCCGGTCCCCTCGGGTGCGAGGAGCCGCCAAGGATGGCGGGGCCGGAACGGGCTAACGCATCGTTAGCAACGGAATGCACCAACCTCAGGGTTGAACATGGAATATAATCGCACAAGACAAGGATGGTTTGCCGGTCTGCTGGCCGCGTGCCTGCTCGTGTTGCCCGCCTCGGCGGCTCAATCAGTACCCACCCCCGCTCCCGCCGAGGAAGCGGCAACGTCCACCAACTCCCCCCCTCGCGAAACTTCTGCCGCCAAGCGCCCCGTATATGGCATTCCGCAATCCAACGAAACGTACGAGCCCAAGGGTGGTGGAGTCACCGGCGTGTTCATGCGCTTGCTTGGTGCGATGGTGATTGTGATCAGCCTGCTGTTGCTTGGCGCATGGTGGTTCCGCAAATCTCGCCTCATTGGGCTGGTGCCAGCATCGCAAGCTAATCTCAAAATTATTGAAACCCGCTCGCTCGCCTCCCGCCACGCCTTGCACGTGGTGGAATATGGCGAGCAGCGGTTCCTAATTGCCGACTCGCCCGCCGGCACAAACTTCCTCACGCACCTCGATGAGGTGGCGGAAGCGGCGGACGATGAGGTGGCAAATGAACCTGAGCCCGGTTCGTTCGCCGCCAAACTCAAAGGTTTTCTGGACCGGAAGAAGTCATGAACACTACTCCTAATGATTATATCGTGACCACCCGGCCGGAACCTCCCCGACCGCGACCCCGCCGCTGGACTTGGCTTTTTCTTGTGTTCCTGCTGGTGGGCGCGGGCGGGCTATGGGCCCAGGCGGGCGGCGGCACCAATGATGCCTTCAATTTAAATATCGGCATTGGCGGACTTGCTGAGCCGGGCAAAGTTAACATCGCTATTCGTATTGTATTTTTAATGACGCTGCTCACTGTGGCGCCTTCGCTCATCATGTTGATGACCTGTTTCACGCGGATTGTCATAGTGTTTTCTTTTTTGCGCAACGCTCTCTCGCTGCAGGGCGTGCCGGCCAACCAAATTATGGTGGGCTTCGCGTTGTTCATGACCTTTTTTATCATGCAACCGGTCTATCAAAAAATTGATGCCGAGGCTATTCAGCCCTATTCGCAGGGACAGCTGGGCGGCGGCGCAGCACTGGAGGTGGCCAAGGGTCACTTGAAAGATTTTATGCTGCGTCAGGCTCGTCCAAGGGATGTTGAGTTTTTTGTAGGTCTGGCCAAGATGGGCCCCACCAAAGTGGAAGACCTGCCGATGACGGTGGTGATTCCAGGCTTTATCCTCAGCGAATTACGCACAGGATTTCAAATGGGCTTTCTGTTGTTCATTCCGTTTATCCTGATTGATTTTGTGGTGGCGATTGTATTGATGAGTCTCGGCCTGCTGTTTTTGCCGCCGGTGACTATCTCCATGCCGCTTAAAATTCTCCTGTTCGTTCTGGTTGATGGCTGGACTTTGGTGGTCCAATCCCTCGCTCTGAGCTTCGGGGTCTGAAAAACTGAAAGGAAAAATTATGAGTCCGGATTATACTGTCGAATTATTGAAGGGGTTGATGAGCCACGTGCTGATGATTGCCGGACCGCTGCTACTCATGGGTTTGTGCGTGGGTCTAACGGTGAGTTTGTTTCAGGCAGTTACCTCGTTGCAGGAACAAACGCTCACCTTTGTGCCCAAGGCACTGGCGGTTAGTGCACTGTTGTTTCTCATCATGCCGTGGATGGTGCGCACAGTGATGGATTACACCCGCGAAATCATTGAGAAAATGCCAGCCATGGCCGGGTGATGGTTGAGCTTTTTCTAGTCTGGTTTTTAGTTTTCGTACGTGCGGGCGCGATGCTTTACATCTTCCCGATTTTCGCCGCCGCCGCCATGCCTGTTCGACTGCGTCTTGCCATCGCGGGTTTTCTCGCTTTGTTGACTATCCCGGGGGTGATGCTTCCACCGGAAGTCATCGAATTCACACTGTTTCAATTCGTGTTATTGGTGAGCAAAGAAGTGTTTGTCGGGCTGATACTCGGCTTTGTGGTGCGGCTCATTATGTTTTCCGTGGCCTTGGCCGGTCATTACATCGGTACAGAAATGGGGCTTCAACTTTCGAGTTTGATTGCTCCTGGTGAAACCGATCCCTCACCCACACCCAGTGCAATTCTCGCACTACTCGCAACGATGCTCATGTTTGCGCTCGATGTGCATTTCGAGTTGTTAATGGGTTTCCAGCAATCCTACGGAGTGCTGCCAATCGGTGGCGGGCAAATTTCGGGGGCGCTTTTTAACGCGATAACCACTATGTGCGCGCATACCTTTGTGGTGGCCGTGCGTATCGCGGCTCCGGTGATTGCCGTGGGCATTGTGGTGAGCTTACTCTTGATGGTGTTGGCTAAAACCATTCCCCAAATCAACGTGTTCATCGAAAGCTTTTCCGTTCGTATTCTGGTGGGTGTGTTTCTGTTCGGATTCACACTCTCCATGGCGGCGCAACAAATCACCGAGTATCTACATAAACTGCCTGAAGATTTTGTGGCGGCAACGCGGCTCATGGGGTTGGGAGGATAAATCATGGCAGAGAATGATCAAGGCCAGGAGAAAACCGAACAGCCAACCGCAAAAAAGATGCAAGAGCTGCTCGAAGGTGGTCAGTTTGCAAAAAGTCAGGAGGTGTCAACGCTGGTGCTGCTGGTGCTGGCGATGCTGGTGTTCACCATTATGGCCCCGCGCATGGTTGAAACCTTCCGGTTATTCCTCGTGAATGCACTCCAGCAAATGAGTTCACTGCGTATGAACGTGGAAACGTTCCCCGGTTTCTTCAGGAATTTCATGAGCGTGGCTGGTAGTTTGATATTACCGGTAATGTTTGCCGGCGTCATGGCCGGCGTCATTGGCGCGGGGAGCCAAAGCAAATTTAAACTAACGCCTAAGGCAATTGAACCCAAGTTTTCAAAGCTCAGTCCATTGAAGGGCTTCAAAAATATTTTCAGTAGCAAATCGATTGCAAAGTTATTTGTGAGCCTTGCAAAGTTTGTGGTGATCTTTGGGTTCACGTATCCGGTTTTAAAAGATGTGCTTGATGATCCAGTTTTTTATTCGGCTATCGACGTAAAACATCTGCTGCTGTTTATGGGCCAGACCGCGCAGAGCGTGGGCTTGCGCGTGGTGGCGGGGATGGTGGTAATCGCTGCGGCGGATTACGCCTATCAGGTTTGGAAAAATGAACAGGATAGCTTGATGACCAAACAGGAGGTGAAGGATGAAACCAAACAAGCGGATGGTAACGCCCAAGTCAAAGGTGAACAGAAACGCCGCCGCCGTCAAATGCTCATGGATTCTATGCAGGAAGAAATCCCGCAGGCTGATGTCATTGTCACCAACCCTACACATTTGGCTATCGCGCTCAAGTACGACCGAGACGATATGTCCGCGCCACGCGTGGTGGCCAAGGGGGCGCGCTACAACGCCCTGCGTATCCGCGAGATCGCCAAGCAGCATGAAGTGCCCATCGTAGAAAACAAACCGGTGGCTCGGCTGCTCTTCAAGCACTGTAAAGTGGGCCGTGAGATCATCCCTGAGATGTTTGCCGCCGTGGCGGAGATTTTGGCCTATGTGTATCGCACCAATCGCTACCGGTATTACACCCGCGGACAACGCGTGCCGACTGATTAAATCAGCAAAAAGAGCTTGAAAATGACAAAATTCCTCAAAAAATGCAGAAATTGGCATCCCATTTGCTGTGTGATGGGGTGTGCGCACGGATGCGCGCTTCGACGGATTATCCGAAAATGACTGAAAAACAGCCAGCAACCCACACTCTGGGAGGGTGTTTCGCGGTATGAGCAGCGGCCAGCAACCTAATCGTATGCCCTGGGCCGATATTGGCTTGGTGGCGTTTGTGTTCAGCGTACTGCTGTGGATGGTGCTACCTCTGAAGCCATGGATGCTTGATTTGCTTTTGGCGGTCAGTATCTCCTCCGGTTTACTTGTGATGCTCGTCATCATTTACGTGCGTGAGCCTTCCGAATTCACCGCCTTTCCAACGTTGCTGCTGATCATTACATTATTTAGGTTAGGCATTAACGTAGCATCTACCCGACTCATCCTTGGCGAAGCACAGGCGGGCCAGATCATTCAGAAATTCGGCGAAGTAGTCGTACAAAACAATTATGTGGTGGGCTTCGTGGTGTTTATTATTCTCACGCTGATTAACTTTGTGGTCATCACCAAAGGTGCCGGGCGTATTGCCGAAGTGGCGGCGCGGTTTACGTTGGACGCCATGCCGGGCAAACAAATGGCGATTGACGCCGAGCTGAATGCTGGTCTCATCAAAGAAGATCAGGCCCGCACCCGACGAGAGGAACTGGCAAAGGAAACGGATTTTTATGGTTCGATGGACGGTGCCAGCAAATTCGTGCGCGGCGATGCCATTGCAGGCATCATCATAACATTGGTGAACGTCGTGGGCGGCATCGGCATTGGCGTCATCCAGCGGGATATGGGCGTAGGACAAGCGATGCAGACATACACCATTCTGAGTATTGGAGATGGCTTAGTCTCACAAATTCCCGCCTTGGTGATCTCTACGGCAGCGGGTATTTTGGTAACGCGCTCGGCGGACAAAACAAGCCTCGGCCAAACGCTGACCACGCAGCTTTTTCTGCAGCCAAATGTGCTGCGAATTCTTTCGTTTACTCTGTTGATTCTTTCAGTATTTGCGCTGGTGACGGGCATTCTGCCTTGGTTCCCTTTCTTAGTGATGGGTGGTGTGTTTTATTTTATGCACAGTAATTTTGAGGAAAAGGGCATGATAATGGAACGACCTGCCGACGGTGGAACCGGCCCCGGACTGCCCGATGGTGGTGGAACCGATGGCGGTGATAGTGGCGGCGAAGGTGCCCAACCCGATGGTCCGGAAAAACTCGAGGACTTGCTTCACCTAGATACGTTGCAAATTGAGCTGGGTTACGGATTGTTGGCATTGGCGGACCCCAAGAAGGGCGGGGATGTGCTGGAACGGGTGACAAGTGTGCGTCGGAATTTTGTGCAGGACATGGGTTTCATCATTCCTGCAGTGCGGTTGCGGGATAACTTGGAACTGCAGCCCAATGAGTACCGGTTCATTTTCCGTGGGCAAATGATTGCCACGGACGAAGTGATGCCCGGCTATTGGCTGGCGATGAACACGAATAACAGCACTGAGGTGTTGCCGGGTGTGCAGGCGACCGAGCCGGTTTTCGGCTTGCCGGCGACGTGGATCACCGAGGTGGAACGTAAGAACGCCGAGGTAGCGGGTTATACGGTGGTAGATCCAGCGTCGGTGTTGGTGACGCATTTCAGCGAGACGATCAAGCGCAGTTGCCATCAGATTCTCAGTCGACAGGACGTACAGGTGTTGCTGGATAATTTGAAGGAGGATCATCCGGCACTGGTCAACGAACTGGTGCCGAACCTTCTCTCGGTGGGGCAGGTGCAACGCATACTGCAAAATCTGTTAGCCGAAGGCGTGTCCATACGCAATATGGTAGGCATCCTCGAGCGTGTGTCTGATTACGCGGCAACCACGAAAAACCCCGACGAACTTTCTGAACAAGCCCGCCGCGCAATTGGCGTGCAGGTTGTGAAGCCGTACCTCGACGAGTCTGGAAATCTTCCGGCCATCACGCTGGATCCGTGGTTGGAGGAAGAAATGGTGAAAGGCATCCGGCCATCACAAAATGAAATGCAACTACTGGTCGATCCAAAGATCGCTGAGCATCTTTCGCATCAACTACATCAGGCTATTCAGCCGATGATTGCTGAAGGTAAACCGCCGGTGATTATTTGTTCGGCAATGATTCGAGCTGGACTCCGTAAGTTCTTTGCGGCGAAGTTCCCCGAGTTGGCTTTCCTCAGCTATGAGGAGTTGCCGCCGAAGATTGAGATTGTGCCCGTGGCGGCAATCCCGGCCATTCAATAAAGAGTGGCAGGCCGGCCGCTAGCTGAATGAATGTTGTAAAACTCATCGCCGATTCGCCGCAGGATGCACTGGAAAAAGTGCGCGACGAACTGGGCGTCGATGCTGTGATTCTCAACGTGCGCCCCGTGCAGGTCGGCGTGCTCAAGCGGATGTGGAACGGTAAACAAGTGGAAGTGCTGGCCACGAAATCTACTCCCGAACGCTCCGAAAAAGAAGCGATGCTGCAACTGGCTACCCGCGTGGGTGAACTGGAAGAAGAACTCACCGCGCGCGGCGGCACCGGCGTGCTGCAGGGTGCCCCCCCCAATCCGGATGCCAAGCTTCCGGCCAAGCTCGCGCAAATGATCGCTCAATCCCACGGCGGTCGCCCCGAGGTGCCGGCGATGCCGGCAGTGCAGGTTTTGGAAGAACTGGGCTTGCTGCCTTCACACGCCCGTTGGCTTTCGGCGCAAGCACGCAATTTTCTGGGCGGCACCAAGCCGCGCAATCTCATTGAAGAAATGGAATTGTTGCGCGATGTGCTTTCCGAATACTGGAATCAAATCGCCCAGCGTGTGGAGAAGCCTGGCAATCCGGTGCGCGTTTTGGTGGGCCCACCGGGAACGGGCAAAACTACAGCACTCTGCAAATGGATGACGCAGGAATCGTTGGTGAATCGCAAGCCCGTGCGCGTGTGGCGACTGGATGGCGATCGCGGTAACACGGCGGAGTTTCTCAGTCTGCACGGCGAGCTTATGCAAATTCCCGTGGATCGGTTTTGGGATGACAACGATCAGCCGCCAGAAGACACGATGCGCTTCGTGGATCTCCCCGGCGTGGCTCCCAATAATCCCGACGCGCTCGAAGCCCTCGCGCGTGGTTTGGCGGATATGCCGCCACTGGAAATTCAACTGGTGCTCAATGCTTCGTACGATTTGGGATTGTTGCTGCGGCAGGTGCGCGCGTTTTCACATCTGCCGCTTGCGGGGATTTTGCTCACGCACATCGACGAAGCTGAACGTTGGAGCAAAGTGTGGAACGTAATGCTCGCCACGCAATTGCCCGTTTCATTTCTCTCAGGCGGGCAGGACATCCCAGGTGACTTTCATCGCGCCATTCCTGAAAACCTCTTCGACGCATTCGTGAATGCCGGTCTCCAAACGACTTCACCTGCGGCAGGTTGAATCGGAAATATTTAGGCTGAAGAAAGCTCAGGCGATTTAACTTGTCGCAGATACCTTTGTGGCTTCCACCACACCTCCGGCGAGTTCGGAGGTGCGGAGTTCTGCGCCGTAATTCAACAGGCAATGTTGAATTTCTTCCATCACACCGTCCCATTGGTTGGTGCGGCTTTGGCGGAAGAGTCGCATGGTGGGATACCATGGGGTGTCGTTACGATGTAATCGCCAGCGCCAATCGGCGGCGTGGGGTAAGAGCGTCCATGAAGGACGACCTAGCGCGCCGGCGAGATGGGCAGTGGCAGTGTCCACGGAGATCACGAGGTCTGCTTGGCTGAGTATTGTGGCGGTGTCGGAAAAATCACTGATGTGATCGCGCAGGTCGTGAACGTTTGTGCGCTGGTTAATATCGGCCACGGCGGTAGCGTCGGCATTGATTTGCACACTGTAAAATTGGCAGCCGGGGGTATCGAATAGATTGCGGAATAGCGAATAGGGAATGGATTTCTTTTCAGTGATTTCGCTGTGTGGTGCGCTGGTCCAGGTGACGGCGATGTGTTTGTAGCCGGGTTTGTAGCCGGGGAGTTTTGACGGGGAACCGACGGGACTAATGTAAGGGGGGCTGTGGTGATCGGTTTCGCGTTGGAGCTTGAGCAGTTTAGGGAGGCTCATCAACGGGGCGTGTACGTCGAAGGCAGGCAGGGAATCGCCGGGGGCCACGACGGAGTCTAGCTCGGGCAAGCCGGCGAAAAGGCGTTTGAGCTGAGGCTGGCACTGAAGGGAAACACGATTACGGGCGCGGGCGAGTTGGCGGGCGAAGCGCAGAAACATAATTGAATCGCCAAAGCCCTGTTCGGTGTGGAGCAAGAGGCTGCGTCCTTCGAGGGGGTCGCCGCGCCATTCGGGGGCGTTGAATTCAGGCTTCTGTTTCTTGCGGGCTTTCCAGCGGAATTCATAATCGCGCCAGCCTTTGGCGAAATCGCCGAGCATCAGGCAGGCGAGGCCGTGGTTCCAGCGGAGGTTGGGATCGTTGGGCTCGTAGTACAGTGCCTTGCGATATTCCATTAGTGCTTCAGGCACGCGATTTTGTTCCTCCAAAATCCAGCCGAGATTAACAGCGGCATCAGAGGCCTCGGGGTTGATGAGCAGTTCCTGCTTCAGGCAAGCCTCAGCGGCGGTAATGTCGCCAAGGAGCTGGTGGGAATTGGCCATGCCAAGATGGATGCCGTGGGCGGATGGTTCGCGTCGGGCGGCGACTTTGAAATGTTCGAGGGCTTCCGTGGGTCGGATTTGTTTGAGGCGTGCGGCACCGAAGTTGTAGCGCAACTCGGGGGAATCGGCACCGAGGTCAAGCGCTCGTGAGTACACGGACACAGCCAAATCAAGCTCGCCCATCTTCTGAAAGAAGAGGCCGAATTTCTTGAGCGTCTCGGCGTGACTCAGGTCACGCTCGGAGCGGCTATTTTCAACTTCCGTGTTGATTCTCATAATACCACCTCATGAGCAGCAATTGCTCGATGAATCCATCCTTGGATGTGGTTAACAGCGTTTTTGGCTGTAAATGCCGTTATATAATAAGTCGGCAGGAAATGGGGGTGGCTTTAGGAATTATTTTGCTTAAAATCCAAAAAAAACGTCCGGTCGTTCAATTAAAACGACCGGACGGGCAAAAAACGGTAATTTTAGCTATTTTTCTCGGGGAGCCTATTCTTCCTCCTTGGCTTCGTGCTCATGAGCTTCGGGCTCAAAGTCGCCGCCGAATCCATTATCGAAGTATTCCTGAGACAAGTGGGTGGTCATATCCACGAGTTGCTTTAGGCTGTTGGTTTTCTTGTCTTTAAAGGTGAGTTTGCCCTTCATGGAAAGCATGTTGCTGGTGAATGATGCTTCGTCGAATTTGCGGAGGATTTTGATCGCCTGTTCGGCGTTTTCATCACCCTCGGCCATCACTTCGATCACATCGGCCATCCCGGCAAAACGCATAAAACCGCCAGCCACATGCTTGCCAAGCATCGCGCGCTTGGCGTCCTTTACCGGGTTTGCCACTTTGCCTTCGGCCACCGCGTTCGCATGTTTTTTCGAAGTAATGAAGAGTGCTTTTTGGTTTTGGGCAAACTGAATGCCCAGTGTGCTCTTAAGCATGGTCATCCCTTGCTGCAGTTGTTCATTATTGATGAGCTTATTGGCGGCTACCCAGTTCTCCACTGTGAGGCCGAACAGAAACCCGACTTCAGGCGTGGGGCCAAAATCGCCTTCAGCCATTTCCAAGCTGTCCCAACTAAGAATTATATCGCCCTTGGGAATGGATAGTAATTCTTCGAGCGTCAGGCCGATTTCTTGTTCCATCATGGCAAGGACCTCCTCGAATTCAGGTTGCTTTAGCAACAACGGCAGGATGTCTTCGTTGAATAACTTCCGCATAGGCGCCATATTAATCGATTCCGCCATAGCCATAATCGTATTATCCGGCACGAGGTTCAGCAGCGAGGCATTCGCGCCTTTGCCGCCCATTGCGGCAAACTGATTATCCTTTTTCCCGAGGCTCATTGTCACATCCGCATTTAGCTCGCCCGCATCAAAACTGGCGGTGGCGGAGTAAGTGAGGTCTTTATACATATCCATCATCAAGTCGGAGAAAGGATCTTCACCCATGGCTGCTTCCATAATGCTGGTCAGCTGGCTGAGCTCAAACCAAGCCCCGATGTCGTACTTTTTCTTGAGATGTGCACTGAGGCTGTCGCCGGGTTTGCCGTTGCCGTTGATACGTGCCTCGAGCATGGCTGGAACCTGCAAGGCCTTGGCCTCGTCGCTGGTGCCCACAATTACAAAAACTTGATCTGTGAAGCCCATCGCAACGGGCATTCCGGCCATGGCTACCTGCTTGAAGCCTTTGGCCTGAGCCACCTGCAAAGGCATACCTGTGGCAGCGATAAGTTTGTTGATTGTTTTCTCCAACGTAGCGGCATTCTTAACTGCCATCAACAGGCCACCCTCCACGAGAGGCTCGCCAAATTCATTATCTTCTGCAGGCGGCAGCACATTCAAGAATACATGGGCCTGTTGCGCGATATCAAGTCCACTGGCGGCGGGGTCTTTGAGAATCGCAATGGCCAGCTCATCATTTACTTCAGTCATGAATTCCTTAACCATGTCCGATTTGAGAAATTCCTTGTGGCCACCCTTGTCCAGCAACTGCTTAAGGTTGGCCGAAAGAAGCATCGTCATTTTATCCGGCAAATGAGAAGCCAGCGATCTTGCGCCAACCGCGGGTTTTGCCACCGGATTAGCCACTGGTTGGGTGACCGGTTGGGTGATTGTAGGTTGTTGTGCCTCTGGTTGGCTACCGGGGCTAGGGGCATTGATGTTTTCAGCATTCGCCTCGGAGTCGGCCTGTTCGGTGATTTTTTCCGGGGCTTCTACAGTTTTTTCGCCGCAACCAATCCAAAAGCTAGCCATAACCAGTAGGGTTGGAATCCAGAGGAAAAGTTCACGGGCCATACGTCCACTATAAGTTTTGCAGGGGGTTTGCATACGGAAAGTGTACCTAGCTGCGCCCGTCCGTCCAGTTCTTATTTTGCTAAGGTGGGCTTGGGCGTGCTAGGTTGCCTCATGCGAGAGCGGACGGCATGGATCTTGGGCGGCATCGCAGCCGCATTGCCCGTGGTGGGATTGTTGGTGCTGAACTTCAATGGTGACAGCAAACCGGTCGAGATACCCTTGCTGCCTCAGTCGCCCACCGGGCCCAGCCATCCACGGCTGCAGGTGCTGGATGAGCCGGGGCGATGGGAATCAGAAAGTTCCGCTTCCAATGCCTCCGTTACTAACAGCAATACCTGCCACCTCGATACCCGCTGGGGGCTCAACGGCCATTGCCTGTTTTTGGAGGAAAAAGTATTCGATCCCTCTGGTGCCGTGACCTATGAGTTTGCCGTAAAGCACTACAACACCAACATCAATATGTATCACTACACGCTGGTGCAGGACGATGGCTACGTGCGGGGATTTGTGGGAAATTGGAAGGTCGACTCCGGCCGAATCGAATGGCAATCAGTTTACCTTCCAGGAGCACCTAATGATGTGGTTCAGCGCATGAACGAAATGCAGCTCGCGCCTGGCAAGCGAGAAACTCGAACGGAAATTTCAAGAGCCGGGCAATTGGAAGTAACCGCTATTACGCGCGCAGAGCGGAAAGGCAGCGCTCAGGCTGAACTGCCCGCTACTCCCGCCACGCCCGAGCTGGCTCGGCTGGGTCGCGGCGGGATTTGGAACGAGTCGGAATCCTTCACAGTGAATGGCCAACCCGAAACCATACAAATGACCGGTCGCGCACGCTGGACATCCGGAGGGCGCGCGCTGTTGTATGAGGGCGTGATCCACGGCAAGGGAAAAAAAGAGTATTTTATGTGGATTAAAACATATGATCGCGAGATGAAAATCTATCGCTTTATCCATTTTCACACCGATGGGCCGGTGGATCATTTCGAGGGGGAATGGGAGGAAGCCACCAAGACTATTACGTGGCGGTCGATACAGCCACCGGGGGAATATCTTATCCGAGAAACCTTCGTCAGCTCTACCCATCGTAATTGGCACATAGAGGCCTACAATGATCAGGGCAAGACGTACCACACCAGTGATGGTGAAAGCCGACTGCAGGAGTGATGACTACGAGACCAGTGCAGCTTCAGTAAGCACTTTGCCCGCAGTGGGTAAGACGGCAGAAATAGCTTCCATATTTTCAGTGAGTTTCTGAATCGACTCTTCGTGCCCGCGCTCGAGCAAGCGCCGCGTCCATTCCACAAACGCCAAACTGACAGCTTTTTCGTGGTCGGCATCGGCCAGTCGGGCGGGTTGTCCAAGTGCGAAACGGCAAAGCAATCGTGCTGCTTCATTCGCCGGATGTTTTGGCAAGGCCTCAAACACGGGCAGAGCAGTTTTAAACTGGCCTGCCGTGAGTAGTGCGATACCGCGTTGCTTGGAAATCTCAGGATGATCCGGATGATCCTGCACGGCGCAATCAGTCCAGTGCAGCGCAATCTCCGTGTCGTCCAAATGCCCGTTCACGATGTTGCAGCCAAGGCTCCACAGCGTGGGCGTCATTAAATCTTTTTCAATCGCTTCGAACAACAACTGCACCGCCTCTTCGGCGCGGTTGTTTTTCACAAAGAACGTACCAAGTCCATGCCGCACGTTTGAGGCGTCGGGCGAAATTTCCAGTGCTTTCCGGAAGGCTTCCTCTGCGCCTTCGGTCTCGCCCGTCTCGGCTAAACTATCGGCCAACAAATGATATGGCCCGTGCGCTTCCACGCCACGGAAACGTGGAGTAAAGGTCTGCTCATCGCTTTTCTCAATGCACGCGTGTAGTTCCGGAATGGCTTCGGCGTGCTGCCCTTGTTTGATTAAACCTAGCGCGGCCACGTAATGGATGGACGCGGTCGGCCCGCAATCCTTCGCCAACTGGCTGTGGGCCACCTCTAAAAGCTCTTCGTAATTTTCCGCCTGCAAAAGGTGGAAGCAGAACATGCTCACCAATCGCTCACGTACCTCGGGCATCACGTGCTCCGCCTCGTGCTGTGCCAGTACTTCCATTGCGTGTCGATTCTGCGTGATCGCCTCATCGATGCGACCGTCGTTAAATAAATCCAGCGCGTAGTTCATCAGCAACGCCGGTTCATCGGGCATTTCCTCAACCGCTTTATCCAGCAGCCGGAGGTTGCGCTTCACTTTGTCGCGAGAAATTTTTACCGAGGGATCGTATCCAAAATGTAGCAATCGCGTGCGGCCGATGCCCGAGTCCATCCCCCAATGCCCTTGGCGCACCACAATGGATGAGAAAATCTGCTCGTGCACGCGTCCCACAAAGTGGAGCCCGGGCGCATTGCGGAACAGGCGTGGCACATAGGTCACGCCGTCGCCGGTCTGTTGCAGGGTACGGTCCTCTGCCCGCATAAAATTCGCTAGCGGAATGCGGAATCCAAGTTGGTTTTCCGAATACAAATCACGCGCTAGATCTTCATCACCTTCGGGGTCTAGGATTTCATCCGCATCAAGAATCAAAACCCAATCGCCAGTGGCGTGTTCGAGCGAGTAATTTCGGGCATCGGAAAAATTATCGTTCCACTCAAAGTGGTGTACTTCCGCGCCGAGCGATTCTGCCAGTACCACGGTGCGGTCGGTGGAGCCGGTATCCACCACCACCACTTGATTGGTGAGGCATTTTACAGATTCGATGGCTTTGAGGATAAATTCCTCCTCGTCCCTCACAATCATACAGACTGAAAGTCGTGGTGTATCGCTGGCGGCTGGCGGCTCTGGCCAAGCGATGTCCGTAGTGGTGAGCGCGGGCTTTTGCTTGAGATTGTCGCGTACCCCGTTAGGCACATCCCATTTTGGAGTCAATGCCAGTAGTCGGTCCAGGCATTGCAGCGCGCGTGCTTCATCGCCGGCGTCCAGCGCAATCTCCGTGAGGTGCAGCCAAGCCTCAGGATGGAACGGCCGTCGCGCCAAACATTCTAGCGCGGCATTCCACGCTTTAAGATGATGACCTTGTTTTAAAAATTCCTGAGAGCCAACAAGGCTGCCCACCAACGCCGCGGCGGGTAGACCGTCCTCATTTGCTTGAGGTTCCGTTTCGCGCTGCAACTTTTGAATTGTCTCCGCTTTTACCATGCCATTTTCCGATTTGGTTTCCCTTGAGGCGAGCGCCTTCATCTCTGCTTGTGGTTCGTCATTCGGCTCGGCCAACGCCTTGAGGTTGCTGGCGGCGGTGGCGTTGTAGGGGTCAATCTCCAGCGCGCGCCGGAAGCACGAGACGGCCAGCGCGTTGTCTTTCAATTTATGAAAACACATCCCCAGTGCGAGAGTGGATTCCACTTCCTCCGGGTTCGCCTCCAGCACGCGGGCGTAGAGTTTGGCGGCCTCGGGGAATTCGCCAATGTGGAATTTCGCTGTGGCCAATAGCTTGAGGCCGGTGTTGTGGTTCGGATCAATCTCGAGCAATCTGTTGACGTGCTCGTTAAAGAGTTCGACATTGCTGTCGAAAAGCGCCGAGGTGGCGGCTTGCGAATGCGGCGCGGGATCGTCCGGGTTGAGCTCGGTCAACCGATGATAAATCCCAACTGCTTCCGCGTAGCGTTTCTCGCGGAAGAATAAATTCCCAATTGCGTTGAGGAGCACAAGGTCATCCGGGTGCGACACAAGCCCTTCTTCGAGCATCAAGCGCGTGCCTTCCACATCGCCGGTTTCCAGCGTTTGATGCGCGTGAATGAGGATGCCTTCCACGTCGGACTCAACCGCGTCCAAAGCATCGTACGGTGATCCATTGGTTTTAGATTCAGTTTCCGTGGTCGGCTCGTTTTCCATCTGCACCAGGTTGGTGAGGGCCTGCGCGTTTTCGGGATCCAACTGCAGCACTCGCTCAAACGTTTCGCGCGCAATTTCAGTTTGGCCACCGCGGAAAAGGCACACGCCCATCGCGAGTAGATTGTCTGGGTTCTCCGGTTCCAATTCAGCCAACCGAGTAAAGGCGCAGCCGGCATCATGAAAGCGTTCCTGCTCAAGATTCAGTTTGCCAAGATACCGCAGCATCTCGGGATTGTTCGGGTCAATTTCCATCGCAAGGCCGAGCGCGGATTCAAATTCGTCGTTGCGATCTGTCGCTTCCGCCGCCATCGCGAGGCGGGTGTAGGCTGCGGCATTGCGGGGTTGCAGCTCAATGAGTTTGCGGAATTTTAGGCGTGCTTCTTCAAATCGTTCCAGTTGAAACAACTGCGAGCCGAGGGCCTCGATGAGCACGGGATTCTTCGGCTCCGCAAGTACGGCCCGTTCCAGTTCGGCAATCGCGGCTTCTGGATTGCCCGCGTCCAGGAAAAATTCCGCCTGCTCCACCGCAGTATTAGGTGCTGGCTTGGCTGGTTTTACTTTCGGTTCGGCTTCGATGATGGGCTCGGGTGCAACTTCAGGTGCGGGCGTTGGGGTGGTATTGGCTTGGTCAATCACCTGCAAATTTTCGCGCGCGAGTTGATCTTCTGAATCAAACTCCAGCAACTGGCGGTATGTGTTTTTCGCCTGTTCGGAGTTGCCTGTTTCGTATTGGCAAACCGCCAGCGCGTGCAGCAAGCCGGGCGTTACTTCGCCATCGGCGGCGATGCGGTTGTAGATTTTCTTCGCCGAAACACGGTCTCCCGTGAGGAATGTGTAATCGCCAAGCAACAGCATCGCCTCATGATTTTCCGGCTCCAAATCCAGCGCTGTGACGAGGCACGCCTCGAAGGTTTTGCGGTCGTCCGTGTGGAATGCTGACAGTCCCAGTTGCAAATGCGCCACCACATCCTCGGGGCAAAGCTCCACCAACGCGGAAAAATTTATTCGCGCATCTATGAATTGGCCGGCCGCAAACTGCTGGGCGCCCAGAGCGCGCAACAGTATCGGATGTCGGTCGCTCAGCTTCAGTGCCTGCTTCAGCGCGTCGATAGCGCCGGTCACGTCGTTTTGTTCGTGGCACTGCTCGGCTTTATCCAGCCATTCTTCCAGCGTGCCTTGGGCGGGATCGTTTGTATCATTCATTGTTGAATCTTGAGTAGTAAGTTCGTTGGATTGGTTTAAATTAGTTTCGGGTTTGAAATCGACTTCGCCATAATCGGGCTCATCGCCACGCGCCAACCAGTCGAGCACCTGCCGCATCCGCACCTCGGCGGTGTGATACCGCAGGACTTTTGCGCGCGCTTGTTCCGCCATTCGCCGGGCGGCCTCGGGGTTTTCCTGCAATTGCAAAATGGCTTGAGTCAGCCCGTGTGCATCTTCACGGTCAAATAATTCAATCTCTTGCCCCGGCGCAAAGAGCGCGTGCGTGCGGGCACGGGGCGGGTTCCACGAAATCACCGGTCTTCCTGCCGCCATACTTTCCACCACGCGCCCAGCGTAGCATTTGAAAATGGAAGGCAAATTCACCTGCACGTAGCTTTGCTGCAAGCCTTCCATCCAAAGGTCGTTCAAGCGGCGGCGTAGGCGGCGGAGGTTCACCAGATATTCATCAAGCCAAGCCGGTTCGACCACGTCGTAGAGGCTCACACGATTAAGCGAATTGATTTGCAGCACATCAAACTGACGCGGGAAACCAGAACCAATCTCAGGCAAGGGCGGCTGGGTCAATAACCCCTCGCCAAGGGCGGACTCGAGTAGTGCTTTCCGTTCCAGATTATAAATCGTGCCCTGAAACGCCGCTGGCCCCGATGCGGGCAAGATCACCGGATCGCACACCTCGCGCCAAGTGACCACCGGCGGGCACCACATCGTGGGAATATTCAATTCTTCCGCTAACGTTTCCGCGTCGCGATCATCAAAAGTGAGCGCGTGCGTGCAATGCTGCAGGTGACTCTTCACCTTGTCGCGTCGGCCGCCAAGATTGGAGTGTTGTTCCTCTTCCTCCGGTGTGTGCTCCAGCGATTCCATGATTACGCCCACTCGCACGTCGGTTTTGCTTTTAATCCATTCTAAAAATTCCGGGTCGTAATCATTGTGCGTAATCCAAATCCATGCTTGATCAAATTCTTCGTGCAAAAACATATACTTCGCCTGACCCAACCACGAAGCCGGATGGTCCGAAGGTACCCCCGCCAGTGCCGGCAACGTTCGGAACTCTACTTCATTCGCTGCCAACCCTTCTTCGAACGCGTAAAATCCATTGTATGACCACGCTTTGGCGTTCTGCCAGTTTCCGCATTCGAAGCCAACCAGCAAAATTTTCTTCTTCGGCCGTGCTCCCGTGGGCCGTACCAAATGTGCCGCTCGTTCGCTGTCTACTCGCACCGGCTCGTTGGCTTCTGTTTCAAATGGATCGGTCGCCAATGGTAGTGCTTCCTGCCCGGGGAGTTTCACCAAATCCACTTTGTCGTACTCGCTTGAGGAATATGAACTGCACACCGAACCCTTTTGCATTCGCCGGTAGCGGCTTTCCAATTCATCCAGACCCGGCACAGGCTCGCCCAGTAACTCGTGGCATTTCACCAGCAACAAAAATGCTGGTTCCAAAATAATGCTGCGCCGAGCAAGTTGATCCAGTAACACCACCGCCCGCGTCACATCGCCCTGCTCGCGCCGATGCAGTAGAGCGCGCGCCAGTGCGTAACGGTAATATGGGAAATCCGGATTCCAATCCACCGCCTGCTCCAATGGTTCCACCTCGCCAGTGTATTGGCCGAGGTAATGGGCCAGTGAAGCGCGGATCAAGTTTGCCAATGGCTTGCTTTTCACCACTCCTTTACCCAGATCTTTGGTGAGTGTGTCAAAGTAACTGCGATAATCAAAACACGTGCTGTGATAATCCCATGGCATCACATCTTCTTCCGCATACACCTGCCAGTGGTCAGCCGGTTGGGTTAGTAATTCGCGTGTGATCGTCAGTGCCTTCTTCGCGCCCTCAGGGTTACCCAGGTGGAATGCGCGCCGCAGCGCGTTAAACCGGATCACCAGCGAATGCGGATGCTGTTTCCAGCCATCCTCGTAAATTTCCCGCGCCACGTTGTGAAGCAGTTCGTTTTCACGCTCAAACGCTTGCACCATATCCAGCCTCTCAGAGCGATTCACTAAATCCGGCATGTCCTCGGTCAGGTAAAGATCCAGCTCGCGCGCGGCGTTGATGGCTGGAGCGGCGTGTTCAGTTTTGCCGTGTTGTTCCTTTGCCTCCCGCAGGTTGTGCTTGATATGGGCGTAGTTCACTGTGGGAGGGTAAGTCCAGCCTCGTGAAGTTATTACACGTTTCTGATGTGGCTGCGCTTCAGCGCGTCCGTCGCGTCCTTTGGCGATTGCTGCGCGTATAGTGAGAAAACGCAGGAATTGAGAACCGCAAATGGATTGGGCGAACTGTGTGCGTACCAATGCTCGTCCGCGTTGGGCAGCGTCTCGATATTTTTCCCAATTGCCTGTTATTTTTCTCAGACTATCCATCAAGTCATCTCGTTCCGTGTGGTACACCACCACACCTTCATTCTCGCCGGCGAATAATCGCAACGCACTTTCTTCTTGCGTCAGCACCGCGCAACCCATTGCCAGCGACTCAATACCTCGCGAAGGCATGCTCCCCGGATGCCGCACATAGGTGAAGGATGCCTTCGCGCGGGTCATCTCGGCGTAATATTCTGCCGGTGCTAAAAATCCATCTATGTGCCGAATTTGAGCACAGTCTTCATCAATCCATTGTTGAAGCAACCGCGCCTTGTCCGGGTGATACGGACTGCGCATGGTGCCGGAGATGAACAAATCCACATCGCGTACACAGTTCTCTTCAAGGATGGGTAGGCATTTTAAATCGAGTCCGAAGAGTTTCGGAAAAGTGCAAACAGGTCCCGGTCGCAATGCGGACGCTTTGGCCCATTCCTCCGCGCCCACGGTGATGACCTCGTCAAACACCGGCAGCACCGGTGCGTTGTTTTGGATGTGTAAGTCCAGGTCCGAAGTGGTGCCGAACACGGGGAAGGGTAGCTCGTCCAAGTCGTTGGGCAGAAACTGCCACTCAATCATGTGGGCAAAATAAAAGTCTGGGTTGCCTTTGATAGAATCCATCGCCTTCAAAAAAGGTTTCACCGGACGGCAGTCCAAAATTATGTTCTCATTTTCATCGCGCCGAGTGCGATTTAGCCCTATGCGTTGCAGTGTGAATTTGTCATCTGTGAAATCCCCGTCCTCCCAAACCGTTTGTGCTACTACCTCAATGCGTTCCTTGCTGATTAGCCGCAACAACTCCACCGCTTCCGGCAAATCCAATTGTCGCAATACTGCTTTTGCCTCGTCCTCACGCTTGGCCATCCACAGCGCCGCCGCAAAATAAAATTTAGCCTCGGGTTCCGTCTCGTGTTGCAACACATCCAGGGCGAGATCCATCCGACCGACCAAACCTAACGCCGCGGCCTGCCGCCAATCGGCTACGCCCTGTTCGCCCGCCGCGCCACAGAAATTGCCCGCGCGGAACCAGTCCGCAGCAGGCCCAAGGTCAACGGGGGGCAGCGAGTAATGTCCCGCCTCCCGGGGGGGGGATGGCTTTGTAACATCCATGTTGCCAACACAGCAGCAACTTTCGGGCCAACTTTACGGGGCTTAAAAGAGAAGAACTTTAAAATGAAGAACCCGATTTTTTTGATAAAAAATCCAAAAAAAGGTAAAATATCAAAAATAGTTAACGATAACTATAAGTGTAATGCGGCTTCAAGTGTGCTCGAAAAGTCTTCTTTTTGGATCGATTTTGGTGCTTTTGGGGTTTGAGGAATGACGCTTGGTGCCTCCGTTGGTTTTCCGATCAGATCAGCCAAATGTTTTTTGGCGATGAGATTATTTGGGAAGCGTCGGTTGAGTTCGGTGAATTCTCGAATCGAGTCTTCTTCGTTTCCGGTTTCCAATGCGCCTTGGGCGGTTGCCGTAAGTATTTGTTCCATTTCCGCTGCGGTAGGTTTCACGCAGGGTTGAGATTGCGGGCCACCGGCGGCTTGGATGTTCAATGCCACATTGCGGGCCTGATTTTGCACCATTGTGCGGTAAAAATCGCTGGCAATAAAATCAAAGTTTGTGCGTCGGTCCGTGTCCCATCGGTCCGCTTCCCGCGTATCCACCTCATCATGTAGTACACGATATACCTGCGGTTGATCAAGGAATCGCGTCCGATTGAGTCCATGATTCCGGTAGAGGTACCATTGGATAGCCAAAGTCCACACATCCGTAAACGATACATGGCCTAGACCACCGCAGATTTCCAGCAGTTTCCGGCTCCAGAAAGGGCCCTCATCGACTATTGCCAATTCATCTATGTGGTCGAGGTTGAAGTGTGGATAAAATGGCTGCTTTTGAAAGTGTGGTCGATAAAAGCACGGGTGCGGGCGCTGATGGATCATATAAATATCATCATCAAAATGGGTAGTTTCCGCGAGTACTGTGGTGTCCCAGTTAGGTTGGATTACTACGAAATCATCTGCGAAGGCGCCCATCACCGTGCTACGGTCATCCGCAAGCATCATGGCTCGAGTGTAGCCGATATGGATATCGATGTATCCGCGGCCTCGCGGTTCAACGATGTGTTTTACGGCGAATGGATATTGTTCCAGTTGTGGAAGATAGGCGGGCACCTTTGGATCGCAGGTATCGAACTTCACCAGTACCTCAAAATTATTATGGTCGGCGCTATAATCTACAAGGCTTTGAAGCAAGTTTGGCAAACCCCAGTTGGGATTGCTTTCGATGCGTGAGGTAATGAGTAGGCTGATCATGATTGTGCAGTGTTTGAGTTGCGTTTGCCCAGTAGATTGCCCAGTTTTTCCCGTGCGGAAAGCCGGTCAGCGGATTTGTAACGAGCGTGAGAGCGTGCCCATTCGCCATTGGATTCATAATCCCATTGGCGCATTACGCCACCTAATTCCTTGTGGAATTTCAGCGCCACATCGCCATCAAACTGATTGGCCCAGTCGCCGGAAATACCCTTGCGGAACATGTACTGCGTGCGCACGGTTTCTCCCGTTTGGCCACGCCGGCGTCGGGTGACTTTCTCAAAACTGTGCCGCGCACACGATTCTTGCAGCGCGGCATCGGTGGCTGGCACTTCGGAAAAATCCAAAATTCGCCGTAATCCGGTGGGGATATTTCGCTTCAATTCCTCAAACGTGAGGTTCATCACATTGGTTTGATCAAGTGCCCGCCAAGAATTTGCATCGTCAAATAAATCAAGAAAATTAGATTCTTTATCCACATATTCGAGATACAATTCGATCTCTGTTTTATCCTTATCACACAACCCTCGATGAATGGCGTCTTTAACGTGCGACACCAGCACATCACGTGGGTCACGGGTGAGGCAAATAAACCGAAAATCATCCCGCGTCACGAAATCGCCAAAGACCTCAGGGCCACTGTGTGTCCAGTGGAATGCACGTTTGCCTGCGCCGATATCTGCCGCCAACTTTTCTAGTTCGGAAGGGCCGGAGAAAAATTCGCAGCCCGCAGCTTTCGCAAATTCTTCCAATACCGGCATCACAATGGACGCCCCAGCGTTTGGTAGGTTGTAAAAAACAACGTGTTTCATATAGATCAATCTTTCAATTGTGCGGCCCACAGGCGCGTGGTGTAGCCCACTCCCAGCACTTTGCCGTGTGCCGCGGTGATCGCTTCGATGCCGCCGATGATGCCCGCGAAAGCTTCGCCCGCCTGGCGTTGTAGCGTACCGTGCGAGCGCCACGCTTCCACGTATGCCTCCGCCGGAACGCGTGCCACATACGAGGCTTCGATGAAAATCGGCTCTTCAAAAAGGTTGCTTTCGCGGATAACTTTCGTTTGGTCTTCGCGTCGCGTGCCGTAGCCGTAGCCGTCAATGCGGCTTTTGATGTAATCCTCCACCTCGGACTGCAGCGAGTGATTTAAATCACGGTGGTTCCACAAACAGGCGAACCAACCATTCGACCGCAGGATCCGTTTCGTTTCGCGCAGGGCTTCCGGTCTGTCGGTGGTGTTAAACGAAGAGCCAAAGGTGACGGCATCAAAGGCGTTTTCCGGTTGACCGGTGGATTCGCCGGTGCCCACGTTCCATTGCACGGGTTTGTTGGCGGTGACGCGCATCCCCACTGCGCGCATTGCATCGTTGGGTTCCACAGCGACGACATTGCAGCCGCGGGCGACAAGCAGCTTAGTGAGATGCGCGGAGCCCGCACCCACGTCGCACACGGCAGCATCTTGTCGCAGCTCTGCGAGGTCACAAAAACGCACCACCGCTTCCACGGCATAGTCCGGCCGATTCAAATAATGCGGCGCAAGTTCAGTATAGTCCCATTCTGTTTTCATATTAGTTTAAATCAATTCTGGGTTTGGATTGGAAAAGGTTTTTAATTTGTTGATCTGGGTTAAAGCGCGACGGTGCGGTGAGTCCGTTGATGCGCGCGGTCATTTGTTCAAGTTGCAACATACTGGCGAACAGAGCGCCATCGAACTGTGAACTGGGGCGTTCCTCGCGGCAACGCTGCACGTGGGCCTCGGCCCATTGGCCGGTGGGCTCGTGGCCCCAGGCGCGGAGGTATCGACCGAAGCGGCGTTGAAATAGCCGCGCGGTTTGGCCGTCGAAATGATTGGCCCAATCTCCGGAGATGCCTTTGCGGTACAGGAATTGGCCGCGAAGGGTGTGCCCGTTTTCCCCGCGCGCCCGCCCGGTGATTTGCTCGAAACTGTGTTTTTGGCAAAGCGTATTTTGGGCCGTGGGACTGGCGGGGATACCGGTGAATTCCAATAGTTGACGCACAGTGGTTGGGACATCCTTTTTCATTGCCTCAAAATCCAACTGAAAAACATTGGGCTGCTCCAGCGCGCGCCAGGTGTGGGCTTGCTCGAACCACTGATTGAAGCCAGACCGAATGGCTTCCTGGAAAAGTTGGTGCTCGGGTTTTCCTTCGTGCAGTTCCGCTCGGATGATGTCTTTTATGTAAGAAACTAACACATCGCGCGGATCACGGATGAGGCAAATAAATCGGACATCCTCGCGTTCGAGTTCGGCGGCGAATGTTTCCAGCGGATGATGGGTCCAGTGGAAAACGGGGTCACCCGATTCCAGCAGCGAATGGAAACGATGCGTTTCGGCGGGGCTGGCGAGGTTGGCGTAGCCGTGGGCTTCGGCGAGGGTTTCGAGAATGGGTATCAGCGCGGAGGCACCGGAGTTGGGGAGGTTGTAAAATACCACGTGCGGCCGTTGCGAAAGCGAATGCAGGCCGAGGGCGGAACGCAGGAGTTCATTTGCCAATTCGGTTGCCGACCGCAGTGGTGGGTTATTGTTCAGCACTAAATCGGGTTGGGCGGGGCGATCGTATTCGAGGTCGAAGCCGGCCACGTTTTTGACCTCTCCGCGGGCGGCTCGGCTATAAAGGCCGCAGGCGTCGCGTTGGCATAACTCAGCCCAGTCGACATTCACCCAAGTTTCAAAATAATTCGGCAAATGCGCACGGTTCCATTCGTGGATTTCGTGAAAGAGCGACATCGTGGGCACGATGACAGTTTGCCCTTGATTGGCGAGCAACTGTGCTAGGCGGCTGATGCGGTACGCATTGGCAAGGCGACTGGTGACGTCGTGGCCGGTTTTGGAATCAGCTATGGCGGCGCGCACGGCATCGCCATCGAGCACCACGGGGATCTCGCCATTCGCACGCAGTATCTCGGCGGTCGCATTGGCAATGGTGCTTTTGCCGGAGCCGGAAAGTCCGGTGATCCAAAGCACGCGGCCTTCTTTGTTTGCGTTTTCGGTCATGCGGTTACAGCAGTCTCAGCGGCATCCCAGCGCCAATCATGTTCCCAATTGGGCCGCTCGAGTCGTTCTTCGTACAGGCGCAGGTCAGTTTCGCTATCCACTTCGCACCATCGACCTTGAGTAGGGGTGGTGTTGATTTTCGCGCCGGCTTCGAGCAATAGCTGGAGCAGTGATGTCATATCCAGCCGGTCACGTCGCGCCTTGGGCAGGTCTTCGAGGATCACCTCGATGCGGCGCCAACCGGCTGGAGAAATTTTGAGTAGGCCCATATATTGACCTTCGATATCGGTGACTTCAGCCGCGCGATCTCCGATGGATTGCAGCGCGCCATTGTCGGTTAGGCGGAAGGTTTCGGCATCTACCAGCGGATCGGAAAAGCGTTTGCGCCAAAGCGGCAACCATTCCTCATCATAACTGATGACCAATTCGCCGGGGTTAAAAATAAGTTGTTCAAGAATGGCTGGGTGATAAACGATGTCGGAATAAGACACGATACAGTCATCGCGCTGGAGCCATTGGCTGGCGCAGGCTAGGGTGCTAACCATGTTGGTGCGCGCCCATTCTGGGTTTTCAAACCAAATGCAATCGGTGGGGTTAAGCGATTCGGCGAGGTAACCGCGCACGATGGCTATGTCGCGAATGCCGGCGGCGCGCAGTGCTCCCAGTTGCCATTCGAGCAATGTGCGTCCGGCAAAGGGTGTGAGGCATTTCGGGTGATCTTCGGTGAGCCCCCCCATTCGGGAGCCGCGACCGGCTGCTAAAATGATTGCGCGCATTTTTTATTCCTTCCAACCTAAAGTGGTACACAGCAGGTTTCGGTCCAGTTGCGACTGCAAGTTATCCCCATCACGTTCGGGATGCCATTGCACGGCGGCGATGGGCGCGGCACGGTGGCGCACCGCCTCCACGCAGCCATCATCGCTAGCGGCCAGCAGTTCAAGCGATGGAGCCAGTGTGTTCGCCGGCACGGCCCAGTTGTGAAATGAATTAACCGTGGTGAGCCCGGGCGCATCGAATTCCAGTAGATCTGTTCGCAAATGCACGGTATGTTTTTGGGCCAAATGTGTTTTGGGCTCGCATCGCCGCAGTGCGCCTCCTCCGCGTTGTTGCAGCATTTGCATCCCGCGGCACACGCCGAAAATCGGCAGCGCGTTGCACACGGCGTGGTCGATCACAGTATTCTCAGTTTTGTCGCGAATGGGGCAACTGCCGAGGTCATTACCGCCGGACAAAATAAATCCATCGAGCTGCCAATACTGGATGAAATCCACCACCGCCGCGCCGAGGTTCGGGATGGGCATCCACGCCACATCCGGTGCGAGCGCGGCCATATAGCGCGCCCAATCCTGAGCCAAGCAATCGCGCGGTTCACCAGAACCGGCGGCTTGTCCCACTCTCATTGTAATGCCAATACGTTCAGCCATAAATTGGTCGGAGTAATTTTGCCGCACCATCGAGCTCCACTCGGTTGGCGGCGGCAATACGTTCAAAAGTTTGTTCGCCCACACCAATAGCTGCGGGCAGGCCGAGCTCGGCACAGCGAATGGTCATATGGCTGTTGGCACCGCCGAACTTGCTGACGAGCCCGGCGATGTTGCGCGTGAAAATCCAGTCGAATCCAGGGTCGGCATTTTCGATGCAAATGATGCGCCCGCTCAGTTGGCCGTGGCCGCGGGATTGATTGCCCAGCCGTAGTGGCTCACCTTCCACGTGGCGGTTGCCGACAAAGTTGGGCGCGCTACGGTGCAGCGGCACTACATAGAAATCACCTGGATCTCGGATGAGATAACCGAGGCGAATGCCATCCACGTTTTCCTGTTCGCGTCGGCGCTGTTCGACGAGATCCTCAAAGTGCAGCTCGGGATCGTTGAGTACCGGGCTGACGAGGTGATTGAGCAAATCCTGCACCGTGAGATGCGAGAGAGCGTCGCGGTCCAGCCGCGTGTCGCTGCCCCAATGCGCGATCAGCTCAAGAGCATCGGAGAGATGTCGCGTGAAAATAAATTTGGCGCGTTCGCGCTCGGTAATGGCTTTCCGAGCGTACTCGATGAATTGCCCAGGCTCCACTTCCGGCATTCCCGCCCCGACAAAAAGTTCCTGAAATAATTGCGCCTCTGCTCCCGTGAGCGGGAAAACCGCATCGCTCGTCGCCGGCTCAGGCTGAGCGGTGGCGGCGAACAAATCATCGCGTTGATCGTAACGCGGCGAAGTGATGTCATACGTGCCTGGGCGCAAATGACCGTACTTGGCCAGAAATTCCGGGCGCCGTCGCGGTTCCGTGAGGGCTTGAGTAAAGTCGCCGGTGAAATCCGCCGTAACCGTGCGGAGCGTGCGCTTGAAGGCCGCCAGCCGTTGCTCCGAAAGCGCGCCGCGTGTGACGGCCGAACGCAAAATCGCTTCCGCCATAAATGCGTGTCGTGCAATCACCGAAAAAGGTTGAGTGCCCAGCGTGCGGCATTCTTCCAGCAGCGTTGGCAGCAGCGCCAAATCGTTGAGTGAGCGTCGCTGGGTTTGCAACGCCTCGAGTTGCTGGATGTTTTTCAGTGCCCTCGGCAACGAAGCTTCGGGCGTAAGATTAAGATTGGCTGCGGTAATTTTCGCGAGTTGAATTCGGTAATCAAGAAACTCATCCGGCTCGAGCACATCGCCGTAGCGGCTTTGGAAATCTTCGTCGAAATTAAAATCTAACACCGTCTGCGCCACTTCAAATTCCACTTTGTCATGCAGCTTGGGATTGGTCTCCAGCCGATCCATCCAGGCATCAACCAGTCGCTCACGTGTTTCGGTGGGCAAGCCGACGGGTAGGAAGGAATTGAAACTCGCACGCACATCGATGTACGGCTGTCCGCCAAGCGTGAGCATCAGCGGCGTACTAGGCACCGGTTGGTAGCCCATCTCCGCGCGGGCTTCCTGCCAAATAGAATCGGTGATGAGATGCCGGTACAGAGAAATCGCTAGCGGCCGCGGGCGCGTGCCGATGATTTCAGCGGGGTTCCAATCCGGCATCTGCCCGAGAATGGTGCGCGCACCAGCCAAGTTTTTGCGCGGTTGGGAGTGGCGCGTGAAGAATTCGCCCGCCTGAAATAATACCTCGCTTACGTGACGGCTGATGCGGCGGTTCCAGTTTTCCTGCACCGTGATGCGCCGCACTTGCAGTAAATGCAATTGGCCATCGCGAGTTTTTGCAAATTCAATATCCAACGGTGTGCCGCGATCGCACAAGCCTTCGAGCTCGCGCGCCAGCTCCAGTAACTCCGCCACGCGCGGCGAATCGACGTGGTCGGTGACATAATCGCGATGCACCAAAACCGTTTTATTGACCACGCTGCCGCCGGTAATGGTATCGGTCTTGCCGGTTTCATCATCGTAATTCAGCACATAATAGGGCGCGCCGCTGTCCAGCTCGTGTGTCATAATTACGCCACTCAAAGTCACATCCGTCACCATCGTCATCACCAGGACTTGGTTTTCCGGACACTCATCCATCGACTCGATGACCTCTTCCACCGCGCTCCACACCGCGCGCGGCTGACTGCTGTCCACGTCCAGACACGAGGCAAATGCTCCTGCTTGTGATTGCTGCTCACCGTCCTCATTTACCGCGCTGCTGCGGAACACCACTTGCCCGCCGTCAAATCGCGCGGCAATTTCCTGAGTGATTTCCACTGGTAACGCTGACCACTCCGCCACGGTAAAACTAATGAGCTTCGGTACCACCGCCTTTTTCACCAACGGCTGCAATGCCGTGAGTGTGTCTGATTTCGTACCAAAACTTCCCAACACCGTTGGAGTCAACGAGGCCACAGTCACAGGCGATGCAAAGGGCGCGGACACCGCGAAATCCTCAAGCAAATCTGCGCTTGAGGACTCGGTCTCCGTGCGGAGGTCTTGGCAGGCGATTGTCATAGAAGAATCATGCGAGGCAGGTTTCCGGTGCTTCAGTTTCCAGCAATTGACGGGGCAGGGGGACTTTGGCCATGTCCTCCACGTTCAAGCGCTGGGCACCCCCGAATTTTCTCTCAACTAAATTGAGATAATCGGGGTTGGTGAAATAAGTCTGCCACGCATCATCGCGAAAGCGTACCACCTCGGCGGCACTCAAGTGCTTCGTGGGCAGCGGTTGGCTTTCGTACGACAAAAATGCGTAGCCTTCATAATTAGTTGGCAGCGGCCAGTCGTTTTGTTTGGCTTCGTGATACAACGGGCTGCCGGGCAGGGCTTGGCATGGGTACATATTGGCCATCTCGGTGTTCAGCTCCAACGCGAGGTCGAGCGTTTGTTGCATCGTCTCGTGGGTATCATCCGGGAAACCATAAATGTAATTGGAAATGATGTTTATATCCGCCTCGCTGATTTCGCGCGCCACTTCGCGGATGTTGATGTCCTTAAACGACCCCTTGGATACTTCGCGCCGTACTGCTTGGTTGCCGGCTTCGACGCCGAGCGCCAGCCAGCCGATGCCCGAACGCTTAAAAAGATCGAGATACTTCGGGCGTACTGTATCGATACGCGAGTACGCCCACATCCGGAGCTGCAATTCGCGGTCGATGATGTTATTGAGCAATGGCTCGAAGTACCGTTTGTCTAGGAAAAACATTTCATCAGAAATACGCAACGTCTCTACACCGAGATTGGCGAGTGTCTCGAATTCTTTCGTGATGAAGTCCGGCGACCAATAACGCATTTTGCGTGAGTCCGACGAGTTGATGCTATCGCCGTTGTCCTCGCGGTTCACGATATTGATCATACAGAAATTGCAGGCAAATCGGCAGCCGAGCGAAGTGTAAATCGCCGCAAACGGCGTACGCTTGGTGTGATCAAACTCCGCGTGCCAAAAATGCGCGCGATATAAATCTAGGGGCTGCTTGTCGTATGGCAGCAAATCCCACGCGTACCCCGGCAGATCGATATCCATCCGTTCCTGCGGTACCACGCGCTCCGGCGCATTCAGCCATGGCCGTCCGTGCAGCTTGTGGCCGACGCCCTTTACCTTCGCGACCTCGTCATCGAGATTGGACCGCAACAAATTTTGCACCGCATAAACACCTTCATTGAGCAGCACAAAATCAATGCTGTTTTCCGCCAACACTTCCAACGGCAGCGCGCTCGTGTGCGAACCGACGATGGCGATTTTGTATTCCGGATAAGTCGCTTTCAAACCACGCGCCAACGCGATGGCACCGATCATATTTGTGGTGCCGGAATTCGGGTTCTGCCCGTAAACCGTCAGGCAAACCAAACGCGGATTGGCTTCGTCGATGCGCTGAACCGATTGCTCGAGTGTCAAGCGCTCTGCGCCCGTGTCCAAAATCGCCGCTTCAAACCCGTTGCTCCGACAGGCCTGCGCGAGCAGCAACGCCCACGTGGGCGTCTCAATGGCCGAATATTTTTTGGCCAATTCCTGATACGCCTTTGCCGATGAATCGGGCGAGACGAACAGCACGTCAAGTTGTTTGTTCAAAGATTTAATCATCGTTTTATCGTCGTTAAAGTGTGTTCAACAACTCAGTCAAAAGCGTAATGCGCTCGGGCTCGAGGTCGGGATAATTTCCGATGTACCAGCCGTAAAAATGCACGTGGTTGGTGAAGGGATAATTTTTGTAGTCATCGCCAAACCGCTCGCGGGCATAAGGTTGCCGCAGTTGATTGCCGCCACCGGCGGTACCGCGGCGAAATTCCACTTTCCATTCGCGCAACGTGCTTTCCACGCGATCGCGCAGGGCATCGTCCGGACTGCGCAAAATCAATGTGAACGCGTAATTACTGCTTCCTTCCACGGCGAAATCGGTTTGGAATTTCGAGGAGTCCAGGCCGTTTAAGAAGCGCTTCAAGTTACGCGTGCGAATGGCATTGTTGTCGTCCAAACGCTTCAGTTGATGGCGTCCAATCACTGCGTTAAGTTCAGTGCCGCGCACGTTGTAAGCGGGATAAGCAAAAATAAATTCCGGATTCAAATCCTGATGCTTGGATTGGTAACGTTCCTTCGTTGATTGCTCCGAAGCCTCGCGCACCATTCCGTGGGAACGGTAAATGCGGATGGCTTCGTAAAGTTCATCGTCATTTGTACAAACCATTCCACCCTCCACCGTGCTAAGGTGGTGCGCGTAATAAAACGAAAAGTTAGAAGCCCAACCCATGCTGCCCACGCGCCGGTCATTGAAAGTCGCGCCGTGCGCCTCACAGCAATCTTCGATCAATGGGATGTTGCGTTTATCAAGTTCGTCGAGCAGGCGTTGATCGAGCCCGTTGTAGCCCAACACGTGCGTCAGAAAAACAGCCTGTGTTTTGTCGTTCACTTTATCGAGCACTTGAGAAATATCCATGCCGAGCGTGCGCGGATCGATATCCACAAACACCGGTTTCAAACCCGCGTGCAACACCGAGGCGATGTCGCTCACCCACGTTAGTGTTGGCACGATCACTTCACCTTCACCTTTGAGCTGTCGTAGCGCGGCCATTGTCACGAGGTTTGCTGCTGATCCAGAATGCACGAACACACTGTGCTTCACGCCCAACCACTCGCTCCATTCGCGTTCGAACTCGCGTACGTTGGTCGACTGCGTGAGGATCGGGTCGTCCTGCTGCAAAAATTCCACGAGGCAGTCCAAATCCGCCCGCGTGATGTTGTTACGCATCAACGGCCACGGGCCGAGGGCAGTTTTGGGGACAGCAGTGGCAGCACTATTTTTCATTATAAAAGTCTCCGTATTCTACGAGAATCGTGCTCTTTCCATCCTTCCGCGTGCGGGCTTTTTCGTAGGCGGGGTAAACTTCCTCTGCTTCTTCGAGCCGGATAACCTCTACGTTTTCCAGCATTTTACGGTAGGCATCGGTGTAATCGCCGATGTGCTGATGGCCCGGATGCAGCGGTCGTTGCGAGCCGATGCTGGTACGGATGATGGCTTTGGGTTGGTAGCCGCCAGCGGACATATCTCCAAATTTATCGAGGTGATTGACCAGTTGATTGGTGGCGAGCAGCAGAAAATTCCAGCGTGGAAAAATGCTGACCGGCAGCTTGCCCTGCAACGCGAGGCCATTGGTCATTCCCATTTGCATGTCCTCATCCACGGGCAGCTCTACTTTGCGGTCGTTGGAAATTTCCTTGAGTGTGTTGCTCATCGCTGTGCCGGGGCAGGCAACGGCTTGGCCGATGAAAACCGTGGCCGGATCTTCGGCGAGGTATTCCATCGAGCGTTTTAGCTCATCAAAATATTTCAACAGTTTCATAGCGTCCGTGCTTAAAATTGTACTCGCTGGCCAGCACCGGCGTGAGGGTATTTGGTTTCATATTGGTAATAGGTGACGTACGGGTTATCGGCGTTTTCATAAGTGAGCGTATCCACGCCCCAAGTTTCGCGGGTGTCGGTGCAAACGCTTTTGCCGTTGTCTTCAATTACAAAGTGCACCGGCAGCTCATGGTTTTGTACATACTTGATGCACTCATGAGCTGTGCCGGTTTCGGAAGTCATATCGCCAAGGAAACACCACACGCGTTCCTTGCCGCCCTCGCGCTGGATGCCGAGGCCGAGTCCGACGGCGATCGGGAGCACTCCGGTTACGATGGCGGAACTGAGCACGCGGTGCTCAGGAAAGTTAAGTGTGATGGAGTGACCGGCCATAATTTCGGACTTCACTTCATCCGACGGCACGCCTTTGAGGAGGCATTGGTAATGACTGCGCCACGAGCACAGCACCCAGTCATCTGCGCGCACGCGATCGAACACATCGATCATCTCGCGTTCGTTGCCGGAATAAAGATGTACTGGAGCTTTGATTTTTGAGGCATTGAATTCGTCGGCGATGTCGTTCTCGAAAGCAATCAACTCCTCGGGTGTCCAACGCGGTAAACCGCCCGCGGTTAAACTCGGCGCGGCGGTTTCGGGTTCGCAAATAAATGGGGGTCTCATAATTTAGGCAAAATTAGCGAGCGCTTCGGCGGTGGCCTCCACGTCGTCGAGTTCACGGAATTCGGCCAATTGTCGCGATTTGTTGTCAGCTTCGGCGGCTGAATAGTCCTGGTCGCGGTCGTAAAAAATCACCTGACTTCCGGCTGTCTCGAAGTTAAACGGCACATGGATGAGGCGATTGAGTTTTTCACGAACGGCTGGTTGAAACTGAGGCGGTACGAAGAGCAACATAAAGCCGCCTCCGCCTGCGCCGGTAATTTTACCGCCCACCGCACCCGAATCGCGCGCGGCGTTATAGAGTTCACTGATGGCGTCGTTGGAGATTTTGTCGCTGATAGCCTGTTTAGCGAGCCAGCTTTCGTGCAGTAGCTCGCCGTATTCTTTAATGGGCCCGTGACCGCAGAGAACGGCGAGGGCTTCCTCCACCATATCGCGCAGGATGCGAAGCTGGCGGCGTTTGCTTTCAAGTGAGGGCACATAACTGCCGGCCACCTTGTCGGCGGTGCGTTTGATGCCCGTGTAAAAAAGCATAAGATGCGACGTAAGTTCATTCAGCCGATCAGGCGGAATAATGACAGGTCGCACCGAAATTTCTCCCGAGGTGTGGAAGGTAATGTGGTTGAACCCGCCGTACGCCGCGTTGACTTGATCCTGCGAGCCGACGGTTTCTTTCAATAAATCCTGTTCCAAATGAATGCTCTCATTGGCGAGTTGTTCCTTTGTCGCCATATGGCCCTTAAGGGCGTAGAGGGCATTGAGCAAACCGACCGTGAAGGCGGAGCTGCTACCCATGCCGCTCCGGGCGGGGAGATCGCCGTCGTGGTGAATCTCAATCCCGCGATCGAGATTCATAAATTTCAGCGTGGCTCGCACCGAGGGATGCTGTATTTCTTCAATAGTATTTGTACTCTCGATTTGCGAATACACCACGCGAAATTGATGGTCGAAAAACGGTGGCAAATGGCGCGCGTTAATGTAGCAGTACTTGTCTATGGTGGTCGACAGGACCGCGCCGCCGTGTTCGCGATACCAGCCCGGATAGTCCGTGCCGCCGCCAAACATCGAGATGCGATAGGGGGTGCGAGTAATAATCATTTCCTGCCCTTCGTCGTCATATTTAGACCTTTTTCTGGCAGGAAAAAATGAACCTGCCCACGCACGAGCAGCAAGTGTCGTGCCACTCTTTGGATTGAGGCTGTATTTGAAGAAAAAGTGCTAAAATAGGCACTTATTTACGAAAAAATCCTGATACAGAAAGTCTCTTTCAGGCTGTTCTCAGGCGAATTTGGCCTGATTTTCCGTCACGAATGCCTCCGCTTGGGGCAAGGTTTCCGGCGTGCCGATATCAAGGAATGCGGCTTCCACTGGATGGGCTCGGAGGCCGTTTTTTTTATTGAGCATATTGGGGAATACTTCGCGCTCCAAACTCAACGGGCGTGTTTCCGAAAAGCTTTCCAGCACCGAATGGCGCAGCAAATAAATGCCGCCGTTGATGTGGCCCGCACCGGGTTGTTTTTCCTCGAAGTCGGTGATGCGGCCAGTGTCGTCGGTACGCACGCTGCCGTAGCGGGCGGTGTCCGGCACGGCACGGGTGACCATCACGCCATCAGCGTCACCAAGTTCATCGGCCAACGCGGTGACATCTGCGAAAATGAGTGAGTCGCCATTTAGCACCAACCACGTTTCCGGTGATGCACCGCATTGGGCCGCCGCATAAGCGAGACCGCCGCCGGTTCCCATCGGTTGGAGTTCGGCCACGCATTGCACGTTCATTTCCGTAACAGGTTGTGCGGAAAAGTGATTCACCACGAATTCGGAACCGTAACCGGTGGAGATCACCACGTCGTGCACGCTTTGGGCTTTGAGCCAGCGGACGATCCATTCGACAAAGGGTTTGCCGTTGACGGGCGCCATCGGCTTTGGAAG
>JAOLZA010000080.1 GCA_028343615.1 Verrucomicrobiota bacterium
GGCGGCTTCGCTACTGCCGGAGGCTTTGGAGAAAGGCCACGTAATGATATAAAAGCCGGTTCCCAAAATCGTGCCGGCCAGACTTATCGGGCGTACCGCCACTTCGGCAAGGTACGCCCCGCCGGATCCATCCACCAGTCGTTCGCCGGCTTGAGTTTGAGTCGCGGGAGTTATGAGCAGCGCCAAGACTGCCCCCAAGAGTATCGCACGGGACTTCATGCGCGATTATGTATCAAAAAAGGCTGGGTTTGTCCACCACAGAATAGGGTGGCCAATTTACCGTCGTCCGCCCATTGTGGGCTGATGCTGCTGCATTTCACGCGAGACGGCGAAGCGTTTGGGCCGTATCCGTTGGAGGAAGCGCGCGAGTACCTCAAGAAAGGGCAGATACTGCCCACCGACCAGGCGTGGTACGAGGGCGCGCCCGGTTGGATGAATGTGACCGAAGTACCAGGCGTCATCGGTGCGCCGCCGCCCCCACCGCCCGCCACCGCATCGGTACAAATGGAGGTGGTCGCCCGTTATACCTCGGACACCACTAAATTCAACAAACGATTTTTCGATACCGAGATTGGCTGTTTTCAGAAGCTCAACCCCGACGGCAATCCAGAGCAGCTCTTTATGCAAACCCGTGAAGGCGCGTTCGCAGTCTTTCGCATTTCTGAGGTAAAAGGCGATCACTGCTTTATTTCCATCGACGTTGGCGGTGCCCGCAAGGAAAAGCGCGTCAACTATTTCAATATAAATCAAATCGAGATCCAGCGGCGATAGATTAATGCTTCTGTTGCAGCTTCGTGGGTGACGTAGACGTAGGACTCAATCGGATACTCTCCGCCTTTTCTGAGTCTCTCCGGCTGGGCTGATTCCTGCTGGACTTTGGGTGTAGAGTCTGTGTTTTCCATTTCCTTCTTCGCGCAAAATGATTTCCATTAGACACCATTATGATCCCGTTAAAGGAAAGAATCAGGTGGGAGTTGCATCGATTTCCCCCCCGCTTGTCCACAGGGGCGAGTCGTCGTTCTTCTATCTTCGGCGCTGAATTAATATTTAAAAATGGTCGCAGGGCGAGTAGGGTTGAGGCATGGAAGATTCAGATAAGACAAAGGGAACTTCAGCCCAACCCGACAACGAAGCGTTGGCCCTCGAGCAACTCAAGTCAATAAAGGTCGCCCTGTGGACGCTGACGACACTGTTCATGATCCTTCCCTATCTCGTAGCCATTGGGGTTCTAATGCTTACGCTGGTGACTGGATGGGGTCCTTTTGGTGATAAATGAATAAACATCAGTCCTCCCTGAGAAAACCCTCCTCAATCAGGCGGGGCGTTGGTAGGGTTGGGGCCCATGAAAAATATCGACGTTAAGTCTCTGCCAATCGCTGTGCTGGCAACAGTGCTTTTGTTCGCCCCGCTGGTTACGGCGGATAACTGGCCGGCTTGGCGCGGGCTCAACCATACAGGTGAGTCCACCAGCGGAAAATATCCTGCGGATTTGGTCGATCCGGCTAACCTTGCTTGGAAACTCCCATTGACTGACAAGGGTTGCTCTACTCCCATCGTCTGGGATAACCAGATTTTTATCACCGGTCCCAAGGACGGGCAGGACACCGTCACCGCTATTAGCTGGGAAGGCAAAGTTCTTTGGGAAGAATCCATCAGCAAGGAACGGCGTGGCAAACACCGCAATGGGTCTGGCAGCAATCCTTCTTGTATCACCGACGGTGAAGTAGTCTTTGCCTATTTTAAAAGTGGCAATCTCGCTGCGCTGTCGTTGAAGGGTAAACTACTCTGGAAGGAAAACCTCATGAGTTACGGCCGGGACTCGCTCTTTTGGGATTTTGGCACCTCACCGGTGCTCACCAAGAAACACGTTGTCATGGCACTGATGCGTAACGGCAATTCATGGCTTGTGGCTTTTGAGAAAGGTACCGGTAAAGTTGCTTGGAAGATGGAGCGGAATTTCAAGACACCCCGTGAGGGCGACCACAGCTATGCCACCCCGATTGTCACGACACAAAATGGTCGCGAAGCTATCCTCGTGTGGGGCGCCGAACGCTTTACCGCACATAATGCGGCTAATGGAAATATTCTGTGGTCGTGTGCCGGATTTAATCCCGCCTCAAAGAACAATTGGGTTGTTGTTTCCTCCTTTGTGGTTATTGATGACAAGGCGGTGATTCCTTATGGACGAGGGGCGCGCTTGGCGGGCGTTGAGCTTAACGGTAAAGGTGACGTTACTCTAACGCACCGCAAGTGGACGCTTGAAGGCAAAGGCACTTTCGTTCCCTCGCCTGCTACACATGGTGGCATGGTGTATCTGGTTCGTGATCGCGGCGAGGTGTTGTGTGTAAATCCAAATGACGGGGTTATTCTTTGGCAAAACGCTTTTCCAAAGAATCGGGCTAGCTACTATTCCTCGCCCACCATTGCTGATGGTAAAATATATTCAGCTCGCGAGGATGGGATGCTCTTCGTTGCCAGCATCAAGAATGGTTTCAAGCTGCTCACTGAAAACGACATGGGCGAACGTATCATCGCTAGCCCCGTACCGGTGAACAACTCACTCTTGATCCGTGGAGAGAAACATCTCTTTTGCTTCCGACAAAAAATTCAGTAACTAATTTGGGGAAGAAACTCATCATGAAAAACATTAAAATCAATAATTTGCTAGTCGGAATGCTGGCAATGGTACTGTTTTTCGCGTGTACGCAATCAAATGTACCCAACAACGAACCCGGAGGGGAAATTACATTTGAGATAATCGACCAAGAACTGGAGGCGGCGTGCGGTCAATGTAAACTCGGCCTAGAGGGGAGTGGCTGTGACTTGGCGGTCGGGATCGATGGGGCCGCTTTTTATGTCGATGGCACCAAGATCGATGATCACGGGGATGCCCATGCTGAAGATGGGTTTTGCAAAGCTATTCGCCATGCCAAAGTTTCTGGGCAGGTTGAAAATGGCCGGTTCGTCGTGAAATCTTTCGAGTTGCTGCCGGCTGAAAAGTAGATGCCACCCGTATTTTTCTGAAAGTGTGGGATTTACATTGGGTTTTTAAAGTGCTATGTTCGCCTCTTGGACCCCGATATCATCTTATCTTTAGTTCGCAAAGTTGCGAAAAATCCCAAGGGAACGCTTACTAAAGCCGACTTTGAAAAAGTGTTTGATGCCACTTTTTCTGGGAAAAACATCATTAATATCAAGCCCTTGCTCAAGCTGCCCTCGCTGAGCAACCTTTCGCTGATGGACAACGAGATTTCGGATTTGAAGCCCCTGGCCTCCTTGAAAAATCTAGTGGCACTGCAACTGCAGGGCAACCAGATCAGCACCCTCAAGCCGGTGGCAGATTTGCTTTTGCTTGAGCAGCTCAATCTCAGCCGCAACCAAATCAGCAATATTGCCCCCTTGAAAAAGCTGGTAAACCTCGAACGGCTGAACCTGATCAACAATAAGCTTACCACCATTTCGGTGCTGTCCAATTTTCCCAAACTCACCTGGCTTGGACTGAACTATAACGACGTCACTAAACTTAAGCCCCTGTACGGCCTAAAAAAACTGGAAGTCCTGATGATCAAAGGCAACACCCACCTTCGCCATGCGGAGATTATGGATCTCGAAGATCAGCTGCCCAACTGTACCATCGAGTACTAGGCAGGTGTTTCATCACAGCCCCTTCAACAACTTCCGATGACCGGCGGTGAAGGGTATTTTTCGCAGTTCATTCAACGTGCACCACTTACCTTGGGTGTGATTGCTCCGGATTGAGTATGCGTTGAATTTGATTCGATAGCGGGTGATCGTATGGCGTGCGGTTGCGATTGGCTGAGCGTTTTTCGGGATGGAAAAACTTGCACCGTTTTCGCTGTTCGGGAATTCCCAGAAACCCGCATTCACCATGCCCACGGGCCGTTGCTGCACAAGGTAGCGTGGGCCGCGCGTGACGATATAAACTTCGATAGATTTTTCAACGTACCGCGCCGGTTGGCTTTTGGCAGGAATTTGTTCTATGGTGTTTGCCATCCGAGCCACGCACGATCGGCGAACAGGACACACCGTGCAATCCGGTTGGCGCGAATGGCACACGGTGGCACCGAGTTCCATTAAAGATTGATTCAATGCAGAACAATCGTCGGTGGCGGCAACCATTGTTTCGGCTAATGACCACAAAATTTTTTGTGTGGCTTTGGCTTTTGTGTTTTTGCATATCCCAAAAATTCGCGTGAGGATGCGAGTGACATTACCATCCACAATTGGCTCGGCTCGACCAAAAGCAATGCTGCCAATCGCGCCTGCGGTGTAACGCCCAACACCCGGCAAGGCGCGAATGGCTTCGGGGTCATTCGGAAAACAGCCATTGTGTTCGGTGACGATTTGGTTTGCGGCGACTTGGAGATTCCGTGCGCGGGAATAGTAACCGAGGCCTTCCCAGAGCTTGAGCACTCGCTCGGGCTTAGCGCACGCGAGTTTTTCAATCGAGGGCAACGCACGCATCCAGCGTTGCCAAAAGGGGGTTACCGTCGCCACCTGCGTTTGTTGCAGCATAATTTCCGAAACCCAAATGGCATAAGGGTCCCGTGTGCTTCGCCATGGCAAGTCGCGGGCATTCGCGTCATACCAATTCAACAAACGCGGGATAAGGCGGCGGGCTTTACGATTTTTGGCAACATCAATCACGTGGTAGGGTTGGAAACCTACGCGGAGAAGTCAAAGCGATTTACATTTGCACCTGAGCTTGGCTGGTGTAGAGAGAGGCATGAAATTGATCTACAGATTGTCGTTGTTGGTTTGCCTTGCTCTTTGCCTGAACATGGAGGCGGCGGAAGGGAAATGGGTTGCGTTATTCAACGGAAAAAATCTCGAGGGCTGGAGCGTGAAGATCAAGGGTCAGCCATTGGGGGTAAACTTCAAGAACACCTTCCGTGTGGAGGATGGGATGATGAAAGTGGGCTATAAGGGCTACAAGGAATTTGGTGATCAGTTCGGGCACATCTTTTATAAAGACTCCTTTTCGCACTATCGCATTCGCGTGGAACACCGGTTTGTGGGGGAGCAAATTAAGGGAGGGCCAGGCTGGGCGTTAAGGAACAGTGGTATCATGCTGCACTGTCAACATCCCAAAACGATGTTGTTAAACCAGGATTTCCCGGTGTCTATTGAAGTGCAATTGCTGGGCGGCCTGGAAAAAGGCAAGCGTAGCACGGCCAATCTTTGCACGCCGGGAACCAATGTGGTGATGGATGGGAAACTGCAAACTCGGCATTGTTTTAACAGTAAATCCAAGACCTATCGCGGGGAGCAATGGGTGACGGTGGAAGTGGAGGTGCGCGGTGGCGAGGTAATTAAACATTTTGTGAACGGCAAGGAAGTGATGACGTACACGAAGCCGCAATACGATCCGCGCGATGCGGATGCGAAGAAATTGATCAAGGGCGATGTGTTGAGTTTGAAGGCAGGCTATATTTCGTTGCAGTCGGAAAGTCATCCGGTGGAGTTTCGCAAGGTGGAGCTGATGGTGCTGGAGAAGTAATGGGTGAACCGGCGTTAACTTCGTACACCTGCAAGCTGGACGATACGCAGGCGGCCCAGCTCCAAGCGTATTTGTTAGAGCGCGATTACGAAATGCGCTCTGTACCGCACACCCGCTTCGCGGGGCATCGTAATAAATTAAACGTTAATTTCTATAACAGCGGCAAGCTGTTGGTTCAAGGCAAGGGCACACGAGAGTTTGTGGAGTTTGTGCTGGAGCCGGAGATATTGAAGGAAGCCCGGCTGGGTTATGAGGCGGAGATCAATCCGGACTTCATTCGTCCGCGATTGGGTGTGGATGAATCGGGTAAAGGCGATTTTTTTGGGCCGCTGGTCATCGCAGGAGTTTATGTGAATGAATCCGTGGTGCGGCATTGGCAGGAAAAGGGTATCAAAGATTCCAAACGCGTGACGAGTGACAAGCGGATTGGAGAGCTGGCGAAAATAATTCGTAGCACGCCGGGGTGCGTTTGGACCGTGGTGCCGGTTGGGCCAGAGACGTACAATCGGATGCACAACAAAATGCGGACGGTGAACCAAATGCTTGCGTGGGGTCACGCGCGAGTGATTGAAAATCTACTGGAACGCGGTGTC
>JAOLZA010000081.1 GCA_028343615.1 Verrucomicrobiota bacterium
GCAACAGGCATGGGCCAAGGAACAGGCACCGCCGAAGCGGATGGTGACCATTTGCAATACGCTCGGTCTGCACGCTCCGGCGTTGTTCCCCAAAAAGACCGGAGCCGACTACGAGCTGACCGATTATCTGAGCATCATCAAGGCTCACCGGAAAGACTTTACCCTCTTCTCCGGGCTTTCCCACCCGCAACAAGGCGGTGAGCATCAGTGTGAAATGTCTTGGCTTAGCGCCGCGCCCAACCCCGGTATGGATGGCTTCCAAAACTCGATCTCTGTGGACCAATACGCGGCCGGCAAGCTCGGCTATGTCACGCGGTTTCCGTCCGTTTCACTCAGCAGCAACAACACCAAAAAAAGCCAATCCTATACCAATAGCGGGGTTATGATTCCGGCTGAATACCGACCTTCACGCATGTTTTCGAAAATGTTTCTGAGCGGCAAACCGGAGGAGATTGCGCGGCAAAAACAAAAGCTCGCCGAGGGCCGCAGCGTGCTGGACGAGTTACTTGACCAAACTCGCGTGCTGCTCAAAACCGCACCGGCGGCTGACCGCGAACGGTTGCAGGAATATTTTGATTCCGTCCGCATCGCCGAGAATGACCTCGCCGAGGCACAAGCGTGGATCGACCGCCCGAAACCTCAGGTTGAGGCCCGAGCGCCACTAGATATCTTTGACCAAACCGATCTCATTGGCCGTATTAGGCTGTTGCTTAATCTTGTCCCGCTCATCGTGCAGACCGATTCCTCGAGGGTTATCAGTATAGTCATCCAACACAACCATGGTATGCCGCAGATCGCTGGCGTTGAATCCGAGCACCATAATCTCTCCCATCATGGACGTGATCCCAAACGCATTGAGCAGCTGCTACGGATCGAGCGTGCCATTATGGGTTGTTTCGACGAATTCCTAACTGCTATGAAAACCAAGCGCGAGGCAGGCGGCACCTTACTCGATAACACGCTTACCTTACTCGGCAGCAATCTTGGCAACGCTAGCGCGCATGACCCACGCAACAACCCTATCCTATTAGCCGGCGGCGGCCTCAAGCACGGCCGTTATTTGGCTCACGATACGAAAAACAATACCCCACTCTGTAACCTCTTCGTACATATACTTAACCAAATGAACATCAACACAGAAAAATTTGCCAGCAGCACCGACGAACTGACTCTTTAATATGAAAAAAAATCTTCTCCTTTACGTAGCTTGGTCTGGATTCATTTTTAACACGCCCGCAGCGGATTTTCAAAAATCCAAGTCTGAAAACTGGCATCAATGGCGTGGACCCAATGCCACAGGCGCTTCCTCGACCGCGCAGCCACCGGTCTCATGGAGCGAAGATAAAAACATTCAGTGGAAGGTATCCATTCCCGGGTACGGCAGCGGATCGCCAATCGTTTGGGGCAATAAGGTTTTCCTGCTTACTGCTATCAACACCGGAAAGATTGATCCTTCTTTACCCAAACCCGAAGACCAACCTAAGCGTATCTTCGGCATCACGCATCCGAACACTACATACGAATATGTCGTGCTTTGCTTGGATCGCATCACCGGAAAAACCCTTTGGCGGCGAGTTGCTACTAAAAAAATCCCGCATGAAGGTGCTCATGGCGATAATAACTTTGCCTCTGCCTCACCCACAACTGACGGCGAACGGCTCTATTGCTGGTTCGGATCCGCAGGTTTGTTTTGCTACAATCTTGATGGAAAAAAAATATGGGAACGCGACCTTGGGGAAACCGTTATGGGAGCCAGTCTTGGTGAAGGTTGCTCTCCTGTAATCCATAATGGTCGTCTAGTAATTGTGCGTGACCACGTACGCCAGTCCTACATTGAAGTATTGGATGCTAAAACCGGGAAAAGGCTCTGGAGAGAAAATCGGCAAAGCGGCAACGGTTGGTCCACTCCGGTGGTGGTAACGCACAGCGGAAAAACACAAATCATCACCACGGCCTCGGGCAAAGGTCGTGGCGGGCGACTCGTTGAGCCGGGTAAAGTCGTCAGCTACAACCTCCAGAGCGGTGAAATAATCTGGCAATGCGGTGGACTTACCGATAACGCCATTCCCTGCCCTGTCGTCGATGAAAATGCGGTGTATTGCATGACCGGCTACCAGGGTTTCTCGTTACTCGCGCTGCCACTGTCAGCCAAAGGGGATATCACAGGTTCTGACAAAATCCTCTGGAGTAAAAAACGAGGCACCCCCTACGTCCCCTCCCCCGTACTTTACGACGGTTTGTTGTATTACAACCAATCCAGCCAGGCTCTTTTTTCCTGTACCGACGCCAAAACCGGGGAAACCTACATTGACCGAGAACGACTAAAGGGTCTCGCCAATGTCTACAGTTCCCCTGTAGCCGCCGCCGGAAAGATATATGTTACTGGACGCAACGGTGCCACGCTGGTTCTCAAGCACGGCAAGAAACTGGAAACCTTAGCCACCAATAAACTTAATGACCGGCTGGACGCATCCCCTGTCCTGGCCGGCAACCAACTCTTCCTGCGCGGCCGCCAGTTTCTCTATTGCATTTGGGAGAAATAAAAATCCACCAACCTTCTACTTCATCGCTGCCCTTGCATCGGCAAAAGCTTTGCCGATTTGAGCAAGGATTTTGGCAGAGCCGAGATAGTGATAAGCGGCGTTCGAGGTGCCGACTTCTAAAATCTTGAGTTCTTTTTTTGTGAACAGTTTGGCGGTGAATTCAGCGAGGGCTTTATCGCGTTGTTCGCGGGTGAAGGTTTTGTCCTTGGATAACTCGCGGCGCTTGGTGTTGACTTTGCCCTTGCGGTTGACAAGCTCAGAAAGCTGGAGGTCCCAATAATTTTCCGTCAGCACTGCCGTGACGTTGCCTTTGAATTCCGGTTGCTTGGCGGGCGCGGCCATGGCATTTCGGAATTCGCCGTGGATGCCAGCGTAGCGTTTTTGGTCCGGCCCGTACTTGGCGATCGGTCCGCCCGCGCCCATCACACCGATGACGAACGGCAGCTTGGGCGCCTTCAAATCCCGGCGCACGTCGCGAATAAAATGCGCGAGGTTTTTGCTATAAGTATCGTAGCTCCCCGGTTGGCCGCGTGTGGGATAGGTGCCGCCATCAACCATGTCATTCCATCCCTGAAACCACACGAAGCCGGCCAGCTCGTAACCCGCCTTCGCATCATAATCCGGATACACGCGCTTGATATCAGCCAGCACTTTGTTCACGTGCTCCAGCATCAGGCGGTAATAAACTCCCGTGCGCTCGGCCTTCTCCTTGCGCGCCTCGGCCACGTTCTTGCCGTGCTTTTTAAAATTCTCCAGTTGTTGCTGATTGAACTTATACGGCCCCGCGCTGGGTGGACGAAAATCTGTATTCAACGACTTGCCGCCCCAAGAGGTCTTAATCAGAAGGATTGATTCGCCGACGTGTTGCTGCATGGTGATGCCAAAGGTCAGCTCCGGCCCGATCTTTGGTTCACGACCGCCGGCTCCGTAGCCCACGGTCAACCGCCCATGTTTTTCGCCCGATTCCAGCGAGGGTTCGATGGAAGAAATCCACACATCCTTCTGGAACTTCGCGGTGCCGTCGGCATTGCGAATCGCCTTGAGCAACGGCGCCGTTTTTGGGTCCATACCGAGATGCTCCAACGTACGCTCAGCCGCGTGGCCCTGCATGTTGGACTGCCCCACAAGCAAATAGATTTTCAACGGCCCAGCCGAAGCAGGAAGAACCAATCCCATGAACAAGACTGCCAAGGTTCGGAAATGCGTTTTCATAATGTATTTTTGTTTTGGCTGCTTCAAAGTGGTTGGCGGAATGTGTGGGTGATGTTGTGGAACCCGATTCACTTGTGAAGTTTCAGTGGAAGTTTCTGATTGTGCTCCCCAGCATAAACATCACCGGCGGCTTTGTTGGTTACACCATCCACCGAAGTATTGACTGCGGCGGCGGTGAAATTGACATTGCCGATGCTCAAGTTTCTTGTATCCCCGAAATTGATCGCCTTGAGGACATCCTTGAAATCGAGATCCGATTTACTTTTCAAGATGGCTGCTAACACCGTGCCATCCCCTTTTCCCTTTGACAGAATCAAGCCACCAAGATGGAGAGGACCCTTGATTTGAATATCAATGTTGCCATCGGTGAGAGTAAAGGAGTGTTGAAGCACGCTCCCTTGGTTGAAGTTTCCCCCTTGCTCTTTGAACATGTCATACGCTGCTCTCACCGTCTTCCCTTCGATCACGATATCCGCAGCCCGTGATCGCCACCCTTCATAAAGCAGGAGTTGCAGCGTATAGGTCCCATTAGGCACGGCAATATCCACATCCGGTGATCCGTGGATAGATGCCGCCAGAAGCTCCGGCAACTGAGGGGAAAGCCAACCGACAAGGTCAACGAGTTCCTGAGGCGAGATCACTGCATCAAGTCCAGCGGGCATGAGTGAATCCTTCATCACTGCCCGAGTCTTGATATTTGCCTTGGCCACATCTTTGCGAAGGCCTCCCGGGATACGCAGGCTCAGGACAGTTTTACTTTCACTGGTCACAAACCCGATGAGTTGGGTGCCATCTTTTAATGCAATGTTTACTCCTTCGTATCCTAAGCTGATGCTTTGATTGGGCTTCAGTATAGCTTCAAAAAGTTGTTCAGAGCTCAGCTTATTGCCGATATCCGATAGCTCAGGACCGAAGTCGAGCCCTTCGCCCTGCACAATATGGCAGGCAATGCAGCCGGCTTTTTGAAACACAGCCTTGCCTTTGTGAGCGTTTGGCTTGGCCGTCAGTAGTAATTCAATCGGCCAACGCTTACCAGCGGGCATGAGGAGCTTTTGGTGCTGTGCCGCAAAACTGCGGGTATTCGGACTGGGAGAAGCAGCGAGGCTCTGAATTGCCGGAGACATGAATTTGGCTGGCAATTTTTTCTGCTGTACCAATTGCATGAGCACTCCAGCTCCGGACGAGCTCCGGCCCAAGGCCGTAATGGCCAGAAGTCGTGATGCCTCGAGCCGAGCCTCATCAGTGGTAACAGCCCGCAGCATGGCCACTGCTTCGTTATTGCTCACGAAGCCAAGTGCTTTTAACAAAGCCGGCGTCTGGTTTGGCTTGTTCAAGGCGGCTGCAATACGGAGGTCTTCCTTGAACGAAAAGATTTGCTGGATTGCGCGAATGCCCGGCTCCTTTTCCGGTGCAGTCTGCACCATGTCCATGAGGTGCTTTACCATGTCCTTTCGGTTGAAGCGGGCCACCATGTCCACAAAGGTGACCGTGCCCTTGCTGGCAAGCATGGCAGACTCCACTCGCTTCAAAACTTCAGGATGCTTCTCTAGAAATTTCGGAGTGGCACGTTGGAAGGCTTCCAAGTAAGTCGCCAGATTATGTATAGCATCGCCCTCTAGCAAGGCGGTCAGTGCAGCTTCCTTTGGTTGGGTATCGTGAAAATCCAGCGCGCGCAGAAGGCGCGGATGTTCCGCCGCGGGCACACTGGGGGTCAAGA
>JAOLZA010000082.1 GCA_028343615.1 Verrucomicrobiota bacterium
CCACACTGATTGAACTTCACCATAATCAAGCCACAAAAAAAGCTCCCCCGGATGGGGGAGCTTTTGCCTGAAATAATCTGGAGGGGGTTAACCCGTGGGGTTGGGAGTAGGAGCAGGCATATCCTCTGAGTTATTGGTGGGGGCTCCTCCGTCCCCATCATCCGGCATCTCATATGGAACCTCGGCATCACCGTCGCCTTCTCCTCCACAACCAATTATGATTATGGAGAGGGATGCCACAGCGAACGCGGTAGCCACATATTTTGTATATTTCTTTAGCATTTTTGTGTTTGGGTTTACTTTAATAGAATCGATTAATCGCTCCCACCGCCAAAGACGACCGAGCGGGTTCATTTTGCGGGAATGGTTCTGGCCTCGCAACCCCTTTTCTTGAGAAAACAGAACGTCGGACAGATACGCAGCCACCAATGCCTTTCCCCAGACCGGGTGTCGGTCTCTGGATTTTTTCTCGCGGGTTTTGAGGACAGTGTGTAAAGTGTGTGCATGGGTTGCGACTGTGGGCTTGTCACGGTGGCAGTTTGCGGCAGACTCGCCGCATGCAAACCCTTTCCCGTCGTCAACTGCTCACCGGCGTAGCTGCAGCTGGCTTTGGATTTCCATTCATCATTCGCGCCGTCGAACCAAAGGCAAAAATCCTAGGCACCCGCGTCATCAGCCTACGCCCAAATCATTACCACGGCTGGCCCACGCTGGCGCGCCGCAAGAATGGCGAGCTGCTGCTGGTGTGTTCGGGTGGCCGCGAAAGCCACGTGTGCCCCTTCGGGCAGGTGGAACTGATGCGCTCCAGCGACGACGGCAAGACATGGAGCTTCCCGCGCGTGCTCTTGGATAGCCCCATTGATGATCGCGACGCCGGTGTACTGGAAACCGCCAAGGGCACATTGCTCGCCACCACGTTTACCTCAAACGCCTACGATGAATATTATCTCAAGAAAGACTCACACAAGAAATGGCCCGAGGAAAAACGTTCACGCTGGTTGGCCGCGCACAACCGTGTGCCCGCCGCCGCGCGCAAAAAGGAACTAGGCACATGGATGATCCGCAGCACCGACGGCGGCGTGACGTGGAGTCCGCGCTATGATTCTCTGGTAAACAGCCCGCACGGCCCGGTGGATTTGAAGGATGGCCGCTTGCTATACGCCGGCAAAAATCTGTGGCGCGAAAAAACGTGGATTGGCGTGTGCGAATCGAAGGATGACGGTCAGTCATGGCAGCGTCTTGCGCAAATCCCCACGCGCAAGGGCGATGACCCAAAACAATATCATGAGTTACACGCGGTCGAGGCGACTAACGATGATCTCATCGCGCACATCCGGAACCATAATAAAAAGAACGCCGGTGAAACGTTACAGAGTGAATCTAAAGATGGCGGCAAAACGTGGAGCGAGCCGCACAACATTGATGTGTGGGGGTTACCCTCACACCTGTTGCGTTTGAAGGACGGGCGGCTGCTGATGAGTTATGGTCATCGCCGCAAACCCTACGGTAACCAAGCCCGCGTCAGTGCCGACCACGGCAAGACGTGGAGTGACCCCATCATTGTGTCCGGTGATGGAGCGGGACACGATCTCGGTTATCCGTCCACGGTACAGATTGAGGACGGCTCGTTGGTGACGGTGTGGTACGAAAAACTCGCAGGGGATTCGCTTGCCGTGCTGCGTCAGGCCCGTTGGAAGCTAGCCTGAATGCATATGCATTTTATGTTCATGGACGCAATAAAAGGGCACAAAAAACGCCGGCGATAAAACCAGCGTCTTGAGAAATAAATTTATGGGAAAGATTACTTCTTGTGCACGTTGTGACAAGCCTTGCAGTTGGTGGCTTTCTTCAGGGCCGCCTGATTGTCGGCCTTGATGGCGGCAACGATGGCTCCGGTTTTCTTCTTCCAGCTTTCTGCATCCCCTTTCGGCGGCTTGTACGCAGCTAGCCAGGCGGCGTACTTGGCGAGCACCTCCTTATTGGCAGCCAGATCATCCTGAAGCTTAGCCTTGAAGCCTTTCTTCATTACTTCCTCGATCTGTTCGTGGGTAATTTCGGCCGCCGGAGCGGATTGGACCATCGTCATGCAGAAGCCGACGAACAATAGGGTACAAATAGTAAGTTTCATAGAATCGTATAACTCCGCCGAATTGAACCGCTCAAATGTGAATGAAGCAAGCCCTCATCGTGCGTACCAGAGGATTTTTTTCGTTTCAAGCCTTGCCAAAGGGTGAAATTGGGCTAAGTTAGAAATGTCCGAGGATTAACGCTCCTAGGGCGTATTGCGTTAAAAAATACATAGCTATGAAATACATTAAAATGACTGCATTGGCTCTCGGCCTGAGCGCGACTGTCGCGTTCGCCGGTGAGACCACTCTCGAAGGCAAACTTAAATGCCAGAAATGCACACTGAAGAAGGCCGAAAAATGTGGCCCCGCGCTTGTGTACAAAAGCAAGGATGGCAAGGAAGCAATTGCTTTTCTGACCGGTAAAGCTTCTAAATCCGTCAAGCACGGCCGTATCTGCAAACCGAATACTTCGGTGGACATAAAGGTGACCGGTAAGCTCGACGGCGACAAGCTCACCGTTGCTAAGCTGACCGAGAAGAAGGACAAGTAACTCGAGTTGATTGTCTCAATCAGCCCCGCGGCAACCGCCGCGGGGTTTTTATTTTTTAAGGTGAGATTTTCGAATTCGAGAGACCAAGCTCAAATCCAACTTGTAGCTAGCTTCTTTGGGGAAAAGAACGTTTAAATCCTGCTTTTTTCCAACTATGTGATTTATGAATAAAACACTGTATTTCCCAGCTGGCAATGCTGTGACCTGGTAGGTTCTAGTTTTATTAGGGATTTTGAATTTCCAGTCTGCCTGAAGAACAACCGGTGTCTGATCGTTCTTATCAAGAGGTTTATCCCCCAAGGTAGTATACCGATAAGTAAAAACGGGCTTTACGGTCAGGGTGGGTTCAAAAGAAAACTTTATGGATTTAGCAATCAGCGCATTCGCTTCTTTTTCCATCTCAGCAAGGTCTTTTTTTTCGAGAGCCTTATACACGCCATAAACCAGGTATGGCTCCTGTTCAGGATCTACCTCAAAGCAACGGGGGTCAATTTCCACCTTGATGTGAACTTCTCCGTTGAATTTGAATTCTGCATGAACGGGTAAGTCAGGAATGGGATGAGCCAGCACAGAAACCACAAAAAAAGGCAGAAAATAAAAAAAATAAGGTAATCTCACGCGCGAGAGATTGTTGTAGAGAATTCAGTTTGTCTAGATTTTATTCTATATTTGGACTTGTGCTGAGGTTAAGGATTACATAGAATTTCTCCGGTTACCCCAAAGGTTAACGAAAGAAACAAAAAATGAAAAAAATTCTAGCTATTGTCGCTGCCACTGTTATTGCGGCCCCTGCCTATGCAGGTTGTGGTAAAAAGGTTGCCAGTATTGGGACCTTGACCGCCTACGATGCCAAAACAAAAACCATCACCATGAAGGTGATGCGCACCAACGATGCCAAGGCTAATAAAAAGGCCACCAAGATCACCCTGACACCTGCTAGCAAGGTCATGGGCGATGCAGGACTGGATAAACTTGTTGGCCAACAGCTTTCTGTTATCAGTGAGCACGGCAAGGCTGACATCGTTGTTCCGCTGATTGCTGCAGCCAGAAAAAAGAAGTAATCTTCTGATTTTAAATCCAATCAACCCGTAGGGTTATCTCCTACGGGTTTTTTCGTGCCTCGAGCCTCGCCGTACCTTAACCTCCCGACCTATGGCTAAAGCCACCCGAGAATATGTTTACGGCATTAACCCCGCCTTCGAAGTGCTGCGCGCCCAGCGCCGCAAGGTGTACGGTGCTTGGCTGAATCAATCCGCCCGCGACAAGCCGCGTACCCAAAAGCTCGTGCGCTTGCTCGAGCAGAATTCAGTGCGCATCGAGTGGGTTGAAAAAGGACGACTGATTCAGCTCTCCACCAGTCGTGATCATCAAGGGGTGGTCCTCAATACTTCGTTGTATCCGTATACGCCTTTCGAGGATTTGCTCTCTCACCCGCGATTGCTTTTGCTAGATAATATTGAGGACCCGCAAAACGTCGGCGCGATTTTACGCAGCGCCGAGGTGTTTGGCTTCAACGGCGTGTGCCTCCCCAATCGCGGCGTGCCCGAGGTGTATCCCTCCATCGTGAAAGTCTCAGCGGGCGCCACGGAGTTCATGCAAATCGCGCGGCAATTTTCCGCCAACCAATACGCCCGTAAAGCGACCGAGGAAGGTTACCAAATCGCCGCGCTCGATATGAACGGCAACACCACCCTCGAAGCCGTACGCACCGCCGCTCCCGAAAAACTGATGCTCACCATCGGGGGCGAAGACAAATCCGTCGGTCAATTCATCCTAAATATGGCCGACCACACCATCGGCATCCCGCAATTTGGCAGAGTGAATTCCCTGAACGCCTCCGTGGCCGCCGGCATCGCAATGCATGCCTTGGGTGGTCCGCCCGAGTAATTTCTCTTAAGCCAAAATCGGCTTAATCAATTTCCCGTGCACATCTGTGAGGCGGAAGTCACGACCTTGGAAGCGTGTGGTTAGCCGAGTGTGGTCGATGCCGAGCAGATGCAGCAACGTTGCGTGGAGGTCATTGACGTGGGTACGGTTTTGCTCAGCGTTGTAGCCGAGAGCATCCGTGGTGCCGTGCGTGACTCCGCCTTTGATCCCGCCACCGGCAAGCCAGAGGCTAAAGCCTTTCATGTGATGATCGCGACCAGTTGCGCCCTTGCTGGTTTGGGCCATCGGCGTACGGCCGAATTCGCCGCCCCATACGATAAGAGTGTCCTTGAATAGTCCACGCCGCTTGAGGTCGGTGATGAGTCCGGCAATGGCCTGATCCACCGATGGGCAGCAGTGGTTCTTCATGAAGTTGACAATGCCATTGTGGTGATCCCAGCCGCGATGATAAAGCTGGATGAACCGCACGCCACGCTCGGCTAAGCGGCGCGCGAGTAAGCAGTTACTACCGAAGGATCCATCGCCGGACTTGCAGCCGTAGAGGCTCAGCACCTCCTTCGGTTCTTTGGAAACATCCATCAAATCGGGCACGCTGGTTTGCATTTTGAACGCCATCTCGTACTGCGCGATGCGCGTGGTGATTTCGGGATCGTGTGTGGTGCCCAACTGCAAATCGTTGAGCTGCTGCACAGCATCAACCACATCGCGCTGACGGCCGGCATCCACACCGCCGGGACGGCGCACGTACATCACGGGATCGCCGGTGGACCGCAGTTGGATGCCCTGAAACTGGCTCGGCAAAAAACCGCTATGCCACATGCGCGTGGAAATCGGCTGCGGACTCCGCCCAGCATGCGAGCTGAGCACCACGAACCCCGGCAAATTCTCCGCCTCACTGCCG
>JAOLZA010000083.1 GCA_028343615.1 Verrucomicrobiota bacterium
AGAACTTTCAGCCCGGCCCCGCGGCTCCAACGAATTGCTGCACCTCATCAAGAATAACTGGGAAACCTCAGGCAACTGGATCGGCGTTCGTTTGCGGGGCAGCTCTGGCATCTCGCCACTCGGCTCGGTGGTCAAAATTAAAATGGGAGGGAAAACCCTGATCCATCCCGTCACTTCGGGCGATTCACTGTGGGCACAGCACCCCGCCATCATTCACTTCGGCCTCGGCGATCTCAAGACCGTGGAGACATTGGAAATCAACTGGGGCAACGGGAAAACCACACGAATCGAAAACCCAAAGGTGAACCAATACCACCTCGCGCAGCCCAAATAGCGCACTTCAAATTCCAGCATATTTCCCCCTCATGCGTGAAAAACATTCACCTTGCGTAAAAATTCTCGGACATACACGCACTACTGCTTTGTTTCTCCCTATTCTCCGTAGGATTTTTAGTTTATGATGTGGCACGAAACTTGCGTGCAGAAAATGTTGGATTATGGACGTGTATCTCCATTCCTAAAAAAACCGTGCCCGCAAGGGCATGTAACCCAAACCCAATTAATAGGAAAACTATGAAAAACCAAAAAGGTTTCACACTGATTGAGCTGTTGGTAGTCATTGCCATTATTGGCATTCTGGCCAGCATGCTTCTCCCCACCTTGGCGAAGGCCAAGAAAAAGGCGAATCGCTTGAAATGTTCCAGCCAAGTCGGCCAATTGGCCAAGGCTTTCACCGGTTCAGCCAATGATCAGGATAGTTTTTTCCAGTGGGAAATGACTAGTACAGATCTAAACTATATCGCTGATACTGCCAACGAAGAATTGGGTATTCTTTCTCAGCGCATGATCAATGCAGGTCACTCTGGAACCAAGGCATCGCACTCCTACAGTTGGGGAATGTTCAAGCACATCGAATACCTTTGGATTAACCCCAATGTTCGGAGTTCACTGGGTTCCTCCCGATTGCTTAATTCCCCCTCAGATCCTAAAACTAAGCGGAACAACGGCCTAGACCAGAGGAATGGAAAACTAAGTAATGGCAGCTGGTGTGGGCAAAAAATGCGCACACGCTATAAGGTCAATACCAATGCGCAAAGCTATAGCATCCATCCCGGAGGTGACAGTCAGAATGGCAACAAAATCCTGATAACCACTCATAACCTTATGGGTGATACCTCTGCAGCCGGTTATCAGGCTAATGCCAGTTACCTAATGATGCGAAATCGCCGCGAATTCTTCGATCAGGGAATCTGGTTGTCGGCATCCCAGATTGGCAAAAAAAATGGTGATGGCAATGAGTACATCAGCTTTGTTGGCCCCACTACCCCCGGCAAATGGGTAAGGACTACAAGTAGTAATGGCACGCGCAAAAAATCATTCGACGTTAAAAAGCAGCGTGCCTTTGGCGGCCTTGATGCCGGACAGGGGCAGGTTGCTCTGGCCGATGGATCAGTCGAAATGACTGATAATTCTGGGCTGCAGTCTGCAGTCAAGTCGCATGCGGAGGCTACTGGTGGGGTCAATTCCAACCTATCGGAAGTATTGATGACCTCTCATTGCCACTAACAAGAATCCAAGAGAAAAGAAAGGGCGGAGTTCAGCTCCGCCCTTTTGCTTTTATATGGAAGGGAGTTCTATTTACTCCTCATCCCCCTCGATGGGGCCCTCTTCTTCAGGGCTTTCATCGGCTGGCGGAACATAATCAGACCCTGTTTCGGTCTCTGATGAACAACCAATCCCAAAGTTTAAACACCATATAAGGCTAGCAATAACAGTAAGCGTTTTGTTTTTCATAGATAATAGTGGGGTTATGAGCGCAGCAACACGCCCCGCACCTCAATTTAGCCGCGCGGCGGATTGTAGTCAAAGCCAACTTATATGAGTCTTCTTCCGATAGGCAAAAACCATCACGCGGAAGAGCTCTGGCACCTAGGCGGTCCTATAAGGTGAAATAGTGCTTAGGCATAGTTTACGCACCATGGGATCACCAACCGCCACTCGTTTGGCAATATTATTTCAGGGATGGATTAGGGCAGTTCCGTGAGGGTAATCTCCCGGTACCAAGCCTCGCTCGGCGGTCCGCCATGGATCTGCAGCGCAATCACCCCCGCCAGCGGGATCTTCGGATCCGGCTCGGTGTAGTCCACCGTCAGCGTACCGTTGATGTAAAGTCGGATGCGCCGGCCTTCGCAATGAATCTTGTAGCGATTCCAATCATCGGGCTTCAGGATCTTTTGGATGACCGCCGCATCGGCCCGCGCCAGCACTTTGTTCCGGCGTGATTCGTCGTACAAACTCCCCCACCAACCCTCGCCCATATCGGCCTGATACCCGCTTACTTCGTGGTGATTTGGAATCCGCTTGGTTCGAATTTGTATGCCCGCATTCGCCTTCGGCCCGCCCAGTAATTTCACTTCCAGAGTGAGGATGAAATTTTTGTAAGTCTTTTTCGTACACAAGAATTCATTGCGGGGAACCTTTTCCTTTAAGCTGCCTCCAACCACCGCACCCTGCTCAATGCGAAAAGATTGTCGGTTCCCCTCCCAACCGACAAACGTCTTGCCGTCAAACAACTTCACCGCCTCGCCTGCTCCCGCCAAACCACTTAGGCCAGTGAGGCAGGTTATGAGCAGGAAATACTTTTGGATAGTTTTCGCCATGCCCGTTTATGCCATGAGCCAGCCAAAAAACAAACAGTAACATGGCCGATCGTTTCCCGTCTGACAGGGTATGAAGATTGAACTTTCAAAAATCGACAAAGTGTTTCTCGCCTGCATAGGCGGAGTCACGCTCCTAGTTGCATTCTGCATCTCGCACATGTAAGCGCGATTTCAAGCTGAAAACGACCGATAAAAAAATCCTTGCAGCGTTTAGGTGAGTCATGTTTTTCTCCCCGCGCATCAGGAATGGCCCTGAAAATGGGTCTGACAACGGAGCAAGCCAAGGTGCCTTCGAAGATGACTGTGTGATCGATCGATGTGTAGGACAAACGCCCTAAACGAAAAACTCCAAGGAGATGATCTGCCGCTGGCGCATGATGCTAGCAGCACTTTTATTTCCCGAACCTGAAGCGTTTTATTAAGCACTAGCGCACAATGGAAACCCCAACCCTGTCAGTAAGAGTAAACCGAAAGAATCCGGATCACCATCTGTGGAACAACCACGGAACCTGGTGGCTGCACTACACGCTGCACATGGCCGACTTCACCAAACGTCGCGTCCGCAAAAGCCTCGGCACGCACGATGTGGCTGAAGCCCGCACCCGCCGTGACGAACTATTCGCCAACCTCGCGGGCAAACCCTTCTAGCCCTATAGGGGCCTTTCATTCCCTTGGACATTGGTCATTGATCATTGGTCATTCGCGAACGATAATCCGCGCATGTACCTCCGAATGGCCAAACGGGTTTTGCTCGAGACAGATAAGCGTCTGCTCTGGAAGTTTGCCTACAACTTCGGCTGGCGCGGGATGCGGAGTGTGCAGCGGTTTAAAAAGGGGCTGAAAAAGGGGGAGTATTTTCCGCCGTTCCTTTACATATCCGTGCTCAATTCCTGCAACCTCCGCTGCCAAGGCTGCTGGGTGGACGTCGCGGCGAAGCAGGAAAAGATTGAGGCGGAGCAATTGCACCGGCTCATTCGCGAGGCTAGCGAGGCGGGTAATAGTTTCTTCGGCATCCTCGGCGGCGAGCCATTTATGTACAAGGGGTTGCTCGATGTTTTAGCCGAACATCCCGATTGTTATTTTCAAATTTTCACCAATGGGCAGTTCATCACCGATGAAGTTGCCAAAAAAATGCGCAAGATGGGCAATGTCACCCCGCTCATTTCCATCGAAGGCACCGAGCTGGTCAGCGACGAGCGGCGCGGTAAAGAGGATGTTTACAGCAAGAGCATGCAAGGCGTCCTCAATTGTGTGGAAAACAAACTCCTCACCGGCGTGGCCACGAGCCTTTGCCAAAACAACATCGACGACCTCCTGCAGGAACGTTGGCTCGACAAGCTCGTCGACCTCGGCGTGATGTACGCGTGGTACCACACGTACCGCCCCGTCGGCCCCGAGCCCAACGAGCAGCTGTGCCTCACGCCCGAGCAGCAAGTCAAGATCCGCAAGTTCGTCGTCAACATGCGTTGCGAAAAACCGATCGCACTCATCGACGCTTATTATATGGACGACGGACAGGCGCTATGCCCCGCCGCCACTGGCATCAGCCATCACATCAGCCCGTGGGGCGCCATTGAGCCGTGTCCAATTATTCAATTCGCCAAGGAAAATATAAACGACGACCGCCATATCCGTGACGTCTTCGTACAAAGCGAATACCTAAAAGATTTCAGAGACATGAGCAGCGAAACCACGCGCGGCTGCATCATGCTCGAGCGCCCCGATAAGGTGAAAGAGTTCGTCGAAAAACACGACGCCCCCGACGGTACTGCCCGCAAAACCGCCCTTCCCGAACTCGAAGCCATGCAAAATCGCCCCAGCCAATGGAACCGCACCGAGCAGGTTCCTGAAAAAAACTGGGTCTACAAGTTCGCCAAGAAACACTTTTTCAGCGACTTCGGCGCGTACAAGAATTTGAATGGCGACTAAGCCATGCCGGCCCTGTCGGTCATCATCCCCACGCTCAATGAGGCAAGCGAATTGCCCGAGACGCTCAAGCGCGCGCGGGCCATTCCCGAGGTGAAGGAAATCATCGTTGTCGATGCCGGCAGTACAGACGACACAAAAGCCATCGCACGCGAACATAACTGCACCGTCCTCGAAAGCGAACCCAGCCGTGGCAAGCAACTTCGCCTCGGCGCGGAGCAGGCTTCCGGCGACGTTATTCTTTTTTTACACGCGGACACTTGGCTGCCGGAGAATGCGGGCGTGGTCATTGCGAAAACCTTCGCCCGACCGCTGGTGATTGCCGGTGGATTTTACAAACGCTTTCGCGATGCCGGCGCGTTGCCAGGTTCGCGTTTGCGTTGTTGGCTTCTGTGGGCACTCGCCAAACGCCTCTTCGGCGACCAAGCCATTTTTGTGAAACGCGACGTGCTCGAGCAATGCGGTGGAGTGCCCGACGTGCCGCTGATGGAAGAATTCGAACTCTGCAAAAACCTCGCCCCCTTCGGCCGCATCGTACTGGCCTCAGCCGCCGTGCTCACCTCCGCCCGCAAATTCCGCAAATACGGCACACTCAAAACCCACTGGCTAATGACCCGCTGTCTCGGCCGCTACTGTCTCGGCGCATCACCACAGCGATTGGCGGAAATTTATTATGGAAAAA
>JAOLZA010000084.1 GCA_028343615.1 Verrucomicrobiota bacterium
TTCCCTCCATTTTTCAATGGCCTGATTAATCTGATGGCCATCCACGTTTCGGGAAAAAGTTTCGGACATGGAGCTGACAATCAGGGCGCTACCGCAATATTCGCAGTTGCGTCCCTTGTGGTCGAAGGGTGCACCGCAATTTGGGCACCCCATGCTTTCAATCATTAACCCTGACAAGCCCGAAGAGTCTGGTCGGGTGGTTTGAGTGCCGTCAATCGTTTTTTGCGACAAATTCTGATTTGCCGAAGGGGCGCATCATTGTGTAGGATATACTTTTTGTGACAGATTCTAATCCATTCCGCTTGGGGGTTCTAGGCTCGGGCGAAGGCTCGAACTTCGGGGCGATCGCGGACGCATGCCAAAATGGGATTCTGCCAGCAAGTGTTGCGGTGGTGTTAAGTGATGTGGAGGAGGCGGCACTTTTACATCGCGCGCGGGATGCGGGGGTGGCTTGCGCGTTTATTGCTCCAGGGAAGTTTCGCACAAAACTCGATGAGGAGGCGGAGGCTTCTTATATAAAAGCACTAAATGATGCCGAGGTGGATTTGGTTGTGCTGGCAGGGTTTATGCGGATTTTGAAGGGGGAATTCCTTCGGGCGTTCGAAGGGCGTGTGGTGAATGTGCATCCATCGCTGCTGCCAGCATTCCCCGGGTTGGAGGCGTGGAAACAGGCACTGGATCACGGGGTAAAGGTGACGGGCGCGACGGTTCACTTCGTGGATCAAGGGGTGGATAATGGCGCGATCATCGCCCAGGAAACGGTGCGGGTACTTGATGATGACATCCCGGAAATTCTGCACGAGCGCATCCATGGTGCTGAACACCGGATTTACCCCGAGGCCATTGGAGCGATTGTGCGGGGCGAAATCACGCTGCGCGGGCGACGCACGATCAAATCTGTGTCATGAAAACACCTGCCAAAAAATTAAAGAAAAAGATCGCTTTTCCGCGGCGACGGTGGCAGATCAACCCGTCCACACGCGTGGAGGAGCCTTTCATGCGCTATTCCCGGCCGAAACTGAAGGCGAATGCTCGGCGATTATTGGATGAGTAAAATCAACAAAAACAAAACTTTGAAGTTCGGTTTGCCTAAGGGCAGCCTGCAGGATGCCACAGTGGAGAAGCTGGCCAAGGCTGGCTGGAACGTGCGCGTGAGCAGTCGTTCATACATTCCTTATGTGGACGACGAGGAGCTGGACATCCGCACCATCCGCGCACAGGAGATGAGCGTGTACGTGGAACGTGGCTATCTCGATTGCGGCATCACGGGGCTGGATTGGATTGAGGAAAATAATTCCAAGGTTCACGAAGTAGGTGAGTTCTTGTTTAGCAAAGCGACACGACGACCCGCGCGTTGGGTGTTGGCGGTGCCGGAGAAATCCAAAATTAAATCGGTCAAGGATCTGCAAGGTAAACGTATTGCTACGGAAGTGGTGGGGCTCACTAAGCGCTGGCTGAAAAAGAACGATGTGAAAGCCGAGGTGGAATTTTCCTGGGGCGCTACCGAAGTAAAGGCGCATGAATTAGTCGATGCTATTGTGGAAGTCACGGAAACCGGCGGAAGCCTGCGTGCAAACAATCTGCGCATCGTGGAGGAGCTGATGAGCAGCACTCCGCGCTTAATTGCCAACAAGGACGCATGGGAAAACAAGTGGAAGCGGGGGAAGATCGAAACGATGGCAATGTTGCTGCGCGGCGCGCTGGATGCTGAGGCATTAGTGGGCTTGAAATTGAATATTAAGCAGGCCGACCTTGCGAAAGTTTTGAAAAAACTGCCCGCGCTGCGAAACCCCACCGTCAATGAACTGAGTCAAAACGGCTGGGTGGCAGTGGATACGGTCATCGAAGAACATGTAGTACGGGAAATTATCCCAAGCCTCAAGGCCGCGGGAGCAGAAGGAATTATTGAATACCCACTGAATAAAGTGGTACACTGAACCCTCTCACAGAGAGACGAGTAGAGATAAAAGTATGGGATCGTTAAAAAAACGACGCAAAGCCAAGATCAACAAGCACAAGCGGCGTAAGGCCTCACGGGCCAACCGTCACAAGAAGCGTAAGTGGCAGAAGTAGGCTAAGGCCTGCACGCTTGCAATTCACCCTTCCCTGGGTGTGCCCGAATGAAAGGGGTCTGATGAAAATAATGTTTCGAAACCAGTTTATGGTCTTCGCGGGCAGCCTCGTGTTCGCAGCTTGCGCCGGCCCTGGCGCTAAGAAAGAATCAGCCAATCCGACGGCCGGACGGCCGGTAATCGCCTCGACCACGTCTGAAGTAAAGCCCGACCCTGAAGCGGAGCGCATTGCCGAGGATGCGGCTATCGAGCGCCGTATTCGTTCGATGGCCCATTATGCCGCTGCCACGGCAGCGATGGAGCGTGGCCAACGCGCAGAGGCTTTGGAGGAGTTCGAGCAGGCTGCCTTGGCGGACCCTACCAATGAAAAAATCGTTCTGGAAGTCGTTCGCATGTTGTTGGCGCAAAAAAAGTCCGACAAAGTGTTGGCGCTGCTGGTTAAAGCCACGATTAATCCAAAGGCACCAGCCAAGCTGCACGCACTGCTTGCAGTTGCATATTCGCAAAAAGGGAAGCTGGATCTCGCCAGAATCGCCGCAGAAAGCGCTATCCGCAAGGCTCCCGGATCGATCCTTGGCTACAAAACGTTAGTTCAAGTTTACGAGAAAGAAATTAAAGGCGGCGCCAAACGGTTGCCGCAAATCCGCAAGGTTCTTGATGAGGCTTTTACACAAGAGAAGCCCCCAATTGCTTTCCAGGTTGAATTGGCACTCATGGCTGCTGCATATATTGCCCTGGATAATACGGCCGCCAAGGAACTTCAGCCGCGCATTCGCAAATTGCTTGATGCCGCATGGGCGAGCAAGCCCACAATTCCGCTAATGATCGAACAAATCGGGCGCGGCTACCGTATGATCGAAGCCCGCGAAGAGGCGGCTGCAGCAACAGAGGCGTTGCTAAAGGCCCTGCCAGGTAATCCCGCCGTGCTTATGCAGCTGGCGCAGGACTTAATCCTTGCCGGAAAGCTCAAAGAAGGGCGAATACATCTAGAGGCTATTCTGAAAAAAAATCCAGGCGCTTGGCGCGCCCATCAACTGCTTGCCGCTGTAGCGATGGATGAGGATGAATACGCTGCCGCGGCCAAGCATTATCGCGAGGCGATTAAGCTGAACCCTCGTATTGAACAGCTTTATTTTGATTTGGTTTCAGCTTTGCTTTCAGACGAGAAACCTGATGAGGCCAGAAAGGTGCTGGACTTGGCCAAGCGAAAATTTAAACCAAATTTTTTGCAGGCGTATTTCGCCGCTATGATCTCCTTGGAAAAACGTGACTTCGGTCAGGCTCTTGATGACTTGCGTCGCGCTGAAACCATTGCGAAGAATGCTGACCCCACGCGGCTCAACCACATTCTGTATTTCCAGATGGGTACTACCGCCGAACGCGCAGGAAAATTTAAAGAGGCTGAAAAATATTTCCGACAATCCATCGAGAAGAAACCGGATTACGCGACCGCGCTGAATTATCTCGGTTATATGTGGGCTGATCGAGGTGAAAACTTGGACGAGGCTATTAAGCTCATTGACCGTGCCCTGAAAGAAAGTCCCGACAACGGCGCGTATCTTGACAGTCGCGCATGGGCGCTTTTCAAGCAGGGTAAAACTGAGGAGGCCCTCAAATGGCAGCTAAAAGCATTAAAGCAAACCGAAGAGGGCGATGCAGAAATTTTCCTGCACCTCAGCGAAATGTACCTTAAACTTAAGCAGCTCAAAGCCGCACGCGAATACATCGACAAAGCCGCCGCCATCAAAGATATGGAGCCTGATGTAAAAGCGCGCATTCAAGCCGTACTGAAGCAACTTCCCTGACGCCGCTAATCCCCCTCCAGCCCCCCTCCGGGATGACACATCAGCTTAAGTTAACGGATTGACTCCGCGCTCTTTCACATTGGCCACGGTTGGAGATCTAGTGAGCCGCAACCTCGGGCGAATTTATAATATGCTGCAGGAATTTCTTTCGCGTGATATTCAATTGAATGATTCGCTGCATGGGCTCGTCGATTCCGCTATACCGATGAATGGCCGTGAGGTGTTTATTTGCCGGGGGAAACTCGGAGTTCACATCGCCCATTGGCAAGCCACAGGCCAGTGTCTTGCCGGATACCGCTCACTTTGGGATGGTTAAGAGGGTTGACGAGCGCGATAGTTACTGTATAACACCGGCCCCTGATTTTCCGCTAACGCGAATAACTATGATTAACGTAAAGAACCTACGTAAAACATTCGGCACAAATACCGCCGTTGACGGTATTAGCTTTAATGTGGAGCAGGGCGAAGTGCTCGGCTTCCTCGGCCCCAACGGTGCGGGTAAATCCACAACTATGCGGATGATTACCGGCTATCTCGTCCCCGATGAAGGAAGCGTCACTATTGGTGAATTCGACATCGTGGAAAACCCGGCAAGTGCCAAGTCACTAGTTGGCTATTTGCCGGAAAACGCGCCGAGCTATCCGGATATGACCGTGCAGAGCTTCCTGCGTTTCACCGCCGAGATTCGCGCTCTCACCGGCGCAGAGCGGGATAAGGCCGCGGACTCAGCAATTGACACTTGTGAACTGCAGCCCGTGCGGTATCAAAGCATTGATACTCTTTCCAAGGGATTCCGTCATCGGACCTGTTTAGCGCAATCCCTGCTGCACGACCCCGATGTTCTGGTTCTTGATGAACCCACCGACGGCCTTGACCCCAACCAGAAGCGCGAGGCACGCCAACTCATAAAACGCTTAGGAGAGACAAAGGCCGTTGTATTTTCCACACATATTTTGGAAGAAGTGGACGCTGCGTGCTCGAGAGCCATTATTATCAATGAGGGACGCATT
>JAOLZA010000085.1 GCA_028343615.1 Verrucomicrobiota bacterium
GCGCATGCGAATGGCATTGAGTTCGCTGGTGAGATGTTTGCGAACGATCAATAAGTCTGCGCTGTGTATCATGAAGTTGCAGCCCATCTCGAGAAAACGCACTTGCTGCTCAAGATTTCCCCAGAAATGAATACCCGCTCCGCGCTCTGCAGCACGCGCCTTATCAAAAATGGTTTGGACTGCAGCAAGAAATTCAGGCGCATCGTATTGCTCGGGCACGCCAAGGTTGCAGGAGAGGTCATGCGGGCCGATCAGCAAGCCATCGACTTCCGGTGCCGCTAAGAGATCGTCAAGCGCATCAATGGCGGGTTGGCTCTCAATGTTCAGGATGAGTACGTTGTTGGCGTTGCGCTCCTTAATGTAGTTATCAATCGTGCCATTGACTGATTGTCCGTCCAACCTATCGCGCAAGCGGCCGCCTTTTAGAGGGCGATGTTTCACGGCACCACGTAGGTCATCAACTTGTTGCATCGTTTCAATGTAGGGGGCGACAATTCCAAGTGCACCATCATCCAGAGTGGAGGCGGCTAAATGGGCATCGGGCTTTGTAAGCCGCACGATTGGGACGATGCCTTTAGCAGCGTAAGTATGGCACATCCAGCTGACTTGCGTGCGATCAAGCACGTTGTGTTCGGTATCGATGAAAACAAAATCAGGGTTTACCGGCGCGATAGCTCCCACCATCCGGGCGGATGGCGTAACCGTACAGGTGCCATAAACACGTTCTCCTACACGTATTTTTTTAGCCAGCCTTTGTCCAATCATAGAGGGCGGATGATGCGTGGCCGAACAAGGAGAGGCAAGCCGTGATAGTTAGTGCATTTGACATTGAGAATCGGACAAGTTAACCTTTGTAGATGACTGTTTGGTGGCACAGCCTAATGGCAGCTATAATGATGTTGGTTTTGGCCAACCCATTATGTGCCTGTGATGCGCAGAAGCCGGTGGCCGATTCTCAGGAATCCATAAGCTGCTGTACCATTGCTGAAACATCCGAGACACCCGAGCCGGCTGATTCCTCAACTCCGAGCCCTTGCAATTGCGAGAGTGCTGTGCACGAAGGACTGTTCCAGGCCAAGCAAGATTTAACAACCAATCCGGTGGCCATGACTTCCCAAGCGGCCACCCAAACACCTTACAGCTTGATTCCGCTAGAGATGCGGTCCTTTGCCTTCAGCCGCACTAGTTTTCTTGAAACGCCATTGCGGCATCGTTTCTCGGTTTATCGTCTCTGATTACATCCGGCTGCAAATTCTTTGCTGGCCGGCTTTTGAGCTGATGCAAATTCAATAGGATTCCAAGAGGAATTTCCTGCCTTTACTGCGCCTTATTAGTGCTGAGTTTGAGACAATAAACATATGAAGATACAACTTAAATTGGCCGTGTTGACCGCGGCCCTAACCAGTACTGCATTCGCCCAGTCGGCCGTGGTGCGGTATGAACTAACGATTGCCGAAAAAACGATTTCACCCGCAGGAAAGCCGGTTACCGCTCTGATGATTAATGGCTCTATTCCGGGGCCAGTGCTACGTTTTAGGGTGGGTGACACCGCGCGCATCCGTGTGCACAATAAGTTACCTAAGGAAAAGACGTTGCTACATTGGCACGGTTTGTTAGTGCCAAATAAGGAGGACGGCGTGCCGATGCTGAACACGCCGGCCATTCCGCCGGGCGGTTTCCATGATTATGAATTCGAACTGAAACACGCAGGCACCTATTGGTACCACTCACACGTGGGCTTACAGGAACAACGCGGTGTGTATGGCGGAATCGTGGTGAAACCATTAGAGCCGGATCCAGATGAACCTGTGGTTGACCGTGAACATGTGGTGCTACTCAGCGATTGGACCAATGAGAATCCTAATGAAGTAATGCGCTCATTGCGCCGCAGTGATGAATGGTATGCCATCAGAAAGGGGAATCAGCAAAGTGTTTTGGGTGCGCACCGCGCCGGGATGCTCGGGGAGTATCTCCAAAACCAATGGGCAAACATGCCACCGATGGATATTTCGGATGTGGCCTATGATGCCTTCTGGGCCAACGGTACTCAGCGCACACAACTTGCCGGCGCAGCAGGCGAAAGGGTGAAGCTGAGGCTAATCAATGCGGGTGCCGCCACTTACTTTTATGTGCACTCAGCCACCGGCCCTCTCAGGGTAGTAGCGGCCGATGGGATGCCGGTGCACCCCTTTGAACGGAAGAGATTACTCATGGGTATGGGTGAGACATATGACGTCATCGTGACCGTACCGAAAGGCGGTCGATATGAGATACGGGCCACCGCACAAGATGGTTCCGGACATGCGTCCATGTTTCTCGGCGTGGGCAAGCAGCACTCGGTCAAGACGATCCCCAAGCCGCAGCTATATAGCATGGATTGGATGCTGGCCGGACTGGATGAAGAAGAGCCCGGGGACACTGAACCGGCTCGGCCATTGGCCCCTTATTTAGCCCTCAAGGCACGCACATCCACCGCCCCACCAGCTGGCACGCCAGTACGGGAGCTTGAACTACGTCTTACCGGTGACATGCAGCGCTACGTTTGGTCATTCAACGACAAGACGATAAAAGAGGAGAGCACTATCCGCGTGACGCGCGGCGAGGTGGTGCGGATGCGATTCATTAATGATACGATGATGCATCATCCACTGCATTTGCATGGTCACTTTTTCCGGTTGCTCAATGGGCAGGGTGACTTCGCGCCACTGAAGCACACCGTGGATGTGCCGCCCATGGGCAAAGCCTCGATTGAATTTCTGGCCAACGAAGAGGGCGACTGGGTGTTTCACTGCCACCTGCTGTACCATATGAAAGCCGGCATGACTCGGGTGATCAGCTACGCTGAGCAGGGACCAGATCACCAACCCAAATTGAACCTGAAGCACGTAAATCCATGGCAGTTCACATTGGATAGTACGTTACAAAGTAACTTCACCGAGGGTAGCGCTGCTTGGTTTAACAACAAGCATCGCGTAGGCGTCGACTGGGAAAACAGTTTTGATGAAGACGCATATGAGTTGGATCTCAATTGGAAGCGCTACATCAACCGCGATTGGTCGACAGTAACCGGCTATCGCTTTACCAATGAACATGATACGCGAGATCGCGCCTTTTCCGGCCTACAACATAGGTTGCCGTTCCTCACGTACGGCGAGGTCACACTCGACACCGAAGGCGATGTGCGCAACGGACTGTCCCGCGAACTCCAACTCACTAGTCGGCTTAGTTGGATTAACGAACTGGAATATGACACTCGCACCGAATGGGAGTGGAATACGGGCCTAAAGTATCGCCTTAACAAGCGCTGGTCGCTAACCGGCGGGCTTCATTCCGACCACAGCTTCGGCGCCGGCCTGAATTTTCAATGGTAATCCTATTATAAAACACAAAATGAAGAAAACACACTACATCGTGATCGCTCTGACGCTGCTTCTTGGCACGTCTGGCTTCGCCTCCAAATCCAAGCTCAAGGAGTATCCACTCAATATTTGTCTGGTTTCAGACAACAAGCTTGGTTCTATGGGTAAGCCCTACAAGTTCACGCACAAAGATCAACGCGTCGAACTCTGCTGCAAGCCATGCTTGAAAAAGTTCACCAAGGAACCGGTGAAGTACCTGAAGAAGCTAGAGCCAAAGAAGAAGTAGTTACGCCAAAATCTCTTTCGCCACGTGACCGTGGACGTCTGTCAGCCGGAAATCGCGGCCAGCATGGCGGTATGTAAGGCGTTCGTGGTCGATGCCCAGCAAGTGTAGAAGCGTGGCGTGGAGGTCGTGGATGTGCATGCGGTTCTGCGTGGCATTGAAGCCGAAGTCATCGCTTTCGCCATAGGTCATGCCGCCCTTAACACCTCCGCCGGCAAGCCACATCATGAAGCCATGTGGATTGTGGTCGCGGCCACTACCGTTTTCGCTAACGGGCGTTCGGCCAAATTCTCCACCCCACACGATAAGTGTATCTTCCAGGAGTCCGCGTGATTTCAGGTCTCCTAATAATGCGGCGATGGGTTGGTCGATATTCTTGGCGAGCGTGGGCGTGGTTTTGTTATGGTTGCTGTGCGTGTCCCACGGCTGGCCGTTGCCGTAATAAACCTGAATGAACCTCACGCCGCGCTCGGACAATCGCCGCGCCAGCAAACAGCCATTGGCGAAGTGTCCCTTGCCGTAGGCCTCGCGCACCTTCGGCGGTTCCTTGCCAATATCGAACGCATCCGTCGCGGCAAATTGCATTCGATAGGCCGTCTCCATCGCCTCGATACGGCCCTGCAATGCGTTGTCTGCCCCGCCCTGTGCCGCGAGGTGTTCTCGGTTGAGTGCCTGCATCAGGTCCAGCTGCTTGCGCTGGGTGGTCGGATCGAGCTTCGCATTGCGCAGCCACGGAATCATTTCCTTGGGCGCAATCTTTGAGTGATTGATATACACGCCCTGGTGCTGGGATGGAAGAAACGCACTGTTCCACAAAATGGAAAACCGCACCGGCCGGCCGGGGCACAGCACGATGTACGCGGGCAGGTTGGCGTTTTCCGTGCCGAGACCATAGCTCATCCACGCACCCATGCTCGGCACCTTGGGCGTCATCGTGCCGTTGTTCATCAGCAACAGTGCTGGCCCATGGTTTGGGTTGTCCGTGTGCACCGAGCGCAGCACGCAGAGGTCATCGGCAAACTTCGCCGTGTGCGGCAGCAACTCGCTTACCGGCAAACCGCTCTGCCCGTGCCGCATGTATTTATAGGGCGCATTTAACAGACCGCCCGTCGGCCGTTCCGTGCGCAAATCCGTCCCCTCCGGCCGTTGCCCTTCAAACTTTTTCAACGCCGGTTTCGGATCCATAAAATCAGGCCCAAACGGCCCGCCATTCATGA
>JAOLZA010000086.1 GCA_028343615.1 Verrucomicrobiota bacterium
TTGGGAAGATAACCCAGATGCATTTATGGTGATGACGGTGGAAGGTGCAGACAAAGCATTTACCGATGGCAAAACTCATATGTCCGCTGAGGGCCAAACAATAATCACGAATATGAAAATCCCTTATCGCCTCAAAGGGCGGTTTGTTGTTTTAGACATTTGGGATGATGACTCTGGCGAAAACCGTTGGAAAAATGCCGTAGAGGGAGTGAGTAATCTGTCAATGGAGGCACTCCCATTCGACATTGGTGGATCGATAAATTTAGATACAAAAAAATTAGGTCAGGTCTTCGAGAATAAAGACGATAGAATTGGCCAAATAGAGTTTATCCTGCCTAGTAAAGAGTCTCGCGAAGAGCACACAATTTACGGTGAGGCCTTAAGTTTGGATGATCTGAAAACTTTACACAAAGTTCTTTTGATCAAAGATGATTTTAATTCGTACGTCGCAAAACTCGTTCAACAAAACCTTATCGTTATGGATGAGCAAGATGATTACCGCATGGTAATTGGATCGGTGCGAACGAGCTTCTTTTTTGAATAGAACAAAACGATTATGAACTTACCAAGTGAACTACATAAGTTAAGAAAGTTGCATGACGAAGGCCATCTCAGCGACGAAGAATATCGGGCCGCGAAAGCGAAATTATTAAATATATCTCATTGATCGGCCTCTCCCAACTCAAGGCTAATCCCCAGCAACAAGGCAAAGGCATGGCCACCGCTGGACTCATTTGTTCCATCCTGAGCATATTACTCATTGGCATTCTGATTTCATTGGGTATTGCCGCCAGCGTTTCTAATATATAGATTTCGCGCAGTTGATTTAGTTATGGCACAATATCATTTCATCGGTGGCGACGAGAAGACCTACGGGCCCTATTCCCAGGAGCAAATGCAGCAGCTCATGGCAGAGAACCGCGTGAGCGCGCAATCCCAAGTCAGTACCGATGGCGGTCACCAATGGCAAATAGCACGGTTATATCCCGAGCTACAGGAAGCTGTGGGAGATGGACAATCTGCTGCTGAAGAGGGTAGTGGAGATGAAGGGGCTCTCATCGTAGATTCCAGTGAGCTGGAGCCTTATTATGCTACTGTTGAAGAGGACGAAGAAAAATCAGGGGAAGATGGATGGATTGCCTATCTGGGCACATGGTTGTTAGTAATTTTTCTCGGCGGCAGTTGGTTTTTAATTAATAAATTCATTATTGGTGACGAGTCGGATAAGGGCTTATATTTTTTTATGGCGGCAGTTTGGTTTTTTGTGGCGAGCTGGTCCTCTTATGATAAATGTACAAAAAATAAAGGCGTACATTTGTTATCTACTTTGACAGCAATGATTATGATGGGGCTTTGGGTAAAGTCATGCAAAGAAGAGCCTAGCGATGGCGTGACGCCTTCCAACAAGGTCAAAGAAGAGTTAGGAATTAAAGAAGAGTTAGGAATTAAGTAAGGGTCATTTAATTAATGTGATATTAAGCTTACCTCTCATGCCATTTGCGTAAGGCGAGGAGAATAAACCTACGTCCTTTTTTCGGTTTTCACCCATTGTAATCGAAATATCGTATATGTTTTTCCCATTAAGACTTAAAGTGTATTCAACTAGGCCATCCTTAGGGCCTGACTCAAATAATTCCTGCCCTTTGTGCAGCACCCTTAAGCTCGTACTTCTGCCAACGGTTTCTACGATTTCAAAGTGGATGAATTTATAGTGCTCAGATAATGTGTTAGCTGCATACACTAAATTGCCGCAGTCATAGGTCTGGAATTTTCCAACCTCACATTCTATATCTACATCACTAGCAAGGGTGTATTCGTCAGGGTATTCCTTGGCTTGATCCTTGGTTTGATCCTTGGCTTGATTATCGCCTCCACATCCCTGTAGCAAAAAAAGCCCCATGATTAAGTTTAGTAAAAATATTACGCGCATAACTTTGTTATATTAGATTTCCCGAGCCGAATTAAACATCTTTTAGTTTAAATGTTGGTAGCATAAGTGGTCTTGTCTCGTGATCACGCTTGCCCTGCTGCCGCAACCATAAGCGTTAACACCTGTCGATTCTATATTATTATTAAACTTTTGCTGCCTCTTGTGGTTATACGTAAAAGGCATGAAAATCTTGTTCTGAATTGAGTGTGTTGCTATTTTTTGTCATGCAAAAAACAAAGCTGGAGTTGCTAGCAGAAAACTCCCGATTGGATAGGCCAATCTTAAAATCTACCAACTATTAAATCAATACCTACATTCTTGCTGGGCAGCTTTTTGATCGGGTGCGCGTCCTTGCCCGTTAATGATGCCAGCATCTCCCAACTAAAGCGCATGGCAGACCGCGGCAATACGGAGGCGCAGTTCAGGTTAGGCAACATTCACGCGAAGATTGAGGACATAGAAGGCATACCAGAAAGTGGGCCTAACGCAGTGAAGTACTGGGAAATGGCCGCAAACCAAGGTCACGCCAAAGCTGCCGTCCGTCTTGGTAGGATTTACGAAATTTGGTCATTCTACACCTCTTCACCAGATGACCCTAAAATGGCCGCTAAATGGTATCGGAAAGGGATCGAATTGGGTGATTCAAATGCGCGGAAATCCCTAAAACGTCTGCTCGATAAACACCCCGAATTAAACGAGAACTAAACCCAAGGAACCTCCATTAGATTATTAATTACATTTTTGTTTGGCGTGTTCTTGATCGGGTGCTCGCAAGAGTCTTTGAATGACGAGACGAGCAATCAAAAAACAACCGAAGAGCTTGAGGAATCAACCCCCACTCCTTTGAAGGTTTTAAAAATCAATGATCTACACGGACGCAGCAAAACAGATAGCGGTATAAGGCTATGGACAGTCCCAAATGGTGAGACATGGAAATTAACATGGAACAGTCCTTACAAGGATGGCCAAATAGTTCCATCTTATGATTTGAGAGTTTTTGGAGGGGTTTACATTGGCGAACGAATTGGAGGGAGGACTTTAGTACATCGATCACTTGTCGCCGAAGATGATGGCGATGGCAAAATGTTGGATGTCGTCGCAGGGCAAGATAAAGCTTCGACCATCTGGCTATATGAAGGCTCTTCTTTTTACACCGCAAATGAGAAGATTAATGCCGCAATAACCATTTACGTTTTTTAAATGAAGCGTCGGCTGAGGGCCAAGCGGTCATCACGAATATAAATTATCCCCCCCGAACATGTCGGCGGGGGTCTTTACTTTATCCCATTCTCCTTTGCTAACTTAGAAACGTAGGGCGATTTAAACTCACCGCCACTACGATTCCGAAAACCTTCTTCATTAAGAATGCGCGTGACCTTCACCCATTTCTTTATGACTCCCTTCGCTGGCTTGCGCCGCAGTTGCTTGATGCGCTTGATAATCAACCGCTCGCCTTCAGTGTGACCGAATGTGGGCTTACCCTCGGCGCGGCCTCCAGCAGCGCGAACGCGATTGCGGCCAGCCATCATCTTGGCAACAGTTTCGGAACGATCCATTTCTTTAATCGCTCCTAAAATTTGAATGACCATTTTACGTTGCGGGTCATCTGTTTCCGAAAGCATTAGCCCAGAGCAATCTATCAAATCAATTCCTGCGGCTTTGAATCTTTCGATGATAACCATCTGGCAAAGTAGTTGCCGCGCAATCCTCCCGCTCTCCTGTACGATTGCCGTTTTAATGCCCTCATCCTTGCACCGCTCTAGCAAGGCCAACATTCCATCACGCTCTTCAATCGATGTTTTACCGCTCGTCGACCCATCGTAGTAAAAACCCTCGGCCACGATCTTGAAATCATTACGCTTGGCAAAATCGTTGATGGCTTTTTCCTGTCGATCAAAACTGCCACTATCCTCGTTATGGCTAGATCGTCGGACGTAGCCGACTGCTTTTTTGTTTTTGTTTTTCATAGCCTTTTTCCTTCTCGGCTTAAGTTACGCCGCCATGCGCCATTCACCTCGGAGCGATCCCAATTTAACTGAGGCCACTTTGCCAAACAGGCTATTAACTTTGATTGCCTCGGCAGCGTCTTTGTAGCGGCCACCAGCGCGGCGACCATCCTCTTCAAAGGTAATTATGAACTCTTTTTTAGTGTTTTTCATGGCGTTTTCCATACGCAAATTAAACACTATTACTTAATTATACGCAACTACTTTGTGCAAAGTAATTGCGTAACGTATTCACAGTCAACCCACAGAATTATCAATTTTTATGTGATTAAATTAAGGCCCAATAAGGGGTTTTAAAGTAGTTTTTGATGTTTGAGAGGGGTAAGGCCTTTTGGGCTAAAAGATCGCTTCTAGGCTAATTCTGGGCGTATAAGGCATATATATACTCATGGCCATCAAATTATGTCCGCCCGCGGCGGCGATTTCCAGCGCGCGCTTCACGGTTTCCTGCCCCTTCACTTCGGCGAGGTCGTGCTTGCCGTTGGCTTGGTGTTCGAAGAGCGCTTGCGTGTCGACGTGCGTGGGCGTGATAGTCGCGGTGCCGGCGATGAAGCTCGCCGCCTCGCGCAGATTTTTTACGGGGATGACCTCCAAGCCTTCAACGACCGCTGCCTCGGCCGCGTTATCCGGCGGCACCAGTAAACCGCGCCGCCTTTCCGCGCGTGCGCTGAGCGCGACGGGCAACACACCCTTCACGCGCCGCACTTTCCCTGTAAGCGCCAACTCACCGATGATTGCGTAGTCGGCCGCATCACCGATGCTCGATTGCTCGCTAGCCATCAGCCACGCTAATCCGATTGCCAAATCAAAACTCG
>JAOLZA010000087.1 GCA_028343615.1 Verrucomicrobiota bacterium
TGGGAGGAGCGACGGACTTCAATATCACGGATGACTTGGGTGGTCCAAAGGAGCTAAAGCATTTCTTCCGTTGGAACAATCCGTTCCTGACGTACACGTTTGACCAAAGTTTTGTGCGTTACTTTGGGCTCGAGGGAATGGACGCGGTGCACGATGCGTTTCGGGTGGTGAATGATTTCTTCATCCCGGCTGATGGAAGCTACAAAGGGGTGAGCAGTATGGATTTCGCACGGGATGGGTTCCTGAGTAATTACAATACTACGTGGGTAAACACCACGGCGCAGAACAGTCAGATTATTGATATCAAAAGCCTGACACTGGGGATGTTGGTGAACCATTTGGGCGTGGGTAATCCGCATCGGTACGCGTTCACGGTGCGTGGCATCAGCACCAATGCAACGGCGACGCAGTGGAGCTTCAATGTGCGTTTGAAGAATTTTGATCCGCAGACATGGCAGCCCACAGATGTAATCAATGGAGTGCAATACAGTTACCGATTGATCCACGACGCACCTCCCCAGGCGGGCGGTGCGATCACGGTGCCCACGTTTGTGGATATGGAGGAGTTTACCACTGATACAAGCGGTAACGCATGGACTGCGGTGTCGGGCATCGTGGACGCCTTTTACGGCAACACGGCAATTTATTGGACGGACACGCCGACCGCATTTAATTTTGGCGTGTACTACGATGGTCGCAATGCAATGGGCGGCCAGTATCAGCCTCGCCATGCTCTGACTTACGATGATGCGGGTGCGCTCAAGTACATGTATCGCACTAACAACTTCGTATTTGAGGATTTGGATTTATCGATCAACTTGGTGGAACCGCCGCAATTTTTGAGCGGGGCCAGTTCGCAAAACTTTTTGCAGTCTACGATGCCAAATATACGTGGAGTTTTTCCCCGTCGTTTTGGCGGTAACGTGGCACCGATGCAGCCGCAATTTGCCACCACCAGCCCATTGCGGGGTGTTCCGATAATCGGTCTCACTGGGCAGCTTTCCCAGATGGTGGGGCCGGCCTTGCGAGGAGGTATCGACCGAATGCAATTTTACTATCAGCCGTTGGATTCATTATTGGGCACGCTCTTTACGGCTACTAACTTTGTATGGACCGATACCTTCATAACCACCAACGGCTGGAATGTGGGAGGGCTTAATGCCACCACCCCCGGCGCGAGTGCCTGGATCGGGCCACACACCCTGAAATATTATTCACAAAAGGTTGGGCGTACGGTCACACAGCCGGACATCATCTTTGTGTGCGACGATCTTGGTCAGGCTCCCGATGGTGTGCCCGTGGCCTGGAATCGAACCGACAATACTCAGGGTTGGACTAACAATGGCTCTTGGGCGAACGTCGGATTAGTCGCCCTCAACACCACTAACGTGGGCCCGGGCAATATCTTTGTACCGCCCAATGGAATCATTTACACCTTCTCAAATCTGGGCAACACCGCGACTACCGGCAGTTTTGAAGTGCTGTGGGGTGGTGAGGCGAGTGTCGTGGGTAATCAAAATCCGTCGTTCTCGTTGTGGGGGCATATCAAGGGACCCGGTCCGCAGGATGTAATCAGCTTTCCACGTGACGCCACCGTGTGGCGTTTGGAAAATGAAATCGCACCAAAAGTCAGTGTGCCCACCATTAGCATGATTTCCGATAACGGTGGTGTCACTCCGATTGCCACCAACTCCTTTACCCGTACCGAGGAAACAATTTCGATTATTGGCAATGGTTTGGCCAGCGTAACCGCGGTGGAAATCATGTCCGGCGATAAAGTGGTTCAGACAATATTCCCGGTGGACCGATACAAACTCAATGACCTGCGTATTGATATTCCGCCCGGCGTGCTCACTGAGCAGGCCGAAGGAAGTACGCGCACCGTTCGCGTTTGGAACACCGTGGGTGTCTCACTTAAGAGCCCGCAGTTCTTCAATATCTACACCGGACGTGCCGTTGTGACTGGCACCTCGGTTGACAATCAAATCTTCGACCGTGCCCAACCACTGACGGTATATGGTTTTGGTTTTAAGAGTTTGCAAACCAGGTCAGCTGATGGCGGAGCAACACTGACCCATGTTCGGGTGGAGGATGGCCAGGGCAATGTGGTTTCACCGGAAAATGGAAATTCTACTGCAATCACGTGGGATGTATTAAGTGATACTCAAGCGGTAATTCCATTAAGTAGTTTCGACAACAAGGTGGATGGCCCATGGCGTCGTGTTCGGATTGCGAGGAGTGGGAGTGCCGAAACTCTCAGTGCCACCAACAACGTGGAATTGATCAACTGGATCACCACAACCCCGAATATCACCAGCCTTGAATCTATCGATTCTAACGGAAGTAGTGCCGCTAACATCAGCACCACTATTCCTCTTCGTCGTGATAGGGCGTTGGACATTAACGGCACCGCATTAAACACCGCGATCGCCATCGAAATAATTCAAAAGGACGGAACTTCGTTCCCGAACCCGGTCGTCATCAATCTGCCGAATGCTGGAGTCACCGTGGATGATAACGGTTCACGAATCCAGGTTTCTGCCAACGTCATACCCTACAACGATGCAGACGGCCATACTGTTGACCAGCAGCGTAAATTTAAAGTGTACAATGTCATTGGTAATCACGCTTACAGCACAGCGTTTAATGTAAATGTGCAGCCGGTTATTACCGGTCATGGCGCATTTGGCGGGGACAGTGCGTTCAACCGCCATCAAGTATCCGGTGACGATGTGACGATTAATGGCACCGGGTTGTTAAACATTAAGGAAATCCAAATTGTTGATGAAAATGGGACGGCTTTGGCCAATGCGCCGAAGTTTGTGCTACCGCATCCGGGTGTGGTAGTGACGGATACCTCTATTTCAGTTGATACACAAACGGCTCAATTTGCTAATGCATCTTCTGCTGATTCTAAAAGAGAAGATCGATATCGGCGTTTCAGATTAACAAGTGATAGGGATGCTGTCACCACTTCGGCTGCTTCTCGTTTCATCGTTGGCGTGCCTCCGAGTTATTCAACACTTTCAGGCATTCCAAACTCAGGCCTGGACTGGCGACGTGATACGGAAAATAAGGACACAGATCACAATATGACATTTAATGGCACAGGATTACTATTGCTAAGCTCAGTACATATTGTGGACATTAATGGGAACCCAATTCCCGGTGTGAACGCAGTCACGGATACCACGGGCGTGTCGGATGTTAACGCATCGGCTTTTAACCTAGAGTTGAATGCTCCGGCCTTCACTGGCCAAGGTCATTTGATAGATTCATCTACGTATCTAAATGATGGTCGAGGTACGCGTCGCGTGCGTGTGACGACCCCATTCGGAACGGCAACAAGCCTAGCGTCGAGTGCATTTACAATTTCTGCGACGCCTGATTTTCTCCCAATATCTGGGGGGGTAAATCCTACGGGAACTTCAGCAAATACCTTTGCTGGGTCAGCAGATTTCAACGGAAGCGATTACAATGCCACGCGAGGATTGCTGGTAATTAACGGGTCCAATTTCCGAGGGTTGAAGCGAATATATTTGGGCAATGCAACAGGTGTCAGAAGCCTCGCCGGAGATTCTTCGGTCCAAATTGACCCAAATGCCATGCCCACAGGGATTACAATTAATGCAGCAGGAACCCAAATTAGCATGACCAAGGCGGCAATAAACAACATTGATTCTGGATGGCTGAATGGTAATGGCGCTTCGCTCTCCAGACGGGTCTTGCTCTTGAGTGCAGCGGATCAAAATGCGACATCACCTTTGATCGTGCCGAGAAACTAATTAATTTGACCCCGCCAATGGCGGGGGCCAAGGAACGGGTGGAGTGAGAAAACGAGGGCAGTCTCGAAAGGGGCTGCCTCGTTTTTTATAATGTGTTCAAGACGTTGAGGGTGATACCGGTGAGATCGGGGGCTAGGAAAGTGGGTTGATGCTCGGCAAGTTGGGCCTCAGAGAAATTGCCGGTGGCCACGGCAAGTACGCGGGCATTAATGGATTGGGCACAATGGATATCGGCAGGAGTGTCACCGATGATGAGAATTTCAGATGGGCTCAGGTTGGAGAATTGGCTTTGGGCGTTTTCGAATGCTGACTGTGCAATTACATTACGATCTTCGGTGGTGTCGCCGAAGGCGCCAAATTCAAAACGGTGCCAGAGATGGTAATGGGTGAGCTTGAGTTCTGCACCAAATGGAAGGTTGCCGGTGAGCAGGCCGAGTACCGGCGGTGCGGGCATGGTCTCAATGGCGTCGAGCAGTTCAATTACACCAGGGAGGGGTTGGGTGTTGTCCGCAGGTAAATATTTGGCGAGCCGTTGGGTGTAGGCTTCAGTGAATCTATCAAAATTTGCCTGAGTAGGCTCAATTTGATTGGCGCGAAATACTTGGCAGGCTAAGCCTCGATCAGTGCGCCCGGCAAATTCAATGGACTCAGTGGCGTGCGGCAAATTGAATTCCTCAGTAAACGCCTCAGCAAACGCCTTGATTCCGGCGCCGCCGGTGAGGATGAGGGTGCCGTCGATATCGAATAGAACAAGCCGAATCATGTGCGCAAACACTCCCATCTGGACGGGCTGAAAGTCAATGCACCCGTGAACAACCCGTTAATGGC
>JAOLZA010000088.1 GCA_028343615.1 Verrucomicrobiota bacterium
TTGGCGAGCTTTTCATTATCAAAATCCGCCAACCGCGTCCCCAAGCTTGCGTACGCTTCTGCATCAGTGAGATCGCCGCGATGGTAAAAGAGATTTTTTGAAAAGGCCTCCCACTGCGCGGCATTCACTTCCGGTGAACGTGAGAAACGCTCAATGCCCGCCTTCATTTCCTCGCGCCAGCTTGCACTGGTCTTATCGCGGCGCGCGAAGCCCACCACTCGGAAAGGCTCAGGCATCTGCCCGTCTTTATAAAGATGGAACAACGCCGGGATCAGCTTGCGCACGGTGAGATCGCCACTCGCGCCAAAAATCACAATCGTGCACGGCTCATCCGCCTTGCGCCCTTCATCCGACCGCGAGAGTCCGGGAATTACAGCAGTTTCCATCTGCCCAGTATCATACTAGGTGGATAGCAGAGAGTTCAATACTTGAGCCCAATACAAATTTTTGTTGCGTGAAAACAAACCGTTTTGCGTGAAAATTACACACAAAAACCCAAATACCTGTGAATAAATTGAAGAGAATACTAATCTGCCTGTTATTTGAATAATTTATTTTGCGGCATGAAATCTGCTTTAATACTGCTAACTGACTATATAGTCATAACCCAAAACTGTACCTAACCCCCAAAAATGAAAAAAAACACAAAATCTAAAAGAGGTTTCACGTTGATTGAACTGCTGGTGGTGATCGCCATAATCGGCATCCTCGCCTCCATGCTCCTACCTGTACTGGCCAAGGCTAAGTCCAAAGCTAATCAAGTGAAAAGCCAAAGCAACATTAAGCAAGTTCGCACCGGTATAAGGCTATGGTCGGACAATGACTTCGAAGGCGGTAACCCCAACTACCGCAACCAAGGCGACTGGAACAAGAACTTCTGGTACCACAAGGCAATCGAATACAACGACCACGATGCCAGCGTGCTTCACAGCCCTGCTACGGTACTCAATCGGAAAGATTGGTGGGGACACGCCAAAAAGAGCTGGTGTGCTTGGAACAATAACCCAAAAATTTTTAATGGCGCTCGAGTTCCAGGCAGCTACGCCTACAACGCTTGGCAGCACCCAGACTATCGCAATACAAATCATAAGGAGTGGAACTGGCAGTATCAAGACGATTCCGAGGGCCAACCCGATATGGCACCACTCTTAGCAGACGGCATCTGGGTGGACTGCTGGCCACGTGAAACTCACACGGCACGGCAGGGGGCCAATGATTGGAAGGGCTGGAATGATGGCGGTATGGGCCGTGTGTGCGTAGACCGTCACAATGGCCGCTCCATAGTAGCATTCAACGATGGTCACGTGGAAGCCGTGGAACTTCGTAAACTTTGGACCCTGCATTGGCATAAAGATTGGAAGACCCCCAACACACTTCCAAGTCCGAAATTGATGAATTAGATTGTTGCCTCAGATCGGTAAATATGTGATCAATTGTCCGTACTATGAAACTAATACAACTCATTAAACATGCCACCTGCATGGTCGCCTTGATTTCCTTTATGGTGGGCTGCGGAGGAGAAACTACCGAAGAATTGACTGGTGAGCCAGATGATACGCCACCTCCCCCTGGCGAAGGTCCTGGTGTAGGCGAAGAAGGCACGGAAGGCGGCACAGAAGGCAACTAACGGAACGATCGATTTCCATTCACACAACCGCTCGGATCCCGAGCGGTTTTTTTTGTACCCAACACTCACCCCCACCAGTGAGAAGCTAGTGCTGATAAATGGGAAGGAAGTGATACTTCACGGAAAGACTCAACATCGCCAAACTGGTGCAATATACCCTGCCCGCGCCGGACTCCATACCGTCGTTACCCGACCATGATCCATCCACGCTTTGCATTGGCATGAGCAATTTCTCGGTGATATCACGCGAATTGCGAGCGGTATCACCCTTGCGCTTTTGCATCCCTTGCGCGTAGTAATAGGTGCCGTAATAAAACCATTGCTCCCGTTTGGTCACCGCCTTTCGCTTGAGCCAGTTGACCGAACCAATGACCTCCGGAGCATCATACTCGCCGCATACCTGAAGGCTGAGTAACCCCGCTGCCGTGGTGGAATAGCGCGGGGGCTGGTTGGGCATATAACCGCAGCCGCTGTTCAAATTTACCGGACGGCCACGGGCATCGCGCGGAGAAAAATAACTGCGTTTCAAATAACGTACCGCCATATCGATGGCTTCTTTGGGCACATTGATCCCGGCGTTTTTGGCCGAACGCAGTGCCATCAGTTGCCATACCGTCACCGATAAATCCGAATCATTCGACGTGGGGTCATACCGCCAGCCACCCCGATGAGCCGGGTTTCCTTTGCGGGCCTTTTGCGAAACCAAAATTAAATCCACCGCCTTGGTAGTATACTTGCGCAGCAAACGTTCGTGATCGCGATCTACCCCCATACCCATCATTTCTGAAAGACACAAAGTAGCAATGCCATGGCCGTACATACGGCCGCCATCGGAACCATAATACTCGTACGGGCCGCCAGAACGATTGCGACGGCGGTCATTGCGCAACATGAAACCCAACGCGCGTTTCATCGCGATGCCCTCTCGATTGGGATCGCCTGGTTGATGTCCAATGGAGGCCAGTGCCATCAGTCCCAACGCCGTAAGCGCATACCCGTTGCGGGCAGAGTCTCGAGCCTTGGGATCGGTAAACGTTCCGTCGGACTCCTGTGAATTGACAATATGTCGCGCGCCACGATCAAGAGCAATGTCCACTTTATCCTTTGCCTTACCTACCGCCGGCAGTAGCCCCGGCAAAACGGCCATACCGAGTAGGGCTTGCCTTCGGGAAAGTTGCAAATCTGAAAATTCGGCTAGGCTCATTTGCGGGGGGGATTCGGGGCGGCGTTGTTCTTGCGCGCGCGCTCGGCGATGATGCGGAAGTAATGGCTGATCTGCTCGCGGAATTCAGGCGACATACTTTCCCGGCTGTTTTCCAAAAGTTCCTGCGCTACCTTCGGCGGCAGCTTCGCCCAGTCCTCAGCCTTCATTCGCTTAAGGTCGGGCAACTCGCCCAGCGGCTTGGCCTCGGCATTGACAGGCGCGCCCTCTCCATTGCCCTCTTGACTATTGCCTTCATTGGGCGGCCGCTCACCCGGGGTGAGACCTGCCGCACGCGCCTGCCGCATCGCTTCCGCTTGCGCTTGCGCAGCTTCCTGTAAAGCCTCCGAAGCTTGCTGAGCCGCGCCACCCTCGCCCGGTTTACCACCCTCGCCCGGTTTACCACCCTCGCCCGGTTTACCACCCTCGCCCGGTTTACCACCCTCGCCCGGTTTGCTGGGACGGCTGAATTTCTGGGGTTCATTCAAGGAAGCATCCAAGCGATCCAACGCACGGGCGAGCCAACGCGATTCCGCGGCGGATGGTTTTGCATTGGCTTGGGCTTTCCCACCTTCACCTGGTTTACCACCTTCACCTGGTTTACCACCTTCACCTGGTTTACCACCTTCACTTGGTTTACCACCTTCACCCGGTTTGCCACCTTCACTCGGTTTGCTGGATGCGCTTTGTTTGTTGGATTGCGCATTGCTTTGGCAATTTTGACAGAGCGAATTGGATTGTTTCGCCGCTTCCTCGGCTTGCTGTTTGGCCTGCTCGGCGGCTTCTTTCTTTTGGGGATCATTGCTTTTGTCGGCGGCTTCCTCTGCTTTGTTTGCGACTTCTTCTAGTTTGTCACCGGCTTCCTCAAATGCATCGGCGGCTTCCTCAAACTTTTCGCCCGCCTCCTGTTCATCACCCGCCTTGGCAGCCTCGGCAGCTTCGTTGGCTTTTTGAGCAGCATCTTCCAACTTTTTCTTGGCGTCGGCTAATTCCTGATTAGCTCCGGCTTCCGCTTGGACATTTTTTTTGCCAATCTCTGGCAATTTATTTTGGCTCAGCTCATTAGCTTGCTCGGCAATGTCGCTGCCAGATTGGGGTTTATTGGCGGGCTGATTATTCGGTTGCTCTGCGAGGCCTTCTTTTTCAAGCGCGCCTTGGAGTTCTTGCTGTTGCTCGGACAAACCTTTGGCGGCTTCCTCGGCGTTGGCTTGGGCCTCAGGTTGCGATTTGGGATCAGTAATTTGATTGGCGGCTTCGGCTTGTTCGTTGGCGATTTCCTGAGTTTGCTCGCCCACTTCCTTTAGGTCTTCGGCGCGCTCGCTGTTGAGGCGTTCCTCGTGACGACCGGCGCGTTCGATGTTGGTACCCGCTTCTTGCACTTGATCGGCAAGATCCATCTGTTGATCGGCCGCTTTTTCGCGCGGGGATGATTCCGCCTGTTGTTGCATATCCGGGTTGGCAGCTTGTTGGGCCATTTGTTGGGCTTTTTGTGAGGCGGCTTCGGCGGCAGCTTGGGCGGCCTCGGCGGCTTTTTTCTCGGTGAGATTTTCAGCAACTTCCGCGGCGGTGACGGCTTCCTGCGCGGCGTTGTTTAATTCACGAGCAGCTTCGTCCAATGACTGCGCGGCCTCCGCCATTTTTGAATCGGTATTTTCCTCAGCCGCCTG
>JAOLZA010000089.1 GCA_028343615.1 Verrucomicrobiota bacterium
TATGAAGGTGCCCGATCATTTTGAAAAAGCCGGGTTGCCCGGCCACGATGGCGTGGTGTGGTTTCGCAAAACCGTCGAACTGTCCGCCGAGCAGGCCAAGTCCAAGGCCATCCTGCACCTCGGCCAGATTGACGATATGGACGTCACTTGGGTCAATGGCAAGCGCGTTGGTGGCTACGAGAACCCAGGTCACCATTACACGGTGCGTAACTATCCCATTCCTACAGGACTCCTGAAAACGGGCAAGAACACGATAGCCGTTCGCGTCATGGACCACGGTGCTCCGGGAGGCATCGCCGGAAAACCGGAGCAACTCTTCTTTAAGTTGGGGAAGGACACCGTTTCCCTCGCCAATCTCTGGCATTTTGCTCCGGGGGCGAACCTGAATGCTCTCAATAAACATGCCGCGCTTGCTGATCATCCCCTTTTGCGCCCCCTCGCCAAGCCCACTGCGCCCATTCCTGAATTTGCTAATGGCTTCACGCTCAAGGGTAATCAATCAATCGTCATTGTCGGTGGAGCCAATGCCGCAGAGTGCCAGCGCTACGGCTATCTTGAGACGTTGCTGGCTTCTGCAAATCCCGGCCAACAACTGCACGTGCGCAACATGGCATGGGCTGCCGATACCATTTATACCCAACAACGCCCACGCAACTTTTTCGCCACCAACAACCCCAGTTACGGCGAGAAGGACCGCCGGCCGGCCATGGCTGCGGACGTGCTGTTTGTATGGTTCGGCCAGATGGAATCACTTGAGGGCACCGCTCGATTGGATGATTTCACAAAAGCGTATACCGAGATACTTACGCAGTTTGCCGGCTATACGGGTCGATTGGTGTTGGTGACACCCGTGCCTTGTGAAGATCCGCTGGATCTTGGCCTCAAGGTAAAGGGCCGGAACGCCGCGCTTGCAAAATACGCTTCGGCTATTCGCCAAATTGCGCGCGATCGCAAATTGTCACTGGTGGATCTCTTCACTGCATTACGCGGCAAAGCAGTTACCAGTGATGGGTTTTTGCTTTCAGGAAAAGGCCATCAACTCGCGGCTCAGGCCTTTGCCAATCAACTTGGTTTTTCACCCAAACTTCCAGCCAACATCGAACCTCTGCGCCAAGCCATCCTGAAAAAGAACGCACTTTGGCAGCAGTATTGGTTCCCCCCCAACTGGGCCTTCCTCTACGGAAACCGCCAACAAACCGCCAGCAGTCGCAGTCATCTCAATGGTAGCTACCGGTGGTTCCCCGAGGAAATACAATCCATCCTACCCGAACTCAAACAACTCGAAAACGCCATCACCAAAGAAGCCGCGCGCGCGCGCCAATAGCCACCACGTTTTTTACACATGAAAACTCAATTTATTATTTACCGCCTGTTGGTCGCTGCATGGTTTGCCGCCGGTTTGTTGCATGCACAAAATCCGCTTTCAGTTTCCAAACCGGAAAATGACAACTCAGTGAAGGCTGAACTTGATTCTTTCACGGTGGACAAGCGACTGGAGGTGAATCTTTTTGCCGATGAATCAATGGGCATCGCCAATCCGGTATGCATGCGGTGGGACGCCCGCGGGCGATTGTGGGTGCTATGCACGTGGGCCTATCCACAGCTCAAGCCGGGCACAAAGCCTAATGATAAGCTGCTCATTCTGGAAGACACCAAGGGCAACGGCAGGGCAGACAAGATTTCCACCTACATCGATGGGCTTAACATGCCCACCGGTTTTGCCCTCGGCCATGGTGGCGCGTACATTGGTAACGGGCGCGATCTCATCCATGTAAGTGACACCACCGGCGACGGCAAGGCGGATAAACGGGAAGTCCTCTTCACCGGGTTCGGCACAGGCGACACGCATCAAAACATTAACTCCTTCGCGTGGAGTCCCGGCGGAGAATTGTTTTTTAGCCAGGGGCTACACTGCTTCTCGCGCGTACAGACGCCGTGGGGCATTCGCAAGCTCGACGAGCATGGTTCATGGCGGTTACGTCCATTGCGCCGCCAACTGCACGCGCATCGCCGTACTTCTGGTGGTGGCAATCCCTGGGGCTTCGCATTTGGCAATTGGGGCGAGCCGTTCATCAAGAGCAACGACTCGACAGTTAGCGAACTGTTGCCGGGGATGGTGGCGAGCGAACACATCTTCGGTGGTTACTATGGAGGCGCGATGGCCATTGGCGGCACGAAAATTAAGTCGATGATTATTGAAATTGTCGACACACCCACCCTGCCCAAGGATTTTCAGGGAGACTTTTTAATTGCCGGTTATTACGCCCGCAACATCGCCCGACTGCGCCCCAGTGTGAATGGTGCGGGGCACAGACTGCAAACGCTCGCACCCATTCTAACCTCTTCGCACAACGCCTTTCGCCCCGTAGACCTCAACACCGGCCCCGATGGCGCTCTATACGTGGCCGACTGGTTCAACCCCATCATCGGCCATTACCAGGCCTCTTTGCGCCATCCCGATCGTGATAAAAAACACGGTCGCATTTGGCGCATCACGGCCAAGGGTGCGCCGCTGCTCAAGTCGCCCACGTTGGCCAAGATGAATGCCGCGCAATTATGCAATCAACTCGCCGCGCCTCATCGTCGCACGCGGCAACTGGCAAAGTTGCGACTCATGGATTTGCCCAAGGCCGAAGCCATCGCCGCCACGCAACAATGGGTGGACGCGCTGAAGCTCACCGACCCCGCGCTCGAAGCCAAACTGTTCGAGGCCATCGGCGTCTTTGAATCGCACGAAGTGGTGAACCGCTCCTTGCTCGAGCGCTTGCTCGCCGCCAAAGATTATCGCGCGCGCGCGTATGCAACACGGGTGGTTGGTCGCTGGCACGATCGTTTGAAAAACCCACTGACACTTCTGCACAGCAGCGCGACCGATGAACATTCGCGCGTGCGGCTCGAAGCCATCGTCGCCGCGAGCGATGTGCGTGGGGCTGAATCCATCACCATTGCCGCTCTGGCCGCCGATGGCTCGACGGACCGGTTTATCACCTTTGCCTTCAAGCAATCCGTCCACGCCCTATCCAGCCAGTGGAAGCCTGCGTTGCTGGCGGGCAAACTAAAATTTGCCAAACCTGCGCATCTGGTAAATGTGGTGCGCGAAGGCGGCGGTAACGAGGTTGCCGGCGTGGTCCGTCAACAACTCGCCGAACCTAATCTCACTGCAGCGCGCAAAGGTGTTCTTACTGAGTTGCTCGCCCACATTGGCACCACCGCTGATGCCGAACTGGCGCTGAAGCTGGGTGCGGCGAATCCTGAAGTCCTGCGTGCATTGGTGAATGCCGCGAGCGAACGCAATTTGCAACCGCCCGCTGATGCGACAGGCTTGCTCGCCGCACCCCTTTGGTTATTGGAAACGCGCATCGAAGCGGTGCGATTGATCGGTATATGGAAACTGAATGCGAATGCGGAAGTCATTCGAATGTTCGCCGCCGATAAAACGCAACCGCACGCCTCGCGCGTAGCGGCGGCGGAAGCATTGAGCCAGTTGGCCAGCCCGAAAGCGGCGGAGACTTTGGCGGCGTTGATGACGCTCAACACCGCAGCTGATTTGCGTGCGGCGGCTTTGGGCAGTTTGGCCACGCACGACGTGCAGCGCGCGGCACAATTGGTGGCGGGACTGGCGGGCAAAGTGAAACCGGACGAATTGGACCCGCTCATGGCCGCGGTGTTGCAACGCAATGCGGGCGCGAATGCACTCGCGGGCGCGCTGGACAAAGCAAAAGTTTCGGCGGACACGGCGAAGTTGATGCTGCGCTGGCTCAATGCAGCTGGGCGGGTGGAGCCAGCTTTAAACTTGATTTTGAATAAACTCATCGGCGTGCAATCTGTCACGCCGGTTTACAGTGAGGACTTTGTGGGCGCTTTGGCGAAGGAAGCTCTGGCGAAGGGCGATGCGGTCAATGGCAAAAAAGTTTTCCAACTGCCGCTGGCCAGTTGCACCGCGTGCCACGCGGTGGACGGCGTGCGCGGCGCGGTGACTTCGGTGAAAGGCCCAAACCTCTCTGCGGTGGCAGCGGGTTTACCGGTGGATCTTTTGGTGGAAAGCGTGCTGTGGCCCGCGCGGCAAATCAAGGAAGGTTACGCGGCCACCACGGTGATCACAAAGGACGGCCGCGTGCTTAGCGGCTTCGCCCACAGCGAAGACAAAACCGTGCTGCGTGTCCGCGACCTCGCCACCGGCAAAATCGCCACCGTCCAAACCGCCCAAATCAAGCAACGTATCCGTGGGGGAACTGTGATGCCCTCGAGCCTCACCACTAGCCTCACGCGATCGGAGCTACGCGACCTCATCAAGTATCTCTCTACGCTGAAGGCCACTGGTCAACGGAAGTAAAATGAAGCGATGCCACTCGAGTGAAAATTAGTCCAAACAATTTGGT
>JAOLZA010000009.1 GCA_028343615.1 Verrucomicrobiota bacterium
TGGACCACTACCGCCACAACGACACCGGCGAAGACAACGCTGACGCGCATCTCAAACGCCAAGTAATGGGCCGTGAAGTGGTGGTGGCCATCACCAAAGGGCGACTGCATTTCGGCCCGTGGGAGCAGGTTTTTTACGGCGAGTTCGACGGGCGACGCCGCAAGCGGTTACTGGTCAAAATTATTGGCGAATAGTCGGTCGTGTGGTATCGTCTCAGCCCGATGAAACCGCACTGGGTCATTTTGTTTTGCTTCTTGACCACCCCAATTTTTGCGGCCGACTTTTCCAAACAAGACCGCGCGTGGTGGGCCTATCAGCCCGTAGTTCAGCCAGCCGTGCCAAAGGTTGGTGATGGCTGGGCACTCAATGATATTGATCACTTCATCGCACGGCAATTGGCCACGCAAAAGCTAACCCCGGCCCACCCAGCTAACCGACGTACTCTAATTCGCCGCGTATCGCTGGATCTTATCGGCCTACCGCCGACGCCGACGGAGGTGGCAGTATTTCTTAGAGATTCATCACCGGATGCTTACGAGAAACTGGTTGACCGCCTTTTGGCAAGCCCGCGCTACGGCGAACGGCAAGCGTCACTCTGGCTGGACCTCGTGCGCTACGCCGACTCCGATGGCTACCGTGCCGATCACTTCCGACCCGAGGCATGGCGCTATCGTGACTACGTCATCAAATCCTTTAACGCCGACAAGCCATACGACCGTTTCGTGCGAGAGCAGTTAGCAGGTGATGAGATTGCCCCGGGCAATCGCGATGCGCTAACGGCCACAATGTTTTTACGTCACTGGATCTACGAGCATAACCAACGTGACGTGGAAACCCAATGGGCGGAAATTCTTGCTGATGTAACTAATGTCACTGCCGATGTCTTCCTAGGCCTGGGCATGCAATGCGCACGCTGCCATGACCACAAGTTCGATCCCATTCTGCAAAAGGATTACTACCGCATGCAGGCTTTCTTCGCGCCGATGCTGCCGCGCGCGTCGATGCCTGTGGGTACGGTAGCTGAGCGCACAACGCATTTTGAAGCCACTAAAAAATGGCTCAAAGAAACAGACGACTTACGCCGCAAAGTGCGAGCCATTGAGCACCCCGTATTACTGGAACACGCTACTCGCGAGGGGTTCGATAAGTTCATCGATAAAATCAAGGCAATGATCCAAAAGCGACCCGAAGACCGCACGTCTTACGAGCGGCAGATCGCTGAAATGGCATCGCGTCAATTCGATCTGGAGCAATCCAAATTATCCGACCACCTCAAGGGTGCAACTAAGGGGGAATGGGAAAAGCTTCGCGCTGTATTGAAGCCACTTGATGCAAAGAAGCCAAAACCTTTGCCTCAAATCAAGTTTGTAGTGAGCGACGCCGGCCCTATCGCGCCAGTTACGCGTATCCCAAAGAAAGACACCGTTGTGCAACCGGGCTTTCTCACATTGCTGGATCCAAGCAGAGCGCGCATCTCGCCGCCGCCGATAGGGTTGCAATCCACCGGCCGCCGCACGGCACTGGCCAACTGGATCACACGCAAGGATAACCCCTTCACCGCTCGCGTTTTGGTTAATCGCCTCTGGCAACAGCACTTCGGCCGAGGACTGGCCACCAACACTAGCGACTTTGGTAAGCTTGGCACACCGCCCACACATCCGGAACTTTTGGACTGGCTGGCCACGCGTTTGGTTTCCGATGGCTGGAGCATTAAGAAGTTACACCGCTTGCTGGTTACCAGTGCCACCTACCGTCAATCCAGCACCAATTCCGGCGCGGAACAGATTGATCCAACCAACACATGGTTTGGACGTGCCTCTGTGCAGCGCATGAACGCCGAGCAGGTACGTGATAGTTTGCTATTCATGGGCGACCAACTGGATTTGAAAGAAGGGGGTCCTAGCTTGGATACTGCCAAATCAAATCGCCGATCAGTTTACCGAAAGGTAATGCGCAACAAACCAGACGAAGTGATGCACGCCTTTGATACCCCTGACCACATTTCGCACATACCTCAACGCAGCGTGACAACTACCCCTATACAGTCACTCTTACTGATGAATAGCGACTGGACCCGCCAACGCTCGCTAGGATTCGCTAGACGATTAGCGAAGCTATACCCCACTGATCCAGCCGCGCAAATCCGCGCCGCGCATGAACTTACCACTGGCCAGTCCGCCACGGATTCACAAATCGCCCTGGGCTTAGCCTTTTTAGCGCCGGCCAACCGACCAGTTATTTCTCAAAAACAAGTCGCCACCGAGGTCGGCGAGCTGAAAACTACCAAGCACACAACCGCTGCGGTGCTTTCACCAAAGGGGCCACAAAGAAGTCTTGAAGTGAGTAACCCCGGCCCTCTGCCCGAAGGTGATTTTACTGCCGAAGCGTTCATTCAACTGAATTCGCTGTTCGCCGGCGCCTCGGTGCGCACGATTGTTTCCCAATGGAACAGCAGTAAGTCCTCACCCGGTTGGTCACTCGGCATTACCAGTGCCAAAAGCGCATATCAACCCCGCAACCTGATCCTTCAGTTGATCGGCATACCACAACGCGGTGATCACGGCTACGAAGTGATCGCCTCCAATCTGCGGCCAGAATTGAATAAACCGTACTACGTGGCGGTGATTTTAAAATTCGATGACACCGGAGCCGGCAAGGCAACCTTTATTTTACAGGACTTAACTAAGCCCGATGCCCCACCAAAAATCACCACCAAAGCGTACGCCAAAAACAAACATTACGCTACCAAACAGAAGCCCACCATTGGTGGCCGGGCGCAGACGCAGCACCACTCATGGGATGGCCTGATTGGAAATGTGCGCCTGACTAACCGTGCACTGAGCTTGGAGGAATCCTTAATCCAAAAACCAGCCGCCGACTCAGATACCCTCGCCCACTGGCAATTTACCAAAGCAGATTTTTATGGCGACAGTTCAGCTAACAATAACACACTACAGGTAGTCGGTGCCCCAGCCCAAATGGACCCGCAACTCATATTGCTCACTGGATATTGTCAAGTACTACTGAACTCGAATGCGTTTCTATACATTGACTAACTATGTCAAAGAGTTACCCCACAAACACAAGGCGTGATTTTCTACTGCGCGGCGGAGCAGGCTTCGGTGCTTTGGCACTAACTGGTATGCTCTCAGGTGATACCGCGTTCGCTACTGATCGCGGTAATCATGATTCAATCAAGCAGCCGCATTTTACCCCCACTGCAAAGCGCGTGATCTTCCTTTTTATGGAAGGCGGCCCAAGCCATATGGATTTGTTTGACCCCAAACCATTAATCCAAAAGCTTGCCGGCCAACGTATGCCGGAAAGTTTTAAGCGGCCTATTACCGCCATGGGCGAGACCGAATCACCGATACTTCCTAGTCAACGCCAATGGAAACAACATGGCAAAAGCGGCCTTTGGGTCAGTGACTGGCTGCCACATACCGCTAAATGCGTAGATGATATCGCAGTAATCCGATCCTGTTGGACAAATGGCATCAACCATAGCGGTGGGGTATGCCAAATGAATTCTGGGCAACCTCTAGGTGGCCGACCGAGTCTCGGTTCGTGGGTCAATTATGGTCTTGGCACCGAGAATTCCAACCTCCCCGGCTTTGTCGTGATGACCGACACCTCAGCTACGCCCACTAACGGCCCACGTAACTGGAGTGCGGGCTTCATGCCCGCAGTACATCAGGGTGTGAGACTTGATCACGGTGTATCTCCGATCAAGCACTTAGGCCTACCTGAGGGAGTAAGCCAAGAAATGCGAAATAAGCAGCTAGAACTATTACGCCAGCTTAATGAAAAACACCTTCAGAATCGGAAAAGCAATACCGAGCTTGAGGCACGAATCCGTAGTTATGAACTGGCTTATAACATGCAAGCAGCGGCACCTGAAGCAGTCGATCTCACTAGGGAAACAGAAGCAACCAAGAAGCTGTATGGTTTTGGAAATAAGGATACGGAACCATTCGGCCGATGCTGCCTTCTAGCCAGACGACTAGTCGAACGAGGCACACGATTTGTCCAGATTTATCATGGAGCAGGAAGCAAATGGGATTCCCATTCCAAAATGGAAGCAAATCACAGTCGGCAATGCCGCCAGAGTGACCTGCCCACTGCCGGTTTACTCAAAGATCTTAAAGCCCGTGGCCTACTCAATGACACTCTAGTCATTTGGGGTGGTGAATTTGGCCGCACCCCAATGAGCGAGAAAGGGGATGGGCGCGACCATAACCCCACCGGATTCACCATGTGGATGGCTGGTGGCGGGGTAAAGGGCGGACAGGTCATTGGTGCAACCGACGAATTGGGCCTCTGGGCCGTAAAAGATCGACTTCACGTTCACGATTTACACGCCACTATTCTACACCTTATGGGCATCGACAATCTCGACCTCATTTACCGCTACAAAGGACGCCCCGAAAACCCAACCATCAATGAAGGCGAGGCATACCGGAAAATCACGCGGTGAATTTATCCCTTGCCTTTTCTCGGCCAAACAGCCATTTTCTGATCACGCATAACGGTTCCGCACTCAGCGGAAGTGCCGTGTATGCCAATAAAAAAAATAACAGTAAAATGGGTAATAAAGTGTTTGTAGGAGGCATCCCTTGGGCGGCCTCGGATCAAGATCTACGGGATCTTTTCAGCGAAATAGGTGAAGTCACGGACGCCGTGATTCTTCAGGACCGGGAGACCGGCAAGTCAAGAGGGTTTGGGTTTGTAACCTACGCATCAGATGACGACGCCCAATCCTCAGTCGAAAAGTTCAACGGCCACGAATTTATGGGCCGTGAACTCACCGTGAACGAAGCCCGCCCTCGTGAAGAACGTAGCGGCGGCGGCGGCGGCGGCGGCTACGGCGGCGGCGGACGTGGTGGCGGCGGACGTGGTGGCGGCGGCGGCGGCCGACGTGACGGCGGCAACAACAAGCGCGCCCGACGCGACTTCGAAGGCGGCGGCGGCGGTTGGTAAACCGAACCGCTAAGGCAGATTAGCCCACGCTAGTTTTCATTTTTCAACATGCGCAACCTGCCTTGAGCGGGTTGCGCATTTTTATTGAGGCTGTCCATCAGCGAAGGGATATTTTCTGGCTCGGCTCCAGCTTTTGATTCACCCGACGTGAGCGCCGATTTGAGCGCGCCCTCCACCAACTGCGCGCAATGGATTTTCATCGGCGGCAATGCACCGAGATCGCCGGTGAGTTCATCATGCCGCAGTGCCAAAGCTTCCTCGGCGGTTTTGCCGCGAATAAGTTCCGTGGCCATACTCGCCACCGCGATCGCCGTCTCGCAGCCGAATGATTGGAAGCTCGCTTGATCGATGACCTTGCGCCCGTGATCCTCTTTGAACTTCACCCACAGACGCAGCATCTCGCCACAATCGGAATTGCCCACCGTGCCCATCTGATCAGCATCAGCTAGCTCACCCATATTTTTCGGATTCGCGATGGCCTCCTTAATTTTCTGCTCGAGTGATTCGTCCATTTTGATTCAAAATTTTTATGAAAATTCATAACGCGACACTGACTCATCCACCTCCAAACTCCACGCATCAATACCGCCGCGCAAGCAACGCACATTCTTCAAACCGTGCCCCAAATAATACGCCGCCGCATCCAACCCCTGCTGACCTTGATGATCGATAATCACAAACGGAGTTTCCGAATCCCATTTGCCCATAATTTCCTGCATCAAATCGCGTGTCATGTGTGTGGCCCCCTCGATGCGTGCCGCGTCAAACTCCTCCCGCGAGCGCACGTCCAGCAACTTTAAATCCGGCGTGGTCGCCAGCTCATCCCGCAACGCCTCGGGCTCTACCAGAATTTTCTGATCCGCCGCGTGGCTTGACTGAATTTCTGCTAACACCTCTGTAATATCCAGATCATTATTCCGTTTGCAAACGCCGCCCAACGTCTCGTCCATCTTAAACCCGCAACTTGAACAGCCGCCGATGTGATACTTCCGAAACAACGCCCGCCGCGCGCCAGGGAAAACCGTCAGCACCTCCTCCATAGCGGAGTGGGCGGAAATATCTGTGTTCATGCTCATGTATTTACCTTAACAGATTAATGACTTTTTGCAGCACTTCAATAAAGCGATCCACCTCGCTTCGCGTGTTGTAAAAATAGAAACTCACGCGGGCAGTCGCGGGCACACCGAGCTTTTCGTGCAACGGTTGCGTACAGTGATGGCCAATACGGATGGCCACGCCCTGCTGATCGGCGAGCGTGGCGAGATCCAACGCGTGGACGTTCTCAAAAATAAAGCTCACCAAACCGCCGCGGTCTTCTGTTGGTCCGAAAATGCGAACGCCCTCGAATCCGCTTAGCCGCTCTTTTGCGTAATGGGCCAATTCGGTATCGTGTGCATGGATGGCGTCGAGGCCAATAGCGTCGAGGTAGTCGAGTGCCGCGTGGAGCCCTGCCGCGCCGGCGACGTTGGGTGTGCCGGCTTCGAATTTATGCGGAGGCACATTAAATTCCGATTTATGAAACTCAACTTTGGAAATCATTTCGCCACCGCCTTGGTAAGGCGGCATCGCTTCCTGCAATTCACGCCGCGCAAACAATGCGCCGATGCCTGTAGGCCCACAGAGTTTATGACCGGAAAGGGCAAGGAAATCGCAACCAAGCGCCTGCACATCCAGCGGCATATGACCGGCGGATTGAGCGGCATCGACGAGCGTCACTGCGCCGGCAGCTTTGGCTTGGGCGCAGATTTCGGCCACGGGATTGATGGTACCGAGCGCATTAGAAATGTGTGTAAGCGAAACAAGTTTTGCCCCTTCGAGCTGCCCGTCGAAGTCACTGAGGTCAAGCGTGCCTTCATCGCCAGTGACGGGGATGAACCGCAACTTCGCACCAGTGCGTTGAGCAAGCAGTTGCCACGGGACAAGATTGCTGTGGTGCTCGAGTTCCGTGAGCAAAATCACATCGCCCGCACCAAGATTGACTGTGCCCCAAGTGGCGGCGACAAGATTGATTGCTTCCGTGGTGCCGCGTGTGAAAATAATGTCCTCGTGAACGGGCGCGTTGATGAACTGCGCCACACGATCGCGCGTGCCCTCGTAAGCGGCGGTGGCGCGATTGCTCAGCTCGTGGATGCCGCGATGCACGTTGGCGTTGTCGTGCTCATAATAATTCTGAATTGCATCGAGCACCGCGCGAGGCTTTTGCGTGGTAGCGGCGTTGTCGAAATACACTAATGGATGGCCGTTAATTTCCTGCGTGAGTGCGGGGAAATCGTCGCGAATGCCATCGGAGATTGCGCTCATTCGACCTCCAACTTAATTTGGCCATCCTCAATTTGCACTGGATAAACCGTCACGCCGCAAGTCGCGGGCGCATGCAAATGTCTGCCGGTGGCCAGCTCGAACTCCGCATAGTGCCACGGGCAGCCGATGTTGCCACCCTCGAGATAACCCTCTGACAACGACGCACCCGCGTGCGGACATTCATCGTCAATGGCGTGAAATTTTCCGGCCACATTGAAAATCGCGATACGTTTTTCACCGAGTTCGAAGGCTTTACCCTTGCCCTCGGCGATTTCGTTCACGCTGGCAATAGTCGTGGCGACGCTCATCACATCATCCCCAGTTCGAGCCGCGCGGCTTCAGTCATCATCTCGCGGGTCCATTGCGGTTCCCAAACGAGTTCCACGGCCACTTCGTTGACCGTTTCGACACAAAGAATCTTATTTTCCACGTCGGCTTGAATCGTCGGGCCCATTCCACATCCGGGGGCGGTGAGCGTCATTTTCACACTCGCCTTGTGGCCGCCGTCTTTCAAGCCCTCAAGATGGCAGTCGTAAATGAGGCCTAGGTCAACTATGTTCACGGGAATCTCCGGATCATAGCAGGTTTTCATTTGCTCCCAAACTTGTTTCTCCAAATCCTCAGCTGTCTCAGCTTTTTTGACGGACGTACTTTGCACTTCCTGCCCGATGGCGGCGGCATCCTTGCCATCAATCCGAAACATATTGCCATTCACCACCACGGTGAACGTGCCACCGAGCGATTGGGTGAGCGTCGCCGTCTCACCTTTTTGCAGCGTGACGCGCGTCCCCGAGGGGACCACCGACGCTTCCACATCGCGCTCGATCGCCACCGTTTCGGCTTGGCCCATCATTCCGTTGCCTCCACCTGAATTGCTTGGGCGAGTTCGCGAACGCGCTGCACCATCGCGAATAGTCCGTTCTTGCGCGTGGGGCTGAGATGCGCGGCAAGCTGCAGTTGATCGAGCAGCACTTGGCAATCGATGGCCAAAATTTCCTTCGCGGTTTTTCCCGAGTAAATGATGAGCAACACCGCGATGAGCCCCTTCACGATAAACGCATCACTGTCGGCCACGATGGTGATGCGACCAGCGGCTTCGGGCCGCAGTTTCATCCACACCTGCGCTTGGCAACCATGCACGCGATTGACTTCTGATTGATCAGCGGCGTCCATCGGTGGCAATTCCTTGCCGAGATCGATAAGATAACCAAAGCGTGATTCCCAATCACCGAGCAACTCAAAATTGTCAGCTAATTCATCGATGCTGTTGAGGGTAACACTCATTTATCCTCCAAACGATCCCACACCAACCGGTCCAATTCCTCGCGGGCCGGCTCGCAGCCAATGCGTGCGATGATTTCGCCGGCAAAGGCGTGCATAATCATTCGATGCGCTGCATCTTCATCAAGCCCGCGCGCGCGCAGATAAAAGATCTGCTCAGCATTCATTTGGCCAATCGTCGCGCCGTGCGTGCACTTTACGTCATCCGCGTAAATTTCCAGTTGCGGCTTGGTGTTCACCGTCGCGTTATCGGAGAGTAATAGGTTTTTATTTGTCTGCTTTGCGTCCGTCTTGTCCGCACCTTTGTGAACGTGAATGCGCCCGTGAAACACCGCGCGAGCGTGATCATCAAGAATGCCGTTAAAATATTCATGGCTTTCGCAGTGGGGCTGAAGGTGATCCACCACCATATGATGATCTATAAGCTGTTTGCCGTGCGGCAGATACAAACCATTCAGCATCGCCTCAATGCCAGTGCCGTCTAACCGCGCGCGGATATTATTGCGTGCGATCCGGCCGCCGAGGGCGATTGAGTGATGCGCCACGCGACAGTCGCGGCCCATCGTGGCGTGCAAACCGGCCACGTGGAACGCAGCCGGGCTTTCGTTCTGAAACTTCACGTGCTCCAGATGCGCATTGTCGCCGGCGCTCAATTCGGTGATTGCATTATTAAAATACGCGGAATCCGCGCCTGTCCAGCTTTCAAGAATGGTCGCCTTGCTGTTCGGGCCGAGAGTGATGTGATTGCGAATATTCGCCGTCGCACCATCACCGCCGGTGCTTAAATAATAAATGCGAATGGGTGTTTTAAAACACACGCCCTCCGCCACGCACACCCTCGCGCCATCAGTAAAACTCGCGGCATTCAATGCGCCAAATGCGTCATCCGCTTCGCACGGTTTAAATACCGCCGCCGCAAGATTGCTAATCTCCACCCCGTCCGGCAGTTCGTCTAGATCTGAAAGCTCACTAGAATAATGACCATTCACAAACACAAGCTGCGGGCCATCAATTTCCGAAAAAACACTGGCCTCTAAATTCGCAGCCGCATCACCCGTCGCCGCGGTGAATTCCAGTTCCGCGATCGGCGCGACGCTGGTAAAACGCCAATCCTCATCGCGCGTGGTGGGGAACCCAAGCTCCGCGAAGCGCGCGCCGCCGTCGCCCCTCTTCGGCAGAGCGGCCAGCAAGCGGTCCACAGCGTTGTTGGCGGGGGCAACCATTAGGCAGTTTGGAGTTCTCCGCTGGTAATCCAGTCGTAGCCTTTTTCCTCGAGCTCCAGCGCCAATTCCTTGCCACCAGATTTCACAATGCGGCCGTCGTACAGCACGTGCACAAAATCGGGCACAATATAATCAAGTAAACGCTGGTAGTGCGTGATGATAAGTTGCGCGTTATCGGCGCGCTTGAGCGTGTTCACGCCATTGGCCACGACCTTCAGCGCGTCAATATCCAAACCTGAATCGGTTTCATCCAGAACGGCCATTGCAGGATTGAGCAGCGCCATTTGCAAAATTTCAGCGCGCTTCTTTTCGCCACCGGAAAACCCTTCGTTCACGGAACGTTTGAGTAAAGATTCGTCTAATTCCAGCAAATTAATTTTCTGACGCATTAGCTTCAGAAAATCCACCGCGTTAAGCGCCGCCTCTCCGTGATGCTCGCGCACAGCATTCACCGCCGCACGCAAAAAGTAAGTCGTGTTCACACCGGGAATTTCCACCGGATATTGAAACGCCAAAAACAACCCCTCGCGCACGCGCACCTCGGGTGCGAGTTCCAGCAAATCCTGCCCATTGAACGTCACGGAACCCTCGCCCACATCAAACGCATCGCGACCGGCCAACACCTGCGCAAGGGTACTCTTACCACTGCCATTGGGCCCCATAATCGCGTGCACTTCACCGGCGTTAATGGTCAAGTCGATCCCCTTGAGAATTTCCTTGCCCTCCACGCCGGCCTTTAGATTTTTAATTTCTAACATTTTCATATTCCTATCCCACGCTGCCTTCGAGGCTCACGTCCATTAGCGCCTGAGCTTCCATTGCGAATTCCATTGGAAGTTCGCGAAAGACTTCTTTGCAAAATCCGTTCACAATCATATTCACCGCGTCCTGTGTTTCAATACCGCGGGCGTTGCAGTAAAAAATCTGGTCCTCGCCAATTTTCGATGTGGTGGCCTCGTGCTCGACTTGGGCCGATGGGTTTTTCACCTCGATGTATGGAAACGTATGGGCGCCGCAGCGGCTTCCGATGAGCAACGAATCACACTGCGTATAGTTACGGGCGTTTGTGGCGTTCTTACCCATCTGCACGAGACCACGATAGCTGTTCTGGCCTTTGCCAGCAGAGATGCCTTTGCTGATGACGGTGCTACGGGTATTCTTGCCGAGATGAATCATCTTGGTGCCGGTGTCCGCCTGTTGCGCGAGGTTGGCGAGGGCCACGGAGTAGAACTCACCTACGGAGTCATCGCCTCGCAAAATAACACTAGGGTATTTCCATGTGATCGCTGAGCCGGTCTCCACCTGCGTCCAGCAAATTTTCGAGCGCGCGCCTTTGCAGATGCCGCGTTTGGTCACGAAATTGTAAATGCCGCCGTTGCCGTCTTCATCACCGGGGTACCAGTTTTGCACAGTCGAATATTTAATCTCTGCATCGCCAAGCGCTACGAGTTCGACCACCGCGGCATGCAGTTGATTTTCATCACGCATCGGTGCGGTGCAGCCTTCGAGATAACTCACGTGACTGCCCTCATCAGCGATAATGAGCGTGCGCTCAAACTGACCTGTTTCGGCGGCATTAATTCTAAAATACGTACTCAACTCCAACGGGCACCGCACCCCTTTTGGGATGTAAACAAACGAGCCATCGCTGAACACCGCCGAATTAAGCGTGGCAAAAAAATTGTCCGTGTACGGCACCACCGTGCCCAGATATTTTTTGATGAGCTCCGGATACTCCTGCACCGCCTCTGAGAACGAACAGAAAATCACGCCATGCTTGGCAAGTTCCTCCTTATGCGTGGTGCCAACGGAGATGCTGTCGAACACCGCATCCACCGCCACGCCCGCAAGCCGCTCACGCTCGTGCAAGGGCACGCCGAGTTTTTCATAGGTTTCCAACAACTTAGGATCCACCTCATCGAGGCTCTTTGGGCGGTCCTTGTCCTTCGCGCCCGGCGAGGAGTAGTAGCTGACCGCCTGATAATCAATGGTGTCGTACTTCACCTGCGGCCAGTGCGGCTCTTTCATTGTCTCCCAATGGCGAAAGGCTTTGAGTCGCCATTCGAGCAGCCACTCCGGCTCGTTTTTCTTGGTGGAGATATGGCGCACAACATCTTCGTCAAGTCCGGGCGGCAGCGTGTCAGCTTCGATGTCAGTATAGAAACCCCACTTATATTCCTGCGCCACAAAGCGATCGATGGTTTCAGTGTCTGCGCTCATTTTAGTTTTCCCTTTCCGGCACAATCCGGACACACGCCGCGCATCGAGATTTCAGAATGCGTCACCTTAAAACCACGTGGCACTTTGAACCCGCTTTGGCGCAGCTTGGGTTTGCCTTCAAAATCAGAAATCCCGCCGCAGTCTTCACATTGGAAATGCGCGTGCTCGTGCATATTCGGGCAATAGCGCGTGGCCGCGCGGTCGAGGTTCACCTGCTTCACGAGATGATGTTTCACCAACGCATCGAGGCAATTGTAAACCGTGGCCATCGAAATATCCGGCTTCTCCTGTTTGGCGTGCAGAAACACTTCGTCCGCCGTGGGGTGATCCAATTTATCTAGCAATACCCCGTAAACCACCTCGCGCTGAGCTGTGGGCCGCAGCCCCGATTCGACGATGCAACGGCTCACCGCCCCGCGATCGCGGCGGGGCGGAACAAAGACTGTACGTGCTTTGACGTCCTTCATGGTAAAACGATCATCGCCGACAACCCGTATGGCGTCAATAGTATTTAGAATAATTCTAAATTGCATTCGCAACACCCATCCTTTCCACCCGCAATCACACACGCTATACTGACGGCCGAAGCTATGTCTTGGAACATCCTAGCCACACCTAGCACGATTGGGGGAGTTGGTGCTGCGTCTGCCGATTTTTTGCGCAAAAACCTCTGTGAAGTCACCTTTGCTGAACCCTTTCGTGCGCAATCAGCGGGGGATTTAAAACGGTTACTGCCAGGAATTCAGGCGGTTTATGCGGGGGCAGATGAATTTTCGGCCGAATTATTGGCCAGTTCGGAGACGGCTGAATTGCGAATCATTTCCCGGTGGGGGGTAGGTTTTGAGCGAATTGATGTGGACGCTGCCACGGCACACGGCATCGTGATTGCTTACACGCCCGGAATGCTCGATGAGGCGGTCGCGGATTACACCTTCGCGTTACTACTTGGCATCGCGCGCCGCATCCACACTGCGCACGCTTCGATGATCACTGGGGAATGGAAACCGGAATGTGGACACGATGTACATGGCAAAACGCTTGGCATCATCGGCTGCGGCCGCATTGGCACGGCGGTGGCACGGCGGGCGGCGGGTTTCAATCTGCGCGTGTTGGCGTATGACCCTGCTCCAAACGATGCCGCCAAAAAATTAGGTGCGGAATTTATGCCGCTTGAATCACTGCTCGCGCAAAGTGATTTTGTTTCACTGCACGCGGCGGTGACACCGGAGACAAAAGGGCTCATTGGCAAGGCACAATTGAATTTGATGAAGCCGGACGCTTATCTAATCAACACCGGCCGAGGCGCGCTGGTGGATGAAGTGGCATTGGCGAAGGCACTGGATGACAGTAGCATCGCGGGCGCGGCAGTGGACGCGTTTGTGGAAGAGCCTTTACCGAAAGAGCATCCCTTTCGCATGGCGAAAAACCTTTTACTCGCGCCGCATCAAGCCGCGTTTTCAAATGAGACGGGCCGGAAAGTAAGCGCCGCCTGTGCGAAAGCGATCGTGGACTTGATGCGCGGCGAACGGCCGAAGATGGTTTTGAATCCTGAGGTGTTCGACTCGCCACAACTGCGAGCCAAGCTCAACTAAAAGATGAATGACCAAGTGCACTTTTCTGCGTTGAGCGAAGCGCAATCCGTGCTCAGCGGCCAATCCATTTTTCTGGTGGCCGATTCCGTGGCGTACGCTGCCAGTGGCGCGGAGGCGATTCTGCGACCATTGCTTGCTGATCGAACTGTTGAAATTTTCGATTCATTCGAACCCAATCCAAAAGTGAATGAAGTGGAAGCATGCGCGGCGGCTCTTCGCAAAAGCAAAGCGGAAACTATTCTCGCCGTGGGCGGCGGCACGGCAATGGATGTGGCGAAGCTGGCCAATTGGCTAACCGCGCAAAACGCGGGCAAAGAGGAAATTCTGCATGGTGTTTGGGAATCGCCTCAAACACCGTTGCCACTCATCGCGGTACCAACCACAGCGGGCACGGGCAGTGAGGCGACGCATTTTGCGGTGGTCTATGTGGATGGCCACAAACATTCCGTGGCGCATCCGCTGATACGGCCTTCGGTGGCGGTGGTGGACGGCACGCTTACGGCGAGTTCGCCGCCAATGCTCACGGCGCAGTCGGGGTTGGATGCGTTGTGCCAGGCGATTGAATCGATTTGGGCAATTGGCGCGAATGAAACGTCGCTGCCATTCGCGCGGGAGGCTATGGGCTTGGCATGGGAAAATTTGGAAGCAGCCGTAAATGCGCCAACTCCCACTGTGCGCGATGCGATGGCGCGCGCGGCGCATCTCGCGGGGCAAGCAATCAACCTTACCAAGACGACCGTACCGCACGCGTTGTCATACACGATTACTTCCGCACACGGTTTGCCGCACGGCGCGGCGGTGGCTTTGACGTTGGCGGCGGCATTAGAGTTTAACGGTGAAGTGAGCGAATCCAATTGCCTCGATTCGCGCGGCTCAGTAGCGGTTCGGGAACGGATGATGATGATTTATTCGGCAATGGGCGCGTGTGATGCGGCGGAGGCAGCGGGGCGATTTAACGGGTTGGTGAAGGCGATTGGGTGCCCAACGAATTTGGCGGAAGCGGGCATCACGAAGGCCGCGCAAGTGAAACGCATTTGCGCCACGGTGAATGTGGAGCGGTTGGCGAATAACCCACGGCGACTGACGCCGGAGGATTTACGCGGATTATTGTAGTAGCTTCTGCTGGCAAGATGCCAACAGCACTTTTAGTTTCCTGCGGCGTTGGCGATTTGTTCGTTAAGAAGTTTCCAGCCGCGTTCGAGGAAATCGTCACGGGTGAGCTCGCCTTTGTCGCATTTTTCCACTAGGACTTTCTGGGCTAAGTAATCGGCGTTCACGATGCCGGCGCGACTTTGGAGCATGCGCCATGATTTCCGGCGCTCGATGTGGAAGAGCACCATCTGGCGGCTTACGATGTAATATTTCATTTTCCCGTTCACCTCAGCTTTGAAGTAGACGCCCCAATCGGGGACGTAAGCGCGGTGGGTTTCATCAAACACGCGTCGATAAATAACATCCTGCTGCGTGATGACCGTAAGCATGTTGTCCATATGAATAAACTCGCCGGCTTGCGCCTCTGGGATTTCCTTGAGGTGCTGACGGAAGCGCGCCTCTGTGATAGCCCAGTGGGCGACAGTATAGTTGTATTTGTCACCGGTGGAAGGGAATTTAGATTCCCACCAGTCGCGTTTGATTGAAGGATTACCCTTAAGCTCGAAGCCTTCCTGCAATGTCTCGCCCGCCCGCGGGTTATAAATAAATTCCGGCATTCCACGGCTATCGCGAATCATGCGAGCTTGATCTGCACTCATATTGTCCGCCACCCCGTGTTCGGGCTGGCAGGTGGTATAGCATTGGTAAAAAGCGGTGCCGCGATACTCGAGACCGTCGAGCATGGCTTTATAAAGCTTTGCGGAGTTTGCCATCGAAACCTGAGCGACGTAAGGAGAGCCATGGCCAGCAGTGAAGGTTTCTGCAACACTTTTCTTCTCGATGAGTTTTCCTTGGGATGCGTCACCAAATTGGTTCATGTCGTAACCACCAAGCATATTCGAGCTATCACTATTTTGGCCGCCGGTGTTGGAGTACACCTGCGTGTCAAGCATCAGCATCAACACGTTGGGTTTGTTTTGCAAAACCACTTTGGAAACATTTTGGAAACCAATATCGCCCATCGCGCCGTCACCACCGATGGCCCATACCTTGGGCATCTCGCGCACTTCCTGATCGGTCATCTGCGTGTCATCGAGGTGGGTAAGCTCAAAATATTCACGCTCGCTGCTCACGCCATCCTCGCGCTCGAGCAGCGCGGTGGCCAAACGCTCGGGCGCCACCGAACGCCGCGCGTGGTTGAGCATTGACGATTCGCCAAACAGCCAGCTGATGGTGGTGCCATCTTGGAACAGTGAATTCATCCACGGATATGGGTGGGGATTACTCGGCGGCGTGGAGCCGTACACCGTGTTGCAACCAGTGTGGGCGCCCATATACATCACGCTCATGCCATTGGCGTGGCGACCGTCAATGGCTTGGATGTCGCGGTGGTTGAAAGCATCCTGGCGCAGCACGGCAATAAGCGCGTCGATGAGTTCGGCATCGGCAATCTCGCCGTGCGCTTCGAGGCGGTGATCGGTGTCAGCGTCATTCTCGCCACCGAGCCCCATCACCACGTGTGCGATGCTGCGTTTATAAAAATTATACTCCTCCTCGCTACGTTCCTTGAGTGCCGCGAGGTTGGCCGCGCCGTTAGATTCCAGCTCGTTAGCCTTCTCGCGCAGGCGCGCGGCTTTCTTGTGATACATCGGCCGCATATACGCCTCAGTGACGGAAGCCACCGCGCGCAGAACGCTCTTCTCACCGCAACCGGCGCACGCACCATCGCCGCTAACGAGCGCCTCGTAATTGCGCCGCACCATCAAATGATTTCGCAGCGCCGCCTCGCGCGATGCCTCGGGCGTGTCGTCGTTATACAGTCCGAGGAATTTTTGGCTGGTGTCAGGCAGTAATCGGCTGAAAACCTGCGCAGTTGTCAGTTCCGCATTGAGATCGGGCGTTTCTGAAACCATGCGCAGCGCGTCGTGATCACCACAAACCTGCACGCACTCGCCACAGCCCTTGCAGAGATCGGAAACGAAAATCGAAAAAAGGCCGCCATTACCAGGGCTCTTCTTCTCCACGCTGCGATAAATTGCAGTTACATCATTATATGCTAATGGCAGTTTATCAATAATGGTCATGAACTCCGCTCTCGCCGCCTCAGCAATAGTAGTCAGCTGATCTACTTCCGACCTCAAAATATCTTTGAATGGCTCTTTGCCCTTGCTGGCGACGTTCTCGTTCATACGAGCGCGACAGCGGTCGTCGAGCCCCTTCACCTCGTTGAGCAGTGTCTTTTGGGCGTCCTTATCCCCCACATAATTTCGGATTGCGGTGACCAAAACCGTGCTAACATCCTGAGCGGTATTAGGGAGGGCTGTATCTGGGCAAGCAGTAATACACTCCATGCATTGGGTGCAATTCTCCGCGATGTAAACCGGCGTCTCTCGGCGAGCCACATATTTACTCTGCGTGGCGCCACTGCCCGAACCCATCACGCCCACGCTGGCAAAGGCACCGGCGGGTTGGTGGTAACCCAGTTCGTTGCGGAACTCGGAGTCAAATTTTTCCATCGTCTGAAACGGCGCGCGTTCCTGTTCTTCGGGCATGGCGCAGCTGGGGCAGCCGCTGGAGTCGCAGCCGGCGGTGCCGGGCATTTCGATATCGGACGCAGTGTGTGGGGCGAGCATCGGGTTGCGCATGCTCGAGGTGTCGGCGTCTTCAATTTCGCCGTGCTGGATTTCCACCACGCGCTCGAAGCCACCGAGCATCACTTTCATATTCGACTCCACGACTGCCTTACCGAAGCGGCCGAATTTTTTCTCATACTGATCGTGCACGATTTGGTGGTACTCCTCCTCGTCGATGTTGTGATCCTTGAGGAAACTGGAGACGCGAAAAAAAGCGCCGAGGAAGGAGTTACCCTGCATACGCAGCTGGAGATCCGCGCGGCTGGTAGCATCACGGGCAATATCGAAACCAGGTAGAATGAACACGCGAATGTTGTTCTCTTTAATAAAGGCGCGATGATGGGCGGGGATGCGCTGCCACGCGGTCTCGGGCGATTCGCTCGATTCCCAAACAAGGCTACCGCCTTTGTTAAGGCCCTCAAGCGGGTTGCAGTGTGTGAAGGCTTTAGGGTCGCAACAAAGCACCACATCCACATGGTTGAGCTCGCAGTTCACCAGAATACGCTCAGGCGCGACGGTCAGAAAATAATTGGTGGGCGCGCCTTTTTTCTCCGAGCCATACTTGGGGTTGGCCATGATGAAGAGCTTATCTTCGAGTTGGCCGAGGTCATCGTAGCTCGGGTTGCGCTCGGAAATGGTTTGACCGAATTTGCCAACAATCTCGCCGAGGTTTTTACCGGTGGTAATCATTCCCCAACCGCCGATGGAATGGAACCGCACCGCGATTGCACCATTAGGCAGCAGCGAAGGGGTGTCTTTTGAAATGACACTGTAAGGGTGGTCGATGCCGAGGGTGAAATAGGATTCGCCGTCTTCGGCACTGCGACCGTCTTTGCGTTTGGTTTGGCCAGTGGCAAATTCGTACGCGCCCAGAGAATGTTCGGGCCGGAAATCGCGTGAACCCATGCCGTAGCTGCCACGGAATATACGGGGCATTTCGGCATCCGTGAGCGAGGGCAAATCGCCGCCGTGTTTACCACTCTCCAAGCCCTTGGAAAGCGCGGTGCGAAGGTCACGACCCAGCGGATTGTCGCCGGCCAACGCCTCGTCCGTGCGCTCGATGACGATTACGTTTTTCTTGCCGCGTAATGCATTGATCACCGCTGCCTCGGGGAAAGGACGGATGACGTTGATATGAATGGAGCCGACTTTCGCATTGCGCTGTTCACGCAGATAATCGCAGGCGCACTCCACATTTTCCGCCGCGCAACCGAGCGACACAAACACAGTGTCCGCATCCTCAGTGCAATATTCCGAAATGAGTCCGTAACGTCTACCTGTGAGTTGGGCAAATTCCTCGTAGCATTGCTCAAGCATGCCGAGGATGGGCTCGTTGAAATTATCGCGGCGCGCGATGCAGCCGTTCATATGATGCTCCTGATTTTGAACGGGGCCTAGCAGTACGGGGTTTTTGAGATCCATCATCTCCGGCACGCGACGGCGCGTGGGGCCAAAGAGTTCGCGCTGGGCGGGAGTGGGGCAATCGATAATTTCATCGGGCGCGCCCAAATATTCACGCAACAAATCCGCTTCCGGCGCACGATACGTGCGCTCGGAATGCGTGGTGAGCATTCCGTCCTGGATATTCATTCCGGGGTTGAGCGTCAGCTCGTTGCACTTGCGCAAGATGATCGCTTGATCGGCGGCTTGTTGGGCGTCGCGCCCCATAAGCATCGTCCAGCCGGTATCGAGCGCGGCATAAAAATCATCGTGGCCGCAGTGGACATTGAGAGCGTGTTTGGTGAGCGCGCGTGCACCGACTTCCACTACCATCGTGGAGAGTTTACCGGGCGCGTGGTAATACTGCTCCATCGCATACACGATGCCCTGGCCGGAAGTGAAATTCACCGTGCGCTTGCCTGTGACTGCCACCGCGGTGGCTCCGCCTTGAGCTGCGTGTTCGCCTTCGCACTCGATGGCTAGCTTTTGATTGCCCCAAACATCCAACGCGCCCTGCGCGAAAGCTTGTTGATAAATTTCACCGCCTTCAGTCGAAGGCGTGATGGGATAAAACACACCGCCCTCGGTGACGCGGGTTTCCACCCATTCAGTCACCAATTGGTTGCCGTTGCAGGTGACGGCGAAGCCGGGATACTTCGGCTTGTCGCCGGTTTGCGCGACGGCCGGAATTTCTTGGTCAATGATTTGTTCTGGCATATTAAAAAATCCTTGGGTTACTCAAAGCAAAGTGGCAAACCCAGCCGAAGCTGGCTATCGATCACACCGTTGTTGCGCTTCAAATGTTTGCATTATCTTGTCCCAATCGAACGGGACGCTTTGCGATGGGCAACGGTAGCAGCGCCAAAACGATGAATCAACCTCAATCCCACGGGCCGTTTTATTTACAATTGGCCTGGTTTTCGGCAAAATAAGGGGGTGCAGACAGTATTGGACACCGACACACTTCCAGCTGGTGGGCAGCATCCCTACGCCGCGCAGCTCGATGCGATGGAGGGTGTGCTGTGTGTAGACACCATCGCCGCCGCGCTCGGCACTGCCCGCGTGGGCACGGTGCTGGAACTTTCCGTGCTGCTCGAATGCTACCGAGTGACCCTGCTCGAGCCGGTAGAATTGCCCGCCGTGGCCGCCGCCCATCGGCACGCCGCTTGCGGTGAGGCACTGGAACTCATCGCACTTGATGAATCCCTCGCGGGCACGCATCCGGAGTGGCTGCAACTCGCGCCAGCCAGTCAACGTTTTGGCACCGACCACCTCAAACGCCTGCAACCGCTCCGCGATGAACGCGTGGTGCAACGCTTCCTCGATGCCACCCGCAAAGGCCGCGCGGGCGCCAATCATCCCGTGGTGTTTGGCCTCACGATGGCGGTGTTCTCCATTGCGCCAAGGCAAGGCTTGGCCGATTACGCGCAAAGCGCGCTCGAAGCCGTGGTGGCCACTGCGGCCGGAAAACTGAATCTCACCCAAGCCGACCGCGACGATCTCATCGGCCGCTCCCAAGCCAGCCTTCCCGAAGCCATCGAACGGATGGTGGCTTAGCCATCAAACTCCGCGTTGGAATACACTTCCTGAACATCATCGTGATCATCCAATAAATCAACCAGTCGGTTTACTTTGACCAATTCTGATTCGCTAGCCAACGGCACCGTCAATTCCGGCAACGCCGTAAGTTCCGCCGACTCCGTGGCAATGTCGTCCGTCTCCACCGCTTTATGCACCGCCTCGAAATCAGCCGGCGCAGTGAGAATTTCGTAGCCCTCCTCCTCTGCCTTGAAATCTTCCGCGCCAGCCTCCATAGCCAGCTCCATCAACGCATCCTCCTCCGCGTTGGCGCGCGCAATCATAATCTGGCCCTTGCGATGAAACAACCGTCTGACCGACCCCGCCGTAGCCAGCTTGCCCTCGTTGCGCGTGAGGATGGCGCGAATCTCAGACGCCGTGCGGTTGCGGTTGTCCGTACTCACCTCGCATAAAATCGCCGCGCCGTGCGGGCCATAAATCTCATAGGTCAACTCTTCAAAACTCGCCCCTTCGCCATCGCCCGTGCCGCGCGCAATCGCCCTCTGGATATTGTCCGCCGGCATATTCGCCCCGCGCCCCTTCAGCACCGCCAACCGCAGCCGAGGATTCATATCCGGATCGCCTCCGTTCAACTTCGCGGCAATCGTGATTTCCCGCGCAATCTTTGCGAACACCTTGCTGCGCTTGGCATCCATGCGCGCCTTGGTGTGTTTGATGTTGGCCCATTTACTATGTCCTGCCATAGCTAAAAAGTGAACACGAGTAGGGGGGGGATTTCAATGATCTTTGCAACTTTATCATTCCACAATGTCATGGATGACATTCCCAAACACATCCGTCAGCCGCACGTCGCGACTGTTGTGACGGTAGGTGAGTTTCAGGTGATTCAAGCCCAGGAGGTGGAGAATCGTCGCGTGGATATCGTGCACGTGCACGGGGTGATGAATGGCGTTCATGCCAAGGTCATCGGTACCTCCATAGCTTAGGCCGCCTCTCAGGCCGCCGCCGGCCATCCATAACGTGAAGCCGCGATGATGATGTCCGCGCCCAATCTTCACTTCACGGTTGGCTTCTTCAAAAGGCGTGCGGCCAAACTCGGTAGCCCACACGATGAGCGTTTCATCAAGCATACCACGGGCCTTGAGGTCGGTGATGAGCGCGGTGATGCCTCGATCGGTACGGGCGGCGTTGGTGCGGTGATTGCCGATGAGGCCACCGCGGTTGCCATGGGCGTCCCACTTGCGGCCGGTGGCACCATCGAGAATCTCCACGAACCGGACGCCGTTCTCCACCAAGCGCCGTGCAGTGAGGCAGTGTTTGGAAAACTGATTATCACCATAAAGTGCGTGCATGCTCTTCGGCTCGCGTGACAGATCGAACACCTCCGTGGCGCTTTTTTGCATGCGAAAGGCCATCTCGTAGGCCTCGATGCGGCCGGTGAGATCGGGCTGCGTGGGATGCCGGTCGCGGTGCAGGCGGTTGAGTTGGTTGAGCGTGTCGAGATACTTGCGGCGTTGCACAAGGCTTTGGCCGGGTCGCGGGTTGAGATTAGGGAAGGGCGTCTTTCCCGATGTCACGCGCGCCACTGCCGCCTGGTGGCGTCCCGGCAACATTCCTTGTTGAAACACTTGATCGCCCGCCGTGCTCACACCGTCCTTCATGACCACGTACGCCGGTAGATCGGCACGGTCGCTGCCGAGGCCGTAGGTCACCCACGAGCCCATGCTCGGGAAGCCGGCAAGTTGATGGCCAGTGTGCCAGATAATTTCGCCCACCGAATGGATCGCGGAATCCGTATGGACGCCTTTGAGAAACGTGATCTCGTCCACCACCGTCGCCAGTTGCGGATATATTTCGCTCACCCACGCGCCGCATTGGCCGTGTTGTTTGAAATCAAACACAGGCGGCAAGATCTGGCATTTCTCCACCGTCTTCTCCGGGTTGAATCCCTTCAGATCATCCGCAGTAAAAATCTCCGAGGCCTTTTTGCCGGCCCACTCTTTAAGCTTCGGCTTGTGATCGAATGTTTCCAGATGACTCGCCCCGCCGCACATAAACATCATAATCACGTTCTTCGCGCGTGGCCGATGATGCGCCGGACGCGGAGGCATTGCGCCACGCGCCTCCAGTGCCAGCATCTCATTCAAAGCCAAACCGCCCAGGCTCAGTTGCCCGAGGAACTGTCGTCGATCGATGTGCAACGAGTCGTTCATCAGTTCACGTAAATCATTTCGTTCAGACCCAGCACCAAGTGGCAATAGTGCCGGAGCGCATCGGGATTCTTTGCGCCAAGGAGCTTCAGACCAATCTCCAATTCCTCCGTGCGTGGTGGCCGAGAGAATACGAGCAAATACAATCGCTGCACCTGCGCGGCGAGATCATCGCCCGCCTCACTCTGCACACGCTTGGCCATGTGGCCGGCCAGCTCCCATACCAGTGGCGCGTTCAGCGCAAACAGCGCGCCATTGGGCGTGGCGCCGGTGGTACGCGCGCCAACACTGAGCGCGTAGTCCGGCGGATCAAACAGGCTCAGCGTGGGATGCTTGGCCGAACGGTGCGCTTGGAGATAAATGGAACGCCGCCAGCTGTTCGGTTCGTCTTTCACCTCTTTTCGAGCGTGCCCAATCGAGATGCTCGGGCCATACATCTCCAGCTTCAACACACCGGCCACCGCGAGCAGCGAATCGCGAATGGCCTCCGCCTCCAGTCGGTTCGGTCGCCAATGCCAGAGGAGAGTGTTGTCGGCATCGATCTTCAATGGCGCGGTGTTGGCCGTAGCCGCTTGGCGGTATGTGGCGCTAGTGACGATCAATCGGTGAATGGGCTTGAGCCGCCAACCGCCCTCGATGAGCCGGCGCGCAAGGTAATCAAGGAGACGCGGATGCGTTGGAGGCGTGCCTTGATTGCCAAAGTCATTGGGTGTCTTCACCAATCCCTGACCAAAGTGATGATGCCAGAGACGGTTCACAATCACGCGCGCCAAGAGTTCACCCGCACCATGTTCGGTGTCCGTCAGCCAGTTGCCCAGTGCCGCCAGCTCGTTTTTGGCCGAACCACGCCAATGAGAATCTTCCTTGCGCGACAACACCTTGAGGAAACCGGGGCTGACCTTGGCTCCGGGCGAACTCCAGCTGCCCTTGCGCAATACACGCGGTTCAGTGATTTCGATGGCAATTCGTTTTCTGGATGCCTGCGGGGCTTCCTTCACCTGATCCCAAAACGTGGCGGTGAGTTGATAATATTCCTCAGTCGTCATCGGGTCGACGGGATGATCGTGGCAACGGGCGCAACCGAAGCTGATGCCGAGGAATGCCGTGCCAGTGGTTGCCACCATGTCATCGAGCCGGTGGAACTGCTTGTCATTCGGGTTAGAATTATTCTGCAGACGTGTGCCCAGATGAATGAACTGGCCCAGCTCCTTGTTTTTTTGATCCGGCACAAAATGGAACCGGACAAATTGATCAAAGGGCACGTCCTCATTGAGCGCGCGAATTACCGCATCGCGAAAGCGCCATGCGTTGGAGCGCGGCTTATCATCGTTCACCGTCAGCTGCCCGCTGCTTTCGCCAAAGCGCACGACATCGAGCCAATGCCGGCCCCAGCGTTCGCCGTATGCGGGTTTTTCAAGCAACCGCTCCACCAGTCGCTCGTAGGCCTTGGGTTCCTTATCGGCTATGAACCGGTTGATCTCATTTATTGTGGGCGGCAGGCCGGTGAGGCCGAGGGTCACGCGCCGGATCAAGGTATAGCGGTCAGCCTCAGGCTGGGGCTTGAGATTTTTGGCATGCAGCTTGGCGAGGATGAAGGCATCGATGGACGTGCGAGCCCATGTATCTTCTTCTTGAGGCACAGCGGGTGCAGTCAACCGTTCCAGACTCCATAGCTTTGGCTTGTCCTCCGCGGATACCGCGTAGGTGAGGCCGAAAAGCAGGATGAAAGGCAACGGGCGCATGCTTGTTACTTTTTGGGTGCGCGGCCGGTGTGTTGGGCGTTTTGCCCACGCATGGGCCACGGGCTTTTGGCGAGTCCTTTGCTGGCGGTCTTGATGGCATAGAGCTTGTTGTCCTTTGATCCGACATAAACCGTGCCATCAGATCCGATGACAGGGGAGGACTCCACATGAGCTCCCGTTTTAAATTCCCATAGCTTGTCCCCAGTATTGCCATTGATGGCATAGAGCTTGTCGACCTCTGACCCAACGTACACCGTGCCATCAGAACCGATGGCGGGGGAGGAGTACACATCACCTCCCGTTTCAAATTCCCATAGCTTATCCCCGGCGACTGCTGGTTTTACAGGAGCAGCAACGTCTGAAGGTTCCGGCCCAATCTCCTCCCCACAGCCCATCGCCAAGACGAATACAACGCTGATCATCATGGCTTTCACGCCATCATTTTACGGGCACCTTGTATCGTCCGTCCATATTCTAATTAATGTTCCCGCAAAAGTGCCATTCACAGGCTTGACCCTCATTCGTTGTGGTTCATTATGGCCGGGAACCAATGGTCATGAAACATATTCTCTCCCTTTCGTTGTTGCTCGCGTTTTCCACCCAAGCCGAGTGGTCCGTCAAGCCCGCCGCCAACCCCAAGGCCCCCGGCAAGGGGCTCGCGGTAGCCAAGGACGGCAAGCCGGTCGCACATTTCGTATTTGGCGAGGGCCAGAAGAAACCCTTCCTGCACGTGTACGGCAAGGAAGGTGAGCTTTTGACCAACCCCGGCGTTGGGCCCGATGGCAAGGACACAGGCAAATTCCCGCACCACCGCGGCATTTACATCGGTTGGCGCATTATTTCAGGCGGCCAGTTTGACCTGTGGCACATCCACAAGGGTGAGATCATGCGCGTTAAAAAGATTAAAAGCACCAAGGCAACTGAGAGCGGGGTCACCATCGTGGCTGATATTGAGTGGCGCACCGGTACAGTGGGTAAGAGTGATGACCTGCTTATCTCTGAAACCCGCACACTCGTCATCTCCCAGAATGATGCGGGCCGCACTCAGGTGGATTTCCATACCGAGCTGACCGCTGCCCGTGACCTGACTCTGGGCGGGGATCTGCAGCATGCCGGTTGCCATTTCCGCGCCCATACCGAGGTGGCCTCGAAATGGGCGAAGTTCACCAGCTACTTGTGGGAGCCGGAAGGTAAGAAGGCCGGCAACGGCAAGATTCTCAGCAAGGAATGGAAATGGAATCGCCTGCAGTTTCCCATCGGCAAAAACTGGTACAGTGCTACGCAGTTCAATGCGCCCAACCAGCCGGTGGAGGAACTTTCCTGGCGCGACTACGGCCGATTCGGTTTCTTCTTCAAGAAGGACTTGAAGAAGGGCGATGTGCAGAAGCTCAACTATCGTTTTCACATTGCCCCCAGCCAGGCACCGGCGCTGGAAAGCTATCCCCCGCAGGTCTCTAAGGAACAAAAAGAGCGCTGGACCGCCACAGCCCAAAAGGCCTACGCGCATTTTTCCGAATGGATTGTGAAGCAGTAACTCATTTACCACGTCTTATTTTTAACCAAAACAACAATGACTAAAAAACTCATCCTCATTCTCGCCGCATTCACCCTCTCCGCCGCCGCCGCCGACTGGGCCAATTGGCGCGGGCCCAATCATAATGGTTCCACCGTGGCAGCCGGACTGCCGGTGAAATTTTCCAAGACCGAAAACATCGCGTGGAAGGTCGCAATGCCCGGGCCGAGCGCGGCCACGCCGATTATTTTAGGCGACAAAGTGTTTGTGTCCTCCACCGATCCCAAGGCGAAAGAATTGCTCGCGCTGTGTCTCGACCGGCGTACGGGTAAGGAAATTTGGCGCCAAGTTGTGGGCGAAGGCTATCAACTCGATAACCGCAGCAACTACGCCTCGCCCTCACCCGCCACGGATGGCGAAGTGGTGACCTTCTTTTACGGCAACGGCGACCTCGCGACGTTCGATCTTAACGGCAAAAAACTCTGGGCCACAAAGATCCAAGCCGAAGAAAACGGATTTGCCTTTCAATGGACCTTCAGCACCAGCCCTTTGCTGCATAATGACGTTCTTTACCTGCAAGTGCTCCAACGCAACACCGGCGTGCGCGGGCACGGCAAGGCCAATGGTAACGAAAGCTATTTGCTCGCGCTCAATCCCAAAACCGGCAAGCAACTTTGGAAACATAACCGCCCTTCCAACGCCAAGGCTGAAAGCCTCGAGGCCTTCAGCACCCCGATGCCCTTCACGCACAACGGCCGCGAGGAATTGCTCATCGTAGGTGGCGACTGCCTCACCGGGCACAATCCCGAAACCGGCAAAGAACTCTGGCGCTGGGGCACGTGGAATCCATCCCGCATCGGCCACTGGCGACTGGTGCCCTCGCCCGCCGCGGGTGGTGGTGTGATCCTTGCCTGCGCCCCCAAAGGAAGCCCTGTGTACGCCGTGAAAGCCGGCGCCAAAGGCGAAGGCGAACTGGCATGGAAAAGTGCTGGGCGCACGGATGATATTTCAAGTGATGTTTGCACCCCTCTGTTTTACCAAGGAAAATTTTATGTGATGTACGGCGAGGGCCGCGATAAGACGCTCTCCAGCGTCAACCCAGCAACTGGCAAGGCTGACTGGCAGGTGAACCTGGAAAGCCGCGCGTTGGTTCGTACTTCGCCCACGGCAGCCGATGGCAAAATTTACCTGCAAAGCCACGCGGGCGAAGTCTTCGTAGTCGATGCCAAGGACGGCAAAATCCTGAACCGCACCATGCTCGGCGAAAAAGGCGATGACCTCACCCGCGCCAGTGTGGCCATTGCCAGCGGACAGCTCTTCATTCGCACCAATGGGGCGCTATTCTGCGTGGGGCGTTAGAACGAAAAGATCACGTCGAAGGAAAAGCGGTGGGTGGTTTTATCCGTGCCGCTGACGTCGTTTTTGATGGCATCGGTGATGCCCCAGCCAAAGCCGAGTTTCACGTTGTCGTAGAGTTGGTAACGCCCTTTGATGAGGCTGCCTTCCACGTTGGTGCCGTTGTAATATTTATTACCGTTGTTGCCGGCAACGTTGCGCGCGCCGAATGCGCCGAAGTCTGAATCGGTGAGCCCGGCCCAGGCAGAGTCCTGCTCTAGGTGACGCCATTCGTAACCAATCTCCCATTCTCCTGCCTTCTTGGCACTGCCATATTTCACTCCAAGGCTATAACCCGTGTCCTCGCTGCTTGCCGCTGCAGCGGGGTTATTAAGATACATGGCGGAAAACTTAAGCGGGCGCGCCCATCCCTTATACGTGAGAGCTGCATCAAGAAAGTACGGATTGAAGTTGGAAACCACCTTGTTGCCACTCTCTGAGTTACCTGCAGAATCTTTGTGCGCAACACCGGAAGATCCAACGGTGTCCGCCTTGATTTGGTCAGCATTAAAAAGCCAGTAACTTCCAAGACCCAGCTTCAAATCTGTGTTTCCATTGAGTTTATGCCCTGCGGTAAGTTGACCAATAAGCAGGCCTTCATCGTCAGTTGTGCTAGAGGATTCATTAAGTGAATGCCAACCACCGTGCAGTCCAATGGGGAGATTCTTAAGATTATAATGCGCCTCCAGTCCCTCGGGTGTGTAGTCGCTATCGATTAGCGCCTTATTAATCATCCAGCCAGTCTTATCATGTGCAGGCATTTTACCGCCCATCACAGTGAAGCCTCCACGGCCCCACTGAGCGTAAGCCTGATCGATATTGAGCGAATCATTGTGACCGGCATCATCAAATGATTGGTTTGTGGAAACAGGATTATCAGTGCTGCCGCTGGCAATACGAAAACCCACCTTCATGTCATTCTCTAAATCCGCAATGGCACCGTATCGAAAGCGATAACGCATCCGCTGCCGAGATAACTGGGCGCCATCATTCCAATCTTGATGCTTCTGCTCATAGCGGAGTCGAAGATCGCCCTTGAACGTAATGCTATCAATCCAACTCTTCGGCCTGATGCTATTTACGCCTTTGGCCTCTTTGCGTAGCTCTCCTGCTTCAGCTTCGGTAAGGACACCTTTTTCCACGAGCTTTTTCAGAAGGCTTTCTGAAGATTGAGCGGTGGCTACACCAGTGACAACCAAGCCGAATGCGAGCGCAAGGACCCCTTGATGTTTTTTCATAGGGTGATTTTTAAATTTATTCTCCGGGAGAGATGATTTCGGTCTCGGGTTCTTTCCTCTTTTTTTCCTGATACCCAATGCGGTGGAAGGGGTTGACAATGCTGGTGGCAATGTTGCGGGAGTGGCTGCCAATGCGCTTTAGGAAACGCGCGTAAAGCACCACTGCAGCGGCCTCTGGTGCTTCGAGATCACTAACTTTGCCGGTGATGATGTCATCGGCCATGTCATCACAATCGGTGGAGACTTCTTCTTTGTATTCTTCCATTACCTGCCGGGCCAGCTCCTCATCACCCTGCTTGAACGCTTCGGCTGCGTGCTCAAACACTCGGGCAATATGCGCTTCCACTTCGCACAATTTACCCTCGAGGCTGCCCGCTTGCAGCCGTTTGGGATGACTACGCGCGAGATCGTAAATATTTTTAGTGTAATCGCCAATGCGCTCGATATCGATCACTACGCTCACCAGCGCGAGGCCGGAGTTAAGCTGCGTATCACCGGAGAGCATCAGATGCTTCATCACCTTCTTGCGCACATCGCGCTCTGATCTGTTCACCTCCTTGTCGAGCCCATAAATGTCCAGATCGATCTCGGCGGTATCCGAATTGCGCAGCGACTCCACCGAGGCGGCGTACATTTTACTGTCGGTCTCAAGCATCTCGCACGCCTCGTTAAAGGCTTGTTGATATAGGTTGTCTTTTTTGAAGACGCTGATGATTTCTTTCCACATAATTTATTTGAGTTTAATTGCTATAGGATACCTTGGCGAATCTATTCCCCTTTTTGAATAGCTTTCCCCTCCTTGGGTTTAGAGCCATTTGCATCGGCATCTATCCCGCTAGGCAAGGTTTGTTCCACTGGTGCTTGCCCCTTCTTGAATGCTTTAGCAATTGTATTCCACGTCACACCGATTGGGATGAGATAGAAAACCAAAACAATAAACACAACCGGAATAACCCGATTGCGAAGGCACAGTTCAGCCAGTCCCTCGGCAAACTTGACGGGTAGATCACGAATAGGCTTGAAGGGCAGGAAAATCAGTGCGCCCGCGCAGTTAAAAAGCAAGTGCGCAAACGCCACTGTGGCTCCGGCCACCACTTCCTTGGGCATAGGTTCACCGGGTAAAACCGTAACTGCACTGGCAGCCGCCAGAGCGGCAAGCAGTCCGGTAACGGTGGTTCCTATATTCGCACCAATGGTGAATGGGAAAATCTGCGGCAACCGTAACACTCCCGCGCCCGCGAGTGGAACAATGAGGCTGGTGGTAATGGAACTACTTTGCACCAGTACCGTGAGGCACATACCCACTATGAAGGCAATGGCAGCGTTGCGGAACAAATAAGCATCAAAGAACGACTCCAGTTTTTTGAGCACGAGACTTTGCAACAGCTTAACGATAGCAAATAGCATGAAGAAAGTAATCAGTACCGAAACAATCAGTAGCCATAGCTCGCTGTCCAGCGTGTTGCCCAGCCATTCAATTACAGGTTTGGTGATTTTCTTGAGGTAGTTCTCCGGCTTAGTCACACCTGTCACGTCAATAAACATACTGCCCATATAACGCGCCATACGCTCGATAAAGTGGAAGCTGTACTCCAGCGGTAATACAAGCGCCACGGTGATGAGGTTAAATGTGTCGTGCACAGAAGATGCTGCAAAAGCCCTTCGAAACTCTGACTTCCGTGTGATGTGCCCGAGGGATACGATCTTAGCGGTCACTGTAGTACCAACGTTGGCACCCATCACCATAAAGATGGCCCCCCCCACATCCACCGCGCCCGCTGCCACTAAGCCCACGATGAGGCTGGTGGTAGTGGAGGAGCTTTGCACGATGGTGGTTGCTAAGATGCCAATAAACAACCCCACCATAGGCGAGCTAGTAGCCTCCAGCAATCTAGCCGCTGTGTCTTTGAATTCTCCCTTAAATGACGCGCCCATACCGCCAATACCGATTAAAAATAGGTAAAGGCAGGCCACAACACCAAATATTTTCGCAAGGGTTTGGAGTTTCTCGTTTTTCATGGAGAGGGATAAGTGAGTGAGGAACGTGAATGAAACTATCCGTGAATATAAGCCGTTTGGCCTACCGGTCGTTTCGCTGAATCAGTCATTAGGGTTTTCACCTGGGCTGTGTTTCGAACGTCGCGGCGGGTTTTACATCAGCTATCGAAAAGGCCAAGGGGAAGTTACTCACAGCGGGGCGGTGCGTCCTCAATGAAAACAACCCCCTCGGCAATGTTAATTGCATGGTCGGCAATTCGTTCGAGTCGCTTCACAATCTCGCCCAACTCCAGATAGCCCGGAATGCCCGAAGGATCGACTTGCATCATCTCAACAATCTTTTTTTGGTACGATCGATTGAGTAAATCCAGCTCGTCATCCTGTGGAATTAATTGCCGCGCCTTGCCGGCATCATCCGCCACATACGAATCCACACACTCGCGCAACAACGTGCAAGCGCGTTCGCCCATCGCCGTGATTTCCTCCTTCAACGGCGGCTCCCAACCACCGCGATGATTGAGCGCCAGTACCCGCTTGGCAATTGTGCCAGCCTCATCACCAATTCGCTCGAGGTCATTGGAAATTTTCAGGCCCACCGTTATCGCCCGCAGATCCTGTGTTTCCTTTGCCGCAGCTAGTAGGTTGACCGCCAGCTCGTCCACCTCCTGTTCCAACCGATCCAGTTGGTCATCATCCTCCCGCACCTGTCGCGCCGTGGCATCGTTGCCTTCCAACAACGCGTGCACGGCTCGATCCACCATATCCTCCGCCAACACCGCCATCGCCAGCAGTTTATCTTTGATTTGTTGAACTCCGTTTTTCAATCGATCAATTTTCCGTGCGACACTCTAGGGTTGCCTGTCAAAAAAATCAACGACGGCAAAAAAATGACTCGGAAACCATCCTGCCCATTGCTTCACTGACGTATGCCGTTGCCTTCACCGTTGCCATACCGGATTGCCACGTTGCTGTACGCCTTTCACGAGGATGGGCGCGTGCTGCTGATCCAGCGCAATCATGAGCCCAACCGCGGCTGCTATAGTCCGCCCGGCGGCAAGCTCAAACCCGAAACTGGAGAAAGCCCGCACGCCTGTGCCATTCGTGAAGCCCACGAAGAAACCGGCCTGCAACTCACACCCGACGACCTCCGCCTCACCGGCGTCATCAGCGAACACGGCTATCAGGGTAACGCTCATTGGCTGATGTTCCTGTTTGAAATCCAGCCACGCCTCACCGCGTTGCCGCCAGAGCACGAGGAAGGCACGTTCCATTTTGCCACCCACGAAGATCTCGAATCCCTCCCGCTCCCCGGCACTGATCGCGAACAAATCTGGCCCCTCTTCTGGCAACACCGAGGTGCCTTCTTCGTCGCCCACTGCCAATGCGCCGACAGCCAACCCGACCATTGGACACTCCTGCAGTCTTCCCTTGCCAACAAATGACCGACGAATATTTTATGCAAGACGCCATCCGGCAGGCGGTTAAAGCTTACGAAGCGGACGAAGTTCCCGTGGGAGCAGTTGTGGTGCGCGAGGGCACAGTCATTGCCCGCGCCTGGAATCAGGTGGAACTGCTCAAAGACGCCACCGCCCATGCCGAGATGATCGCCCTCACTGCCGGCGAGGCCGCAGTGGGTGACTGGCGCCTCACCGGCTGCACTCTTTACGTTACCAAGGAACCCTGCCCCATGTGTGCCGGGGCGCTCGTCCATTGCCGAATTGATCGCGTCGTCTTTGGCGCGGCCGATCCCAAGGGGGGCGCAGCCGGTGGCGCGATGAATCTCCTACAATTCCCCACACTCAACCACGCGTGCGACATCACCGGCGGCGTGATGGAACCGGATTGCCGAAGCCTGCTCCAAACTTTCTTCAAAGAAAAACGTAAACCTTCCAACGGCGTTGAGCAGTGAGCCTCGATCCCGCCAGACTCGAGGCCGCCCTGCAAACCGCGCGCGCCGCCCTGCTCGCTGAGCGCAATGCCGAAGGCCATTGGACCGGCGAACTCTCCAGCAGCGCCCTAGCCACCGCCACCGCTGTGGTGGCCCTGCAGCAGGTGCAAACCCAGACTGGTGACGACCATTCCCATTATATAAAGGGCGGCTTGGATTGGCTCGTCGACCACGCCAACACCGATGGCGGTTGGGGCGACACCACGAAATCCATCAGCAACATTTCCACCACCACACTTTGCTGGGCCGCATTCCACAAAGCCCCTGAAGAGTACTCCGCCACCGTGGCCGCCGCTGATGCTTGGCTGACAAAGGCCGCGGGCGGCACCTCACCGGAGATGCTCGCGCCTGCCATCATTCAGCGTTACGGCAAAGACCGAACGTTTTCCGTTCCCATTCTCACCCATTGCGCCCTCGCGGGCAAAGTGGATTGGTGCGATGTACTGCCGCTGCCTTTTGAATTAGCCGCACTGCCGCAGCGTTGGTTTGCCGCACTCCGGCTGCCGGTAGTGAGCTACGCGCTGCCCGCGCTCATCGCCATTGGCCAATGTCGTCATCATCATCGGCCCACATGGAATCCCATCACGCGCGTGCTCCGCAATCTCACGCGTAAAAAAACACTGCGGATTTTGGAAAAAATCCAGCCGCCCAATGGTGGCTTTCTCGAGGCCACCCCACTCACCAGTTTTGTGACTATGAGCCTCGCGAGCATCGGGTTAGCCGATCATCCCGTGACACAAAAAGGCGTCGCGTTCTTAAAAGCCTCCGCCCGGCCCGATGGGAGTTGGCCCATCGATACAAACCTTGCCACATGGGTCACCACGCTTTCCGTCAATGCACTTGGCGAAGCACTTCCTACCGATGCAGCCGCACCCATTCGCGATTGGTTACTAGCCCAGCAATATCGCGAGGAGCATCCATACACCCTTGCCGCGCCAGGCGGTTGGGCGTGGACGCCTCTCCCGGGTGGCGTACCCGATGCCGACGATACGCCCGGCGCTTTAATCGCACTGAGAAACCTCGGTGACGTGACCGATGCAACTCGCGAAGCCGCTCGGCAAGGCTGCACGTGGTTGCTCAATCTGCAAAACCGCGATGGCGGCATTCCAACGTTTTGCCGTGGCTGGACCAACCTGCCCTTCGACCGCTCCAGCTCCGATCTCACCGCGCACACCCTCCGTGCATGGCTCGCCTGGCGCGACGAATTACCCGAACTGCAACCGAACATTGATGACGCCCTCCAGCGCGCCGCCCGTTTCCTCGCCCAAAACGAAGGTACGTGTATGGATGGCTGGGCGCCGCTTTGGTTTGGCAGCCAGCACGCACCCGATGAAATCAACTGGACCTACGGCACAGCCAAAGTCCTACTCGCCCTAAACGAACCCGTGCAACAAGCCCTCCCTGGTGGTACCCTGCGCGTGACACGCGGCAAAAATGCCCTGCTCGCATTGCAACGCGCCGATGGCGCATGGGGTGGATTCAAAGGCGGGGAACCCTCCATCGAGGAAACCTCCCTCGCCCTCGAAGCCTTGGCAGGCGTAAGCGAAAATGACATTGACGCGCAAGCCGCATTGGAAAAAGCCCGCGACCGCGGCGCACAATGGCTGGTGGAACAGGTAGAATCGGGCGCATGGATGCAACCCTCGCCCATCGGATTTTATTTCGCAAAGCTGTGGTACTTTGAAAAGCTTTACCCGATGATCGCAACCGTGGCGGCACTCACACGTTTACGGTAAGGATGCGAATCCACGTATCGCCGTGCTTAAGCGTTTTTTGGTCGGCCCACCGCGGAGTAATTTCCACGGCATCGCGTTTGGTGTGGCCGATGAGCAGGCGGCCTTCGGGATTTAAAACCTCCCCCAACGCCGGTTCATCCAAAAGTTTTTGTGCCCAACTTTCGGAGCGTTTTCCGGGCGCGGTTTTGTCGCCATAAGGCGGATCGGCGCAGATAAAATCAAAGGTTCGGTTTGCTTCAGCCAGTTGCTTCACCGATCGCAACGCACATTGCACGCGGATTTCAATATTTGTCTCCAAAGCTTTTGTGTTGCGCCGAATATAGCCGGCGTGTTTGGAACTTTTTTCCACACACACCGCGGAGGCTGCGCCGCGACTGAGGCATTCCAAACTCAACGTGCCAGTGCCGGCAAAGAGTTCGAGTACGCTGCAATCAAGAATCCAAGGTCCGAGGCTGTTGAAGATGGCTTGGCGAATCTTGTCAGGCGTAGGTCGCACGCCAAGTCCGGCCGGCACGGTAAGAGTCCGGCCCAACCATTGACCGCCGGTGATGCGCATGGTCAGTCGTTAGGGTTTTCGCGCTGGGTTGGTGAGCAGTTTGCGCATACGTTCGTTATCCGCTTCCAATTGACGAATGCGTTTGAGCAATGCGGCGCGATCATCGGCGGGCGATGAGTTCGGGTGGTACTTCGCACGCAAAAGGGTGATCTCTTCCTTGAGCCGGTGATTCACCCCCAATGCTTCAATGTATAGTTTTTCACTGCGCAAGGCTTGAGTGCGGAGGTATTTCAAATCTGCATCCAGCTTGCCTTTTTCACTTTGAAGCTTGTCGTTTTCACCCTGCACCTTGGCGTAGAGCTTGGGGTCGGCGGACTTTGGCCTGGCGGCCAAGGCCTCGCGCAGTTGTTCTTTTGCCATTTCCGCCAGCTTTTCGGCGTCAGCCCACTTGCGTTGGGCGAGCAGATTCGCCTCGTGGAGCTTTATAAAATTTTGATCCGTAAGGCGCTTTTCTTCCTGCAATTTTGCGTAACGGATTTCCCAGTTCTGCACGGGCACTGGCTGGGCCGGTACTTTAGGCGGAGCATTACCAATGATTTGCGCCGGTGTAATCCCAAGCGCGCGTGCAAGTGGAATTATTTCCGCATCGATTTTATTAAGCAGGCTTTTTACCACTTCGGGATTCCACGTCGCGTGTTGACGGGAAACCACTTCCAGTTTACGGCGCGCATCAACAAAGCTGCTCAACGCTTTTTCTTTCGCACCGGTCTGAACCAAAATGAGACCTTCCGAGTAACAGGAATAAGCAGTGTGATATTCGTCATTGGGCAAACCTCCGGCCCAAGCCTGTACGGACAGAATTATTCCAAAAATGAAACTGAGTCCCCACCCCCTCATCGGCAGGCACCCTGCCAAATTCGCCAGAGCAAAGCAAGCTTTTCCATATTGCTCAAGAGCGTGTCGGTTGACATTCGTCGGCGCCAATTGCTAACGTTGGTCGTTATGAGTTTCCCGTTGAATCAGCCCGTGCTCGTGCTGAACCGCCTTTGGCAGGCGGTGAACGTCTGCTCTGTGCGCCGCGCCGTTGGCCTGCTCTTCACCGGGCACGCACAGGTGGTTTATAATGATGACGCCGACGGGTTTCAGACTTTCAGCTTCGGCGAGTGGCAGGACTTCTCCGAAGCCGAGCCCCATTCTGAATCCATCGGAGCCGTGTCTTTTCGCCTACGCATTCCGCGTGTAATTTTGCTACTTGGTTACGATCGCTTTCCCCGACAGCAAGTGAAGTTCACGCGACACAATATTTTTGAACGTGATAAAAATATTTGCCAGTACTGCGGCGAGAGGTTTGATCGGCGTGATTTGAACCTCGACCATGTGATCCCTCGTGATCGTGGTGGCCCCACCAACTGGGAAAACATCGTGTGCTCTTGCATCCCTTGCAACACGCACAAGAGCAACCGTACCCCGCGCGAGGCTGGTTTGCACTTAATCACCAAACCGCGCAAGCCGAAATGGCGGCCGTTCATTCAGGTGAGTTTCGGCGTAAAAACGCACGAAAGCTGGAAGCACTTTATCGATGTTGCCTACTGGAATGTCGAGCTGGGTGAAGAAAAGAGCTAAGCTTCCTCGCGAGATACACTTGCAGCTTCGTCAATCATTTCCCAAAAATCCGGATTCTCCGCCAGCGCAGCGTCCTCATCCTGCGTCATCTTCACGTTGCGAAAAAAGAAATCCTTCAGAGTGTTGCGCGAAAAAATCCGATGCACCACTACGCCGAATTCGTGGCATTCAAAATATACGCGATAATTCCCCACACGATAACGGTGCAAGCTCTTTACCCCATGCTCAAGTCGACCATAAAAACCGTTGGCACGCACTTCCTCCGGCAGTCCACGAAACTCACCCAGAATCTGCAACTGCAAGTCCTTTGGCATCCCCGCCAGCTCCGCCGCACTGGTGGGATTAAAAATAATCTGAAAATATTTTGGCGCCATGCCTGTTTCCTGTTCCGTAACTCCTTGTTCCAAAATGGTAGCCCGTAGGGGAATCGAACCCCTCTTTCAGCCTTGAGAGGGCCGTGTCCTAGCCGATAGACGAACGGGCCATTGGAGTGGAGAAACTAACACCTTGAGGGTAATTGTCAACACCGACAAAACGCTCAATCACAATACGCATCCTCTTCGGATTCGCTAACGGTTTCAATGAAGTCCACAAATTCATCCGCCGGTTCGGCCACGAATTCCCAGTCGCGCCCGCGCCAATGAAAGCGAAGAGTGTGGGCGTGGAGAGCTTGATTTTTCAGTACCAGTTTCTGCCAATCGACCTCGGTAAGTTCGTCCTTCACGAATTTCAAGTACCACGATCCATCGAGCCCATAAAGTTTGTCGCCCACAATTGCGTGACCGAGGTGCTGGAGGTGAATGCGGATCTGGTGCTTGCGGCCGGTGATCGGTGTCACGCGTAGCCACGTGAATTTTTGATCATCGCGTTCGAACTTCCATTGCGCCCAATAGCGCGTCTGCGAGGAGTGCCCATCATCGCGAACGCAATCTTTCACCGCCACTTCACTGGCAGTGTCCGCACCGAGCGGTGCATCGATAGTGCCTTCGCTTTCCGCCACATGACCATGCACGATGGCCCAGTATTGTTTCTCCACTTCGCGGCTTTCCCACAGTTTGCGCAGTTCGCGCGCCGCTTCATCTGTTTTGCCCACGCACACCACACCGCTAGTTTCGCGATCCAACCGATTGATCAAGTGCACCGACTGCTCCGCGCCACGATACAATCGCAACCGCCCCGCCAAGCTCGACCGCTCATCGCCCTTCGTGGGATGGCAAACGAGTCCCGCCGGTTTGTTAATAACCAACAAGTCATCGTCCTCGTGTAAAATTTCAAATAAATCGGTCACGCGAAAAATCTTAATGACCAAAACCCAATACCTAAGGAATGCCTAATTCTCAACTCCCAAAACCCAGCCTTGGCCATTCCCTTAGTTTTCCCCACACTTCCGCCGTGAAGCTTGGCGTCATTTCCGATACCCACGGCACCCTGCCCGCCGCAGTACACGATGCACTGGCGGGAGTAGATCACATCCTGCACGCGGGCGATGTGGGGCCAGTGGATATCATCACCGAACTGGAAGCCATCGCGCCGGTCACCGCTGTGCGCGGTAATACCGACTTTGCCATCGACCTGCCCGAGACGCGCCTCGTCGAGTTTGGCGGCAACAAATTTCTCATTCACCACATCGTGGATTTTCCTGTACGCTCGCAAACGATGCTCGCCTTGTTGACGGAAGAGCAGCCACAAATTGTCATCTTTGGTCACACGCATATGCCATGTAATGAACGGCTCGACGGCGTGCTTTATCTCAACCCCGGCTCACCCGCCACCCCGCGTGGAGGCGCATCTGCTAGCGTGGCGATTGTTGAATTCGAAAACGGCACGCCCCGTGCACGCCACATCACGTTGACTTAAAATTGTCGCCGCTGCATCCTCCGCGCACCCTACTATGAATATCCATCACCTCGAATTATTTCATTACGTGGCCAAGCACCAAGGTATTGCCGGCGCAGTACGCAACATCCCATACGGCATCCAACAACCAGCCGTAAGTGCGCAGGTTATTCAATTAGAAAACGACCTCGGCACCACACTCTTCCAACGCCGCCCCTTCGATCTCACTCCGGCCGGCGTTGAGCTGTATGAATTCATCCATCCCTTTTTTGAAAACCTCAATTCAACAGGCGAAAAAATCCGGGGCGGCGTGGCCCAAACCATTCGCATCGGCGCATCGAGCGTGGTCTTTCGCGAACACTTACCGGATTTACTGAACGCCGCGCGCAAGGAATTCCCCGGCCTGCACCCCGCCTTACGCGTGGGCATCCAGCCGGAAATAGAGCAATGGCTGCTAGCCAACGATGTCGACCTCGGCGTCACTGTGCTCGGCACCAAACCGCCCGCGGAAATGAAATCCGAAAAATTGCTTGAGCTGTCAATGGTGTTGGTGGTGCCCACTTCGGTCCGCGTGAAATCCGGCGCCGACATTCTCGGGCAGGATCGCATCGCACAGACGCTCATCAGCCTGCCGCAAAACGAAGGCATCAGTCGCACATTCCAAACCGAACTCGCCGCGCGCAAAATCGATTGGCCCATCGGAATGGAGCTCAACTCCACCGACCTCATCAACACCTACGTCGCTAACGGCTTTGGTATCGGCATTTCCGTGGACCTCCCCGGCGAACGTAAAAACAAAGGTGTCAAACTACTGCCGTTAAAGGATTTCCCCACCATCACCATCGGCTGCCTCTGGCGCGGCCAACTTTCCCCCGTCGGCCAAACGCTGGTGAAGCTGCTGCAAACGCATGCGGCGGGACTTTGAGTTTTGGTTATTAGATTTTACCTCTCCCTCTATTTCGTGGCGTGACTTTTGCTGCGCATCACGGCAAGGTCGGTGCGTTCTATGGTGAAGAAAAAATCCAGCAAGGTTACCGCACGCAGCGGACGGTTCGCCAGCGGGCCTGCCGGCGAGGCGAATGCGTTTACCAATTCAGTGAAGTTCGATACCCGCCTCGCACATCACGATATCGCCGGCTCCATCGCCCAAGCCCGGATGTTACATCACGTGGGACTATTGAAAAAAAAGGAGATGACGGCCATTGTGGATGAACTCGAAATCATCGGCACGGAGATTGCCGAAGGCCGGTTCGAATGGCGCACGGAGCTGGAGGACGTGCATATGAACATCGAAGCCACGCTCACCGCACGCGTGCCCGCCGGAGCCAAACTGCACACCGGGCGGTCACGTAACGATCAAGTCGCGCTGGATTCTCGGATGTGGTTGCGCGGGGAAATTTGCGATCTTGCCAATGAAATTCACGACCTGCAATTGGCGCTCATCGAGCTCGGCGAAAATAATCTCAAAGTGCTCATCCCCGGCTACACGCATTTGCAACGCGCCCAGCCGGTTTATCTCGCGCATCATTTACTGGCTTACGTGGAAATGCTGGAACGCGATTACGAGCGACTACTCGATTGCCTCGTGCGCGTAAACGTTTGTCCACTGGGTAGCGGCGCGTTGGCGGGCACCACACTGCCGCTGGATCGTGAGTTTGTCGCACGAGAGCTGGGCTTTGTGGACGCGCATGACACGCCGATGATTACCCACAACTCCATGGATGCCGTGTCCGACCGTGATTATGTGGTGGAATTCTGTAGCGTGGCCGCGCTGCTCGCTGTGCATCAGTCACGCTTGTGTGAGGATCTCGTTTTGTGGAGCAGCGTGGAGTTTGGATTTATTGAAATCGGCGATGCCTACACCACCGGATCCTCATTGATGCCGCAAAAGAAAAACCCCGATATCTGCGAACTCACCCGGGGTAAAACCGGCCGTGTGGTGGGCAATCTCGTTTCATTACTTGTAACGCTCAAAGGGTTGCCGCTCACGTACAATAGCGATTTACAGGAGGACAAGGAACGCCTCTTTGACACCACCGACACCGTGCGCAGCACCGTGCGCATTCTCGCCGCGATGCTACGCGATACCGCTGTGAACGCCAAAACCTGCGCCGCCGCCGTGGACGACCCAAACCTGCTCGCCACCGATCTCGTGGATTGGTTGGTCCTCAACGGCACCCCTTTCCGCAAGGCGCATCACGTAGTCGGCAAACTGGTGGCCATTGCCGAAGCTAAAGGCAAGCGACTGGACAAGCTGACAGCCACTGAGTTGAAACAGGCCGATAAAAAACTCACCAAGGATGCAATGAAAGTGTTCGACCTCAAAGCGGCCATGGCACGCCGCACGATGCCGGGCTCTCCGGGCATTGTGGAATTGAAAAGTCGACTGGCCTATTGGCACAAATTTCTACGCCACTGATTGTGATATGGCGGCTACCCACGAAGCCGAAGAATTGCTTGGACCCATCCTGCGCGATGTGTCGCGCGCGTTTTATCTGACTCTCCGAGTGCTGCCCGCCGCTGTGCGTCCGCAAATTGGCCTCGCCTATTTGCTCGCCCGCACCACCGATACAATCGCCGACACTGACCTCGTGCCCGCCGAGCAGCGCCTGCAAACACTACGCAAATTCCGCGCGCGTATTCGCAATGACGCGGCACCGCCCGTGGATTTTTCCAGCCTCGCTAACGAACAGAAAAACCCCGCCGAACGCACACTACTTCTACGCAGTGCCGAGGCATTGGAAATGCTCGACCAACTTACCCCCGCCGACCGCGGCCAAGTGCAGCTCGTACTCGAAACTATCACGCGCGGACAAGAAATGGATCTCGAACGCTTCGGCGATGGCAGCACGCTCATCGCCTTGCAAACCGCCGATGACCTCGATGACTACACCTATCGTGTGGCCGGTTGCGTCGGCGAATTTTGGACGCGCCTCACACGCTCCCAATGTTTCCCAAACGCCCAGCTCAACGACAATGCTTTCGTTGCCGATGCCATTCGCCTTGGCAAAGGCCTCCAACTCGTCAACATCTTACGCGATCTCCCGCGCGATCTCGCCAATGGCCGCTGCTATTTGCCCACCGTGGATCTCGCATTAGCTGGCTTGCAGCCTCAAGATTTGCGTGACCCAACCAACTGGCCCAAGCTAAAGCCCGTCTTTGAACCGTGGCTCGCCAAGGCAAGGAGCCATCTCACCGCCGGTGGGCGCTACACGCTCGCCATCCCACACTCGTACTATCGCCTGCGTCTCGCTTGCGCTTGGCCCATCCTCATCGGCACGGCCACTCTCAATCACGTGCGCGCCGCCAACCCCCTGCAGCTCGAGCCGCGCCTCAAAATTTCCCGTAGCGCTGTGCGCAGCATCATCCGACGCACTCTGTGGCGTGTGCCCTTCCGCGGCCCGTGGAATCGGCTATTCGCTGTTTGAATAATTTCAGCTTGCTTCCAAGCTGAGTTTTCCATACAAATTTGTTGAGGAGGTGGGGATGCATTCGCAACAAATTATAGCACTATTTCTGTGTGGCTGGGTGGCAATTTTTCCCCTGCGTATTGGCGCAGGTGAAGGCGAATCCAAACTAGGGCTGACCTCGCCAACACAGCGTCTAGATCTAGTTCCTGCAATGGGCTCCACTCACCTTCCAAAAACATTACCGCGCCGGCACGAACGCACGGCCATTGAGTGGGCTGAACACCGACGGCAGACCGCCCGTCAACGCGCCAACGCCATCGCGCATGTAAAACACTCACGCTGGATTCCCAACATTACGTACGCGCAAATTCAAGAAATTTACGACGCCAAAAAAGCCGCGCTCGCCAAAGTGATCTCCGATGGCGTTTACCGCCATACTTTGATTTTGCAGGCCAAAGCCCGTGCCTTGGCCGAGGTGAAGGCAATGGTCGCCGTGCTGCGCGATCGACAAACCGCCGAGCAACTCGCCCTTGACGAAGCCGTAGCTGCGATGCGCTCGGCTAATCCCAATTACGATGAGGATGCCCTTCGCAAAGCTATGACTGAGGCTCAGCAACAGGGAGGCACGCGCGTTAATGCCCTGGAAGGCCTCCCCGTATTGCCCAACGCCACCGCAATGAATTACCCGGAAGGCGGTCCCAACATAATCGCCAAACGTGCCCCCGAACCCGCGGGCACGACCAAGGAACAAGCACAATTTAACGCGCTCCGTGATTTTAAAAAACAACTGGCATTGGAAAGCGTTATACAGACGCGGCAATCTAAGGAGTTAAAACAGCAGAAAATTTCCCACCGGGAGATCGAAAGCAAACTCAGCACACTGCTCGACCAATATGTGGACGGGAAGATTGACGCACAAACCTACTACGAACAGCGCGAACAGCTCCTCAAAGCAGGCGGTCGTAAGTAGCTTTCGCCTTCACCTTTCCCAGCCGGTTTGCCATAACCGCGCATGCACGACTTTCGTTACATCAACAGACAGCTCCATTGTGAGGACGTTTCCATCGACTCCCTCGTCAAGCAACACGGTACGCCGCTTTACGTTTACTCCTCCAAAACGCTCACTGACCACTTCAGCAAACTCAGCAATGCGCTCGCGCCGCTGGACCATTTGATTTGTTTTGCGATGAAATCCAATTCCAACATCGGCGTCCTCCGCACGCTCGCCGATTTGGGCAGTGGCTTCGACACTGTCAGCGGCGGCGAAATCCAGCGCGCCATTGCCGCGGGCGGGAACCCCAAAAAATGCGTCTTCGCCGGCGTTGGCAAAACCGCAAACGAAATCGCCTTCGCCTTGCGCAAGGGCATTTACTGTTTCAACGTGGAAAGCGAAGCAGAACTCGAGCGCATAAACCGGATCGCCGGCAAGCTCAAGAAAACTGCGCCCGTCGCCATCCGCGTGAACCCCAACGTGGATGCCAAAACCCACAAAAAAATCACCACCGGCACCTATGAAAATAAGTTTGGCATCGCCATCGAAAATATTCCTGCGCTCTACACCCGCGCCGCCAAGCTCAAACACATCCGCTTGCGCGGTGTGCAAATGCACATCGGCTCGCAGCTCACGAAAGTAAAACCCTTCGCCGACGCCGTGCGCAAAATTGCCCCACTGGCGGCAAAGTTAAAAGCCAAGCACGGCATTGAATTCATCAGCATCGGCGGCGGTCTCGGCATCATGTACGAAGATGCCCTCGTCAGTGGCAATGCGGATTGGTGGAAACGCAAGGAGGCAAAGAACATTCTCACCCCCGCCAAATACGCCGCCACACTCGTACCATTGCTGCAACCGCTTGGGCTCAAGGTTTTACTCGAGCCGGGCCGGTTCATATCAGGTAACGCTGGCGTTCTTGTCACCCACGTGGAATACGTGAAGCGCACCGGAAAAAAATATTTCGCTATTGTCGATGCCGCAATGAACGATTTGTTGCGACCCGCGTTTTATGAAAGCTACCACGAAATTGTCCCCGTGAAACAATCCAAGGCGCACCTCGTGAACACTGATGTGGTCGGCGGCATCTGCGAAACTGGCGACACCTTTTGCAAAGACCGACCCATCCCGCGCGTGGCAGAGGGCGATCTCGTGGCCATCCTTAGCGCAGGCGCGTATGGTTTTGTGATGGCCGGAACCTACAATACCCGCCCGTTGCCCGCCGAAGTTTTGGTGAAAGGTAAAAGGTCTGCCAGCGTTCGCAAACGCCAAAAGGTAAAAGAGATTTGGGAAGACGAAACCTTTGCCCCGTGGCAGAAATGAATTACTTCGCCGCCGTCTTAATAGGGCCTTTGAGTTTTTCGTACTCAGCCTTGAGGGCTTCCACTCGTTTTTGTTCAGCCGAAACCGTGGTAGCAAGTTTGCCGGCTTCGTCGGTTGACGTTTTGGCGGTGAGGGATTGGTCAGCCACCATCTTGGCCAACGCGGCTACACGCGATTGGTGATTTTTTTCAGCATCATCGTGTGCGGCTTGGGCAGTGGTCATTGCGCCAACAGCGACGGCCACTTGTGCCTCCATCGGCTTGATTTTTTCGGCAACCATTTTATCCATCGCGGCTTTGGCGTTGGCAGCTTCCGTTTTGCGTTGGGTCACCAGCTGGCCGGCGATATCCATCGCGGTAGTCATCTTGGTCACAACGGCTTCGGCAGGCTTCACTTTTGCCTCCACTGTTGTTGCGGCGGCATCCAAGGCTTGGAACGGCTTGGCAGCCACAACCATTTCAGCATTCACGCGCGTGAGAATCGCAACGGCGGCCACCTTCGCGGCAGCCAATTCTGTGGCCGTCGCGCCCGCTGCTGTCACCGCATTTTGCGCGGGCACTTGTTTATCAGCCACAAGTCCATCACGCTTGGCCTTGGCAGTGTTGGCCACTTTGCGCTTGGCGGTGGCGTCGACTTGTTTGGCGGTGAAATCCGCCCTGGCCTTGGCGTGATTGGCAGTGGTGGTGATCATAATTTTTTGCGCGGCGGCGACAGCTTGGGTTGCTGCGTTGTACGTGGCGGTGGCCTTGGCGACTTCTGCTTTTGCGGCGGCGAGTTCTTTATCTGCGGCGGCCTTGGTGACGGGTGCGGCTTTCATCGCGGCGTTGGCTTTGGCTACTTGCGCGAGCACGACTTTTTGTTGGTCGGCGATTAGTTGATCGAGTGCGGTTTTATCGGCGGCGGCGTCTTTGCGTTTGGCGGCGGCAGCGGCTTGCTTGGCGGCGTCATTGCCCGCGCCGGCCTCTGCCGTTTGCGCAGTCATCTCGGCGGCGAGATATTTTTTGAGTGCTGTTTTCACGGCGGCATTGGCGGCGACCTGGGCCTTGTCTGCAGCGGCTTTGGTGACGGGCGCTTGCTTGAGTAAGGCGGCAGCGGCGACGACTTTGGCTTCGGAGGGTTTTTGCTTTTGCGCGATTAATTGATCGAGCGCTGCCTTTGTGGTGACTTGCATTTTTTGTTTCGCGGATAAATCGGTTTTTTGTTTCGCCAAATCAGCGGCGAGTTTATCCATCACAGTCTTCGCGGTGGCCGCGATTTTTTCAGAAGCCTTGGCTGTGTTGTCCGCGCCGGTGGAGGCGGTCGTTGCGGCGTTGACCTCGGTGTTGACTGCCACAAGCACTTTGGCGACATTTGCTTTGGCCGTGTTGGCCTGAGTAATAGCTTTGGTGAGAGTGACGTTGATGAGTTGCGCGGGTGCTTGCTTGGCAGAGGCAAGTTGGTCGTACGTGGTCTTGGCGGCGTTAGCTTTGTCGCGTGCGGTTTTGGAGGCAGCGGTGGCTTTGGTATGGGCTGTCTTTGCTGTGATCAAATTTATACCAGCAGCTTTCATTCCGCCTTCAGCCGAAGCGACGGCCTTCGTGGCAACAGTGACGGTTTCGCCTGCCTTAGCGACTTCGGCCTGAGCAGCAATAAGAGCTTGATCGGCCTTGGCTTTATCGGCTTTGGCTTGTATGAAGGTAACGAGCTTGTCGGCTTTCAGCTTCGCGAGGTCGGTTTTACGAACGGCGTCCAACTCCGTTTGAGTACCAGCGAGCGCAGTTTGAGCGGCCTTTGCGGTGGCCTGCAATTCAGCGAGCTTGGCTTCCTGCGCGGCGAGCTGGTTACGCGCGTGATAATATTCGCTATAAGTTTTATTGAGTCTCAGCAGTTCGGCATCCTTTTGCGCGGCGGTGAACGCGGCACCGGCGGCGGTGACTTTGCCTTGTTCTGTGTTGGCGGCGGCGGCGAGAACACCCAACAATTTGGTGAGTGCAACCTTGCCGGTCTTGGCGGCGTTCTGCGCTTCGATGAGCGACTTGCCGGCGGCGGCGTTGACGGTCGTAGCTTGAGTGACTTGCGCGTTGATAGCGGCAAGCACCTTGTCAGCTACCGCCTTGGCGGCCGTAGCATCGGCGAGCACCTTTGCGGCGGTAGTGGCCTGAGCTTGGGCGGCGGGTTTGCCAGTTTCATCGGCGGCGGCCAATGCTTTGTCGGCAGCAACCTTCGCAGCGGTCGCGGCCTTCAGACTGACGGCGGTGGTGCCGGCTTTAGCTTGAGCGGGCTTTTGCTTTTCAGCAATGAGTTTGGCGAGAGTGGCCTTGGAATCGGTGACAGCTTTTTGACGCATGGTCACGGTGGTGTCCAAAGCCGTCATTTGCGCCTTGGTTTTTGCGATGCGCGTGAGCACGGACTGATGCACAGCAGTGGCAGCTTTGGTGGCGGCAGATTTTTGCTCCACCAATTTTTGCGCGGCGATAAATTGATCAGCCATAGGGGCAGGGTTCAGTGCGAGCCGTGTGACCTCTTTGCCGTCGGCGGCGTTCCATACGTAAACTTCACCGTTCCAGTCGGTTCCGATGACGAGTTTACCATCATTACTGGGTACACCAGTGGAAGGAATGTCGCCGGTGAATGTGAAGGTGCGCTTTGCGTTACCTGATGCGTCCCATAAGGTGGCGCGACGATTACGGCCAACGGTGACCATATTTCCGTTTTGGGCACGGCGCAGACTGAGGGCACCACCGCTATGTGCGGTCCAGCTTTTTAGTTGGCGAACTTCGTCAATGTTCCACATCTTTGCGGTCCCATCTTCGCTGGCGCTGATAACGATGTTGGTGCTGGCCCATTCAAGGCCGGTAATCCGACCGCGATGACCCATTAGACTGGAGGCGCGACCACCCGGCTCAGCTTCCCACACGTGAATGCCGCCGGCGCGATCGCCGGAAGCGACGTATTTGCCTTTAGGACTGAAGCGCATTGCTGTAACCCAATCCGTATGCTTTTTAATTTTATGGAGCATTTCGCCGGTGTCAGTTGAGAAAATGCGGACCAATCGGTCGGGGCCACCGTGGGCAATGTAGCGCTGGTCTGCGGAAATATCGGAGGCAAGCACAGAATCAAGGTCTTCGCCGACGGTTAAGATTTGCTGACCCTTAATAATATCCCAAACGGTAGAGAAGCCGAGGTTAGCACCGCGGCCTCCGCCAATAATGAGAAGTTTGCCGCTGGCGCTGAAGTTGACACTGTGCGGATAGCCCTTTGGATAGGGAATGATGCCTGCAATTTTTAGCGTGTCGGTATTATAAAGGAGTACCTGACGCTGGCTACCGATGGCGACTAGAGGCGCCCACGGACTGACGGCGATGGCGGTGGAAATGCTAGTGCGCTCTGTACGCTGATAGGGATCAAGTGAGAATACTTCGACAGGCATAGGCGCGGGCCCTTCGGGACGTTTACCGAGGGAATCCGGATCAAGCGTGAGGTCAATTTTAGGCTTATTTGCCATTAGTGCTTTGGAGCCACTATCTTTAAGCAAGCCACCAACAATCCACGCCTTGATGGTTGCGATCTCTGAATCAGCGAGCTTACTCTTGGGCGGCATGACCGGTTTTTCGGCATGTGTCACCAGCTGATAGAGCAAGCTGTTGTCCAAATCACCGCCCGCGACCACTTCACCATTTCCGCTCCCGTTCATAAGAGCGTCAAAAGTGGCTAAATCAAGGTCGGCCCTCATCTTGTCCGCGTTATGGCACTTAAGGCAGTTATTGCGGAAGATGGGCAGGACGTCATCCTCGTAGGTAGTCTTGTCTGCGGCGAATCCAGCACCGGAGGCAATAAAGCCGACAGCGAAGGCGATAGTTTTCAGGTTCCGAGTGTTCATCGGTTTTAGAGTTTTCCCCTTGGTTTGTTTTACCCGCGTGGCGGGCAGCGAGATTAGTGGTTAAAAATAAACTCCTTTGAGTTTAAGACAGCCCAAAATAAATCATTTAACACCTCTTCTTCCGGGCGACCTTCCTTGAAAAAAGTCATTAACTTGACCTTCTCCGAATCGGTCGGCTTACGGGCCAAACAACGCAGGTAAATGTCATCCAGAATTTCATCAGGCTTTTTGCCTTCCTTAATCAAGTTGCGAACTACCCCGCCCTGAGTACATTTACTATTCACTGTATCACCATTGAGTAAATGTAGGGCCTGCGAAAGGTTGGGTTCGAGAGCCACTTCGCATGAACACACCGTGGTGCGGGTGGCTCGGCCGAATGTGGTGAGGAAAAACGTACTCGTGCCACCGTCTACGATTTCCACTGCACTGGAACCAAGCGGTAGCCCACGAAACTTGTTTTTCGTATCGGTCACTTGGCTGATTATATCCAATAACACCTCTGCACGCACACGCCGGATGCTGCTTTTGGAGAAATTCTTTGTATCATCCTTGTTAGAGTCCGTACTCTGCACACTACGCTGGTAGGCCCGAGATACACAAATGTCGCGCACGAGTTTCTTAAAATTATAACCACTCGCCGCGAATCGTTTGCCCAGTTCCTCAAGCAACTCCGGATTACTCGGTGGATTACTAATACGGACGTCGTCCACTGGCTCCACGATACCCACGCCCATGAAATGGCCCCACACTATATTTGCCATATTCTTAGCAAAGAATGGATTTTGAGGCGAAGCAAGCCAGTTAGCCAGCGCCAAGCGACGATCTTCACCGCTCTTCAGAGGAAAACCTGAACGCATTTTTCCATTAGCGTCTTTGGCAATCTCCGGCCCCTTAGCACCGAGAAACTTGGGTGGCATATCGCGATTACCCACGACGTGGCGAACGCCCCCGCTATTCCGATTATAAATAATGGTCTCGCGGTTGTCTTCGCCGGTCTTACGGCCTACTTGCGCAAAGAAGGCAGAGAAGCTGTAATAATCATCCATTGTCCAGCGGTCGAATGGATGGTTGTGACACTGGGCACATTGGATACGCATACCCATGAAAATCTGGGCGGCATTCTCGGTAAGCTTCTGTGTGTCGCGCTCCACTTGATAAAAATTACCAGCCGGATTACTGAACGTGCCGCCGCGCGCGCCGAGCAGTTCTCGCACTATCTTATCCATAGGCTGATCCTGTTCGAACTGATCGCGCAACCATTCAAAATAGAGCACGGCATTCTTGTAGTAAAAGTTATTGTTCTGAGTTCGGATTTGCAGTAGTTCGGCCCATTTCATCACCCACATTCGCACAAATTCTGGCCGGGCGATCAATTCGTCAATGAGCTTCTCGCGCTTGCCGGGAGATTTATCGGCCACAAAGACCGTAACGGCTTCGGAAGTAGGGAGCTCGCCAATGACATCGAGATAAGCGCGACGGATGAATGTGTTGTCATCGCAGATACCACTAGGAGTGATACGAATTTTCTTAAGCTTATTATGAACGAGCGTATCGATGTAGTTAGCCTCAGGCTCTTTGGGGAATTTGAAATCGGGCATCTTGGGAATCACCAACACCTGAGTACCAACAGTAATCTGGTCATAGCGCGCCATGATAAACGATTCTCCTCTTTGGCCTGCGATCATTTTGCCTTTGCCGTCCACCTTAGTGGAAACATCGTTATTGGTGATAAACATCGTTTCATGCGTCACGTCACGCGTGGAGCCGTCGCTGTATAGAGCGCGCACGATGATCTGCTGTTCGGCGCCTTCGCCCTCAAGCACAGACTGTTTCGGGTAAATTTCAAGGTCCACCACTTTTGGCGTGCCGACGGGATCATTAGGCGCACCCGCTTCGAGCCAGCGCACGAGCGTTTTATATAGCGAACCCTCAGCAGAAATAACTTTACCACCGGTGTGCGTTACGCGGCCTGTCCCCTTCTCGAGCAACAAACTATCATGCGGTAACGCAAGGTTAATGCGACGACCAAGATTTTCACGGGTGATATTTTGGTAATCGCTCTGCGGATCAAAACCGAAAAGTGACAACCGGAAACCATCCTTGCCGCTGGCTGCACCGTGACAACCGCCGGCGTTGCAGCCGCCCTTAGTAAAGGTTGGCATCACATCGAGACTAAAACGCACAAGACGCTCTTCAGTAGCTTTCTCAACTTTTACCGGAATGGTGAGCGTACGACCGGCGAATTCAATCTTCAGCGATGTTTCGCCGTCGGCTACAGGCCGAATGATGTGGTCCTCAAACTTTATCAGCTTGGGGTCGGCAAAGGTATATTTCGCTGCAACAGTGACATCGCGTGTGGTGCTGTCAGCATAAGTAGCTTGTACCATCAGCTGCTGCTTTGCGCGCAGTGACACAAGGTGGGCGTCCTTCGGGTAAACCTGCAAATCTACAAGATCCTTCTGGGCCGCGCTAAGCACCAACGGGGCAACGAGAAGGGCGAGTAATGTTTTCTTCATGGTATTATAAATTTCGCCTTACTTTGCTTCCACTACTTTACCTAACGAAACTGTGGAAGGTTTCTTGATGGAGGGCGGAGCGGGAGGCACGTTAATACGCAAAGTGCCCCGCCCGCCAAGTGTCTGGGTGACAGTATGGCCAGTATGGTTGAGCGTCATTTTGCAATATACGGTGCGATGTAAACCGGCCCGGGCATTGTCCGCAACGGTGATGGGGAAAGTAAGTCCCTTGGTATCTTGAGTCATCTCCAGCTTAGTGGTGGTGGTGCCGGTGGGCAGGCCGACCAACTCCACCGTGGCAGTACCTGGAAATTTGGTCTTGTTTGTGAACTCACACTTCAGTGCCGTGGGATAGCCTTGGGTGGTGGTGGCGGGAATAATTTTGCCGACCATAAAATTATCGGCAATCTTCAGCGAAGTAAGCTGGGTGGAAACGTACGCCGTGGCGCCGCTGACAGTAGCGGTACCAAGCATTGCGATTTTGTGGTCAAGAATCTCCGCGCTGGAATTGGCGCTGAAGAGATAGGTGATTTCATCTTTGCCAGCGGGGATATTGATGTTTGAGCTGCAACTGAGGCCCGATGGGCGCGTGAGCATTCGTACGTTGATGTTGCCCTTGAATCCTTCTTTACGCTCGGCGATGATCTTGAGTGGTAGCGTACCCGCACGCACCAGCGGCGCTTTGATTTCTTCGATGCGGATTTTGAATGGCAATTCTTCTACGACTACCGCAGCCATTTTATCCACCCACGTTTTATAATACACGCCGCGGTTACCATTTTGTACAAGATCGTAATTTTGCCAAATCCCACCGCTAATGTCGGCAACTTTTTCGCCCATCAGTTTACCCATCAGATCGCCAAGATTTCCGCCGATAGGCGCATCGGCCGCAGCTTCAAACACGATTGTTTGAGACGTTTTATTGCTGGCCATTGGTGCAGCATGCAGAGTGATGCCCGGAGGAAAATCTTTTGTGCTCAGTGCGAGCGCGCCGCTGAAGTTACCGCGACGCGCCTGAATTACGAGCGGGAAACGATTGCCGCGCGCCACCACGACGTTCTTGCGCGTTTGCGTGTTGTAGCGAGCGATATCCGGCACGTACAAACTTAGTGTGGGTGCGCGGGGCTGAAACTCCACACGATAAGTGTAGTCCGGGCCACCGTTGCCGAGATGGTCGCGGATGCGCAGGGTGTACTCGCCATCGGCGGGGACGGTCCAGCTAATGTAACTGTCAGGCCCACCGGAGTCATCATTGCTGGCTAGGTTGCGGCCATCTTTGTTGCAAATATACATCACCGTATCGATGGGTGACCGCAGTTTTCGGGCATACACGCGCACATCAAAACGCTGGCCTTTTTTGGCGGTGAACCGAAACCAATCCTCGTCGCCTTTAGTTTGGATGATGCCATTGAACGCGAGCGGCAACGATGCTTCGATGAGGCGCGCTTCGCCCACGGAATTGTTCGGCTCGGCCTCGAGTTCGTTGGGAAAAGGCGACACGCGCACTTTGTTGCCCGATGGCGCCACCACGCCTTCCGCCTGCGGGAAAACGGCGAGGTCACGGAAACACGGTTGGGTTTGCTGGCCGAAGGTAGCCTCAAATGATTTAGGCTCGGGCGCAGCATATTTTTGCTGAAAATCTCCGGCTGCTTTGTCGATGAATTTCACTTCCAATTCTTTGCCCTCTTGGCCGCCCGCAGGATACACCGCCGTGGGCCGTGGGAATGTACCCACGTGCAACCGATAACCGCCCAACGCCCCATACGAAGTTTCGCGCAACTCGATGGTGTACACGTCATCGGCCTTGGCCACGGCGCTCGCAAAACAATCCTGCACAAACAACGGTGTGTCATCCGAACGCGCCACGATAAAGCCCTTGCTGTCCACGATGGCCACGTACGGATCATAAAACCCACGGCCTAACCGGATGCTTTCCACCTCAGCGGAAATACGCTGACCTTTTTTTACGTCCACCGCAAAACGATCGACTGACTCCGCTGCTACCGAACCCGCCACTGTGCAGTTGAGCGGCAATTTCTGCGGTGCTTCACCTGCCTTGGGTGCCACTTTGGCCACGAGCGCAAATGGCCCCACGAAAAATGTGCGCAGTTCCGTCACGCCGCCACGCGTGCGGACGCGCGCTTTGTGCTCGCCGAGAGGGCAACTGCCATCGACCTTAATGAGCGCCTTAACAAATTTATCATTCTTCTCCGTAACCTTCACCAACTTCACGCCCGGATGATAAAAGAAAATATCCTCCGCATCCGCGAGGCGTTGGCCACGGAAAGTGACCTCTGTCTCCGTGCCGATTTGCACGCCTCCCGGCGAAAGATAACTCAGGCGCGGGTCCACCGCCGCCGCGTTACCAACGAGCCCGGCCAAGCCGAGCATTAAAACCCAGTGTTTCATGATTTTTATTTTTTGCATTTTTGCGTTTCTGTAAACGCGCGGGGCAATGGTCCTTGCGGATCAATGCCCCGAGCGGTTGTTCTATGGGTTGAAAAATCCGCCGGAGTTAAGCCAGAGCTTCCTTCAGGATTTCACCATCGTAATTAATCGGCATCGGGCGATTGCCCGGCCCCACCAAACGGCGATTCGGATCAATCCCGATGAGACTGTAGACCGTGGCCGCCCAGTCCGGAACGTGCACTGGATCTTCTTCAGGCTCTGCACCGGTAGGATCAGACATACCGTGAATATAGCCGCCCTTGATCCCTCCGCCGGCCATCACCACGCTGAACACCTTCGGCCAATGGTCACGTCCTGCAGTGGCATTGATTTTCGGCGTACGGCCAAATTCACTGGTTACCAACACCAGCGTTTCATCCAGCATACCGCGTTGATTGAGATCACGGATAAGTGCTGCAAATGCTTGGTCAAACGCCGGCATTTGGCCCGCGTTTGCGGAAGCAATGTTGCTGTGATGGTCCCAGCCACCGTAAGTGGTGCTCACCATTCGCACGCCCGATTCCACCAAGCGCCGCGCCAACAGGAAGCGCCCACCAGCGGTGTTGCGCCCATACTCGTCGCGCAGCTTGGCCGGTTCCTTGTTAAGGTCAAACGCATCGCGCGCTTCCGGCGCAGAAATCATCGCATAGGCGCGTTGATAAAAGCTGTCCATGCCCGCCAGTGCATCGCTCTTTTCAAGCGCACTGAAATGACCGTCCACAATCGAGCGCATATCGCGGCGTTTACCAAAGCGCTTCGCGTCGATGCCGCTAGGCAGCGCAAGGTCTCGCACACGAAAGTTACTGCTACCTGGGTCAGCACCGAGACTGAAGGGACCGAAGGCACTACCAAGGTAACCTGTACCGCCATTGCGGCTTTGGCTCGGGATAGCCACGTATGGCGGCAAATTTTTGCGCGGGCCAAACTCGTGGCTCACGATCGAGCCGATGCTCGGAAAAATCACTGCCGGACTAGGGCGAATGCCGGTCATCATATTGTGGGTACCGCGCTCGTGCGCCGCCTCACCGTGGGTCATTGACCGAATGACTGTGAGTTTGTCGGCTACCTTGGCGGTGTTTTTGAGGTTCTCTGAAAAATACTCTCCAGTATTCGTCTTCACCGTGCCCAACGGGCCTCGGTATTCAGCAGGTGACAAATGCTTCGGATCCCATGACTCCTGATGCGCCGATCCACCCGGGAGGAAAATATTGATAATGTTCTTCGCCTTACCCGGCTTGCTTTGGTTGGCCCCATCCTTCCAATCCTCGCCGGCAGCACGCGCCTCGAGTGACAGGAAATCCCCCAAGGTAAGCCCTAGCCCGAGGCCGCCCATGGCGCCTACGGATAGAAAGTCACGTCGATTGGGGTTGGTGGCGTGGTCGTTGCCGCCACAGAATTGGTAACCGGTTTTTTTGCTCATAATTAGGGTCTGGTAAGTTCTTACTGCTATGACACTTTTTGTGCGTCTGTTTTCGACCACCGATTTTGTGAATCTATTCACAAAAAAGCAACGTAAAAAACACTTTTTTTGTGCTGTTTTTTAGGGGCTTTTACCGGTTTTTCAATCAATTTATGGTGTCCATAATGTTGACCCCACCTCGCTTACACATTACACAGGGGTATGTGCCGCGTACTCGCATTGATTTTTCTGCTCACCACGCCAATTTTACGGGCGGAAGTTCAACCTCCAAAAACGCCTTTCAACGATTATCTCGTGGCTCCTTTACGCGTGCATCGGCTGGTGACTCCAGGCGAGCTAAACCTGACCACCACGCTGGAGGAAAAAGACCTCCACCGCATTTTTAAAAAGGTCAACCGCATTTGGGGCCACGCCGGTGTGCACTTTGCGCTGGAGTCTATCCTCACCGAGCCGGCCGCCAACCCCAACGCCTATCGACAAAACTATAAATCCCGTCAACTCCGCTGGCTGCTCGCCATCCGCCCCAAAAACAGCCTGAAGGACGACTGTTTTCACATCTATTACATCAAACGCTTCCTCGCTAATGGCGTTTACATCGGCCGCGATGGAATGTTTGTGAAAGATATGGCCCGTTTGCGCACGGTGGAAGGTGGCGTGAGCGAGCCCATCCCGCGCGTCACCGCCCACGAACTCGGCCACGCCCTTTCTTTGCGCCATCGCCAGGCCGTCACTAACCTCCTGGCCAGCGGCACTTCGGGCTGGACGTTTAATGAAACCGAAATCAAACAAGCCCGCGACGCTGCAAAAGAAATGAAATGGATTCGCACCGCCCCGGAGATTCTGAAGGAAGCCGATGCTTTATATAACAAGGGTGACAAAAAAAAGGCCGCCGCGCTGTATCGCCAACTGGCCACCCTCCCTCTACGTTGCCCCGAGACCGCCCGCGCCACTTTGCGTACAAAGGAAGATTAAGGCTTCCCGCTAAAGGGCGGATACCGATCCGACAACATGGTGATGTACGCCATCACCCGCATACCCCATCGGAGGTTACCCACTTGAAAATCGTGCATGCTCTTCGGGTATTTCCCCGTAAACAGCACCGCAAAGAACCCCGCGACGAACAAAATGATTCCCGCAATTTGCCGCAATAACAGACAAACCCCATGCGGGATGCCCACGTAAATCGGCGCCAAAATCCGCAGCACACAATGCAGCCGACTAGAGATTGCGGGCCGCGCAATTTCCA
>JAOLZA010000090.1 GCA_028343615.1 Verrucomicrobiota bacterium
CCCGACCCGCGCTATCTACTGCCCGACCCAGTGGAAACGCTGGCGGCAGCGGAGCAACTCGTGCGCGAAGGGTTCACGGTGCTACCTTACATCAATGCTGACCCCGTCATCGCCAAGCGTTTGCAGGAAGTCGGCTGCGCCACGGTGATGCCGCTCGGCGCGCCCATCGGCAGTAATGGTGGCGTGCAAACGCGCGACCAAATCCGCATCATTCTCGACCAAGCCACCGTGCCGGTGGTTGTCGATGCCGGGCTTGGCGCGCCCAGTCACGCTGCCGAGGCGATGGAACTCGGCGCGGACGCCATTCTCGTCAACACCGCCATCGCCGTAAACGACGATCCCTGCCAAATGGCCCGTGCGTTTGCTAAAGCTACCGAAGCAGGCCGAATGGCCTACGAAATAGGCCTCAGCGAAGCCAGCGAATCAGCCAATGCAACAAGCCCGTTGACGGGGTTTTTGGAGCCGGAGAAATCCTGAGATTTATAAAATGCCCAACAGGGCATAGAGTGGAGTTGACCTTCGGCGGAGTTTTGACGATTTATCGGCGGGTCAGTTTATGATTTTTGAAGTGCAATGAATGTAACCGTAAAACGTGTCAAGGGCTTGCTGCGAGCGGCGACGAAAAGTCGGGTGCTGGTGGTGGGCGATGTAATGCTAGACCAGTTTCTGTGGGGGCGCGTGAAGCGCATCTCGCCGGAAGCGCCAGTGCCGGTGGTGGAGTTCCAAAGCGAAACGTACATGCCTGGCGGCGCGGCGAATGTGGCGCGTAATCTTACGGCTCTCGGCGCGAACGTGGGATTGTACGGATTGGTGGGCAAAGACGACGGAGCCAAAATGCTCAAGCAATTGCTGAAGGAAGACAGCGTGGACAGCAGCGGCTTGATTGCCTCCGCCGCACGGATGACGACGCGAAAGACGCGCGTGATCGCGCATCAGCAACAAATGCTGCGCGTGGATCGCGAAACGAATGACGCCGCCGAACCGCGCGTGACCAAGCGCTTGCTAGGCGCGATTGAAGCCGAGCTGGATACCACGAACGCGGTGATCATTTGCGATTACAGCAAAGGCGCAGTGACACAGGAACTCCTCGATGGCCTCCGCACGCTGTGCAAGCCGCGCGGCATTTGGCTGAGCTTCGACCCTAAGCCGGCACACCAACTCGACTTAGCTGCGATGTCGCTAATCACTCCCAATCGTGGCGAGCTTTTCGCGCTGGCTGGGTTGCCCGATGAAGCCACCGAGACCAGCCTCAATGCAGCGGTCACCGCCGTACAGGAAAAATTTGAACCGACTATAATGCTAGTCACCCTCAGCGAACACGGAATGTTGCTCTGCCCACGCGGCGAAAAGCCAACACTTATCCCCACTGTGGCACAGGAAATTTATGACGTCTCCGGCGCGGGCGACACAGTTATCGCCAGTTTCACCCTCGCTATCGCCGCTGGGGCATCGCCAGCCGAAGCGGCAGTGTTCTCCAACCACGCCGCCGGAGTGGTCGTCGGCAAGATGGGCACGGCGGTTGTCACGCCACGGGAATTGAGCGGGAGCTTTTATGTTTAATCCACGTGCCATCGGCTGATGAAGCGCGCTGTTTTCCTCGACCGCGATGGTACGCTCAACATCGAGCGGCATTACCTCCACGACCCCGACCAACTGGAAATCATCCCCGGGACCGGCCCTGCGCTGCGGCGGCTGATGGATGCAGGCTTCGCGCTCTTTATCGTCACCAATCAATCTGGCATCGGTCGTGGCTATTATACGGAGGAGGATATGCACGCCGTGAATACGAAACTGGCCGAGACACTGACTGCCGATGGCGTGCGGTTTGAGAAAATTTATTTCGCACCCGAATCCCCCGAGGACGAAAGCCTCGGTCGGAAGCCGAGCCCCAAGTTTTTGCAGGAAGCCGTTACCGAATTTAGTATCGACCTCGCCCAAAGCTATATGGTTGGCGACAAAACCGCCGACCTCCAATGCGGCTGGAATGCCGGCGTTAAAAAAAGCATCCTCGTGCGTACCGGCTACGGCGCCGAACTGGAACAAGCTGACCCCATCACTGTGGCCCCCGCCGCCATTGTGGAGGACATTGGTGCCGTTGCGGATTGGATTTTGAGCGATCAATGAAAACCATTGGCATCATCCCCGCGCGGTACGCTTCGACGCGGTTTCCGGGCAAGCCTCTGCATCCAATTGCGGGCAAGCCACTGATTCAGCACGTGGTGGAGCGTTGCCTCCAGGCGTCGGCGTTGGCGGATGTGATTGTGGCCACGGACGATGAGCGCATCGCGAAGGTGGCGGCCGAATTTTGCACGGTGGAAATGACGTGCGCGGATCACTCTACTGGCACCGATCGCATTGCGGAAGTGATCGCGCGGCTGGATTGCGATGCGGTGGTGAATATGCAGGGCGACGAACCGCTCATTGCGCCGGCGGTTATTGACGCCGTGGCTAGTGCGTTGGTGGATGCGGAAATGACCACCGCCGCCACCGCTGTGAACAACATTTCCGAATTGGAGGACTCCAACTCGGTGAAAGTCGTTGTCAGTGGTACCGGTCACGCATTATATTTCTCGCGCCGGACGATTCCCTTCCTGCGCGATTTGTCCGAGGAAAGTCCTAGCCAGCAGTTGTCGGCTTTCCCGTTTTTGAAACACTTGGGTATTTACGGTTACCGGCGCGAAACGCTCCAGCGATTAGTGGGCTTCGCGCCTTCGCCGCTGGAGCAAGCCGAGCAGCTGGAGCAACTGCGCGCGCTGGAAAACGACATTGCCATTGCTGTGTGCAAGGTGGATTATGACGCCGTCGGCGTGGACGTACCGGAGGATGTACAGCGGGTTGAGGCATTTTTGGCAGAACAGAACGAATGAAATTTATTTTTTTGACTGGTGGCGTGGTGAGTTCTCTAGGTAAAGGGCTTACCGCCGCGTCGCTCGGCACGCTGCTTGAAAGTCGCGGTCTCAAGGTCGCGTTGCAAAAGTTTGATCCTTATCTCAATGTCGACCCAGGCACAATGAGTCCGTTCCAGCACGGCGAGGTTTACGTGCTCGATGACGGCGCGGAGACGGATCTGGATCTCGGCCATTACGAGCGGTTTACTAATTCCGAACTCACGCAATTTAATAACCTCACCAGCGGGCGTGTGTACCAAACGGTTTTGGAAAAAGAACGGCGAGGCGATTATCTTGGCAAGACCGTCCAGGTGATTCCGCATGTGACCGATGAAATCAAAAACCGCGTGCACGCCGTGGCCGAAAAAAGCGGCGCGGACGTAATTATCACCGAAATTGGTGGCACCACCGGCGACATCGAAGGATTGCCGTTCCTCGAAGCCATCCGTGAATTTGCGCTGGAGAATGGCCGTGGCAACACAATTTTTGTGCATGTCACCTACGTGCCTTTCATCAAGGCTGCCGGTGAGTTGAAGACCAAGCCTACCCAGCAATCAGTCGCCAAGCTGCGCGAGATTGGCATATTGCCAGACATACTCGTGTGTCGTACCGAGAAGCCGCTCAACGACGAGCTACGCCAAAAAATTTCCCTTTTCTGCAACGTGCCCGTCGAGGCCGTGATTGAAGAAATTGATGTCGAACATTCCATTTACGAAGTGCCGTTGATGTTGCAGCGCGAAAAAATGGACGAACTCGTCTGCAAGTATTTGGGCATCAAAACACCGCCTGCGGATATGAGCCGATGGGAATCGGTCGTCAACCGCATCATCAAGCCGAAACACAAAGTTAAAATCGGCGTCATAGGTAAGTACATCGATTTGCAGGACGCGTATAAAAGCGTGTACGAAGCCGTCACCCATGCCGGCGGGGAGAATGATTGTGCGGTGGAAATCGTGCGCGTGGATTCCGAGGACATTGAAAAGAACGGCGGCTTGTCGCGTCTCGAGGGGCTCTCCGGCGTGCTCGTTCCCGGCGGCTTTGGCGAACGTGGCGTGGAAGGAAAAATGTTGGCTGCTAAGTACGCGCGAGAAAACAATGTCCCCTACCTTGGTCTCTGCCTCGGAATGCAGATCGCCTGCATTGAGTTTGCTCGTAACGCATTAGGATTGGAGGGAGCGCACTCCACGGAGTTCGATCACAAAACGCCGCACCCTATCATCGCTCTGCTTGACGAGCAGCAAAACGTCACCGAAATGGGCGGCACCATGCGCCTCGGAGCGCAAGCGTGTAAGCTGTCGCCCGAAAGTAAAGCCGCCGAACTTTACGGCACCGAGGACATTAGCGAACGCCATCGCCACCGCTACGAATTCAATAACGCCTACCGCGAACGATTCGAGGCCAAGGGTTTTGTCTTCAGCGGTACTTCGCCCGACGGCAACC
>JAOLZA010000091.1 GCA_028343615.1 Verrucomicrobiota bacterium
TGAACAAGGTAGAACATATAAATGGAATTTTAAGTCCCCTGTGTCTACCAATTCCACCACACCGGCATCCCGAAAATTACGGGGTTATATTCAAACTCTGTATCACTGGGTCACCGCGAGTCTAGTTTTGGTCTGGTTTCACCGTCTGAATCAGTTCGGAACCGCTTGAAACCTCACAGGACCAACGCCCTTTCTTTACGTCATTCCCCAAAACCGAACAAGGTTCGTTTTTTGTGCTTCCAGCTCACCTCTTGGACCTCCAACGCTTACGGCAACGGCCAGTAACGATGATGAGACGTTTGGTAGAGATAGCTTCATCAGTAGCTCTTGCGCTTCAAGTCTTTGAACGGCTCGGCTTCGATCTTGGGCATGTGGGCTGCAAGGGTGACTTTGATTTCGCCATACTCAGGGTTTTTGGCCAGATTTGTCCACTCGTTGGGATCTTTATCATGATCGTAAAGTTCCTCACTGCCATCAGCGTAACGAATATATCGCCAGCGCTCGTCACGCACAGCGTGATTGCCTTTCCCGTAGGTCATCACTGCGGGTTGCCACGCAGTCTGCGGATCCCGCAGTAACGGGACAACACTTTTGCCATCACATTGCGCATCCGGCGGCAAACCTGCCAGCTCCAACAAAGTTGGGTATATCGCTGTCATGTCGACCGGCCGTTCACAGATACTCCCAGGCTTGGCAACACCAGGAGCGACCACCAAAAATGGAATATGATTCGCCTTCTCCCACAGCGCGAACTTTTCGATATGACTCTTTTCGCCCAAATGAAAGCCGTGGTCACTCCACAGAACAATCACCGTATTGTCCGCCCGCCCAGACGCGTCCAAGGCGTCTACGACTCGCCCAACCTGAGCATCCGCAAAGGAGCTGCAGGCTACGTAGGAACGAATGAAGCGCTGATAAGACCCAGGACCCTTCTTATCGACTGCCTGCATACCGGTCCAGAACCACTTGGTCTTCTTCATTAATTGCATCGCCCCTGATGGCAGATCATCCCAATCCTTAGGGTTCAAGAGCGGCATCTTGATATCCTCCGGATAAAGATCATGATATTTCTGCGGTGCAAAAAAAGGTGAATGTGGCTTAAAGACGCCGAAGGCCAGGAACAAAGGTGCTTTGTCAGCCCGCTTCTTAGTCAACGCCTTAATACAATATTCTGCACTCTTGTAGTCAATGGTATCGTGTTCGTACTTCGGCCAAGCCCCCCAGTCCGTATTGCCGGAACCATATCGAGGCGACTTATTGAGCTTTTCCTTAGGCATGTTCTGCGGTGCCATCATCAGGAAGTCATGGAAGCTAGCCTTATCATGAAAAGCGCCATTCAAATGGTGATGAAAAATCTTGCCCGCCCCCTCGACGCGGTAGCCGTTACGCATAAACTGCTGCATGATGGTCCGCCGCTTTGGCGTTGCGCCGCGCCAGTCACTCTTGTTGCCGTATACCCCCGTGGTTGACGGTCGCAAACCCGTGATCACTGAAGCCCGAGACGGATTACACGCCGACGACGAACAATACGCCCGTGTAAACAACGTTCCTCTCTTCGCCAAGCGCGTGATATTCGGCAGCCTGATAGGGGCCGACTCATTGTACAGTGAGTTCCATGTGTTCATATCATCAACAGTGATAAACAACACATCTGTCCGCGCTTGGGCCAAAGCCGCCCCAGACACCAGCGCCACTACAAAAACGAGAAACTTTAAGCTTATGCTTCGAATCTTGACCAACACTATTTCTGCTTCGCCCATTGTATTACACGTTGCCTTTCCACAGTAGCGTCTAGCTACAGCAGACACAAAGAAGAGTTGTCGCATCTAACATCACCTATGGGCTCAACAATGAGCAGCCAACGGCTCGCGCGCCGAGACGCCTAATGTCGGCAAGCTCACCAGTAGTAAGTAAACCAATTGTTAGTGATATAGGGCCTGATTGTTTAATTGCAGGCTTCACTAGGCCTACTTCTCTTTCGTCCCGTAATATTTCTCCGGGAAATCCGCAGGACGCGAGCGCTCGGGATGGCGCAACGGGAACGTGGGACCGCGATCGGGAGCCATGCGAAGGTTGAGTCCGCCTGATTCCTTAAGCAGTTCAAACAAACGTTGGCTCAACTGCTCCACCACCGGCGCATAAGCCTTACTAAAGATCAGGTTCTTCGTTTCGTCCGGATCATTCTGCAGATCGTAGAGCTCATTCACATCCCACAATCCGTGGTAGCGGATATATTTATAACGTTCGCCACGCACGGCGTGAATGGTGGGTGTATGCGGATAGTTGCGTTCCCAAAAATATTCGTACAACACGTAATCCCGCCACGGAATATCCCTGCCCAAGGCAAAAGGCCAAAAACTACTGCCATCGAACTGATCTTTGGGCGATTGTAAACCGGCCGCATCGATGAGTGTGGGGCCAAGATCGATATTGGCCACCACCTTCTTGATGGTGCTGCCGGTACGGATGACTTCCGGGCAATGCATCAACAGCGGCACGCGCATGGAGTGCTCGTACGCTGTGCGCTTGTCGATGAGGCCGTGTTCGCCAAACTGAAATCCGTTATCGCCCATGTACACCACCAACGTGCGGTCCAGCTCGCCGATATTCTTGAGGTGGCCCATCACCGAGCCGATGTGGTCATCGACCGCCAAAAGTGTTTCGCAGTAGCGAATGAAATAATTATTTAGGTTAAAGTTCGGGAGGTTGTAAGCAAAATCCACGCCGTGCCGACTGTTGCGTTGGTTCTTCAGCCACATCGGCTTGTCGGCGTAATTGGCCTTGGTATCTGGAAAGGTCTTAGGCAAAGGCATGCGCTTGTCTTTGTAGCAACCCAAATGCCGGTCGGCCGCGACGAAATCCGCATGCACGGCCTTGTGAGAAATCATAAGGAAAAATGGGCGCTTGTCCTTGCGGGTTTTCAGCCAGTCAAGCGAGTAATCGGTCAACTCATCGGTGATATATCCCTTTTGCCGCACGCGCTTGCCGTTGACGTTAAAACCGTCGTAGCTGTTTTGCGGCACCTTCCGACTGGTGCCGTGACCATCGGCCCAGTAGGTCCCCTGCCCTTTGAAGCTCACCCAGTGATCGAACCCCGGTTGGCGATGGTCGATGTTACCGCCCATGTGCCATTTACCAATGAACGCGGTGTTGTAGCCGTTGGCCTGAAGGTATTGCGGGAAGTACACGAGGCCCTTCGGTAGTGGATTGTAATTATCCACCACCCCATGATTGTGCGCGTACTTGCCGGTGAGAATGCTCGCCCGGCTCGGCGAGCACAGCGAGGTTGTCACAAACGCATTCGCAAAATGCACCCCGCCCTTGGCCATCGCGTCGAGATGCGGCGTCTCCAGGAACGGATGCCCCATGAACCCCATCGCATCAAACCGATGATCATCGGTGAGGATGAAAATGATGTTCCGTGGCTTGCCCCCTTTCGCGTGGTCCAACTTAAAGTCAGCCGCCTGCACCAACGCCCCTACGCACGGCAGTAGCAAAAAAAACATAGTTCTTTTCATGAACCAGGGAATTAAGGCGATTTTACCAGCGATGGTGAGGTGCTTTAATTGTTCGAGCTTCTTCACATCATTCAGTTTCGCCAACTTCTTCAAGTCCGCCTTGAAGAGTCGCTTTTGGGTTTATTGGCAGATTCACCAATCGCTCCCTCAATGAATTTGACGATTCCTTCTTGGTTGAAGGTTTCTTTCCTCACCCAAAACGGATTGGCTACCAGATACGTACTTGTGCGTTGAACCAAGTTTATTCGCCACCTAAACGGAGATGCAGGCAATCGGCCACCTCGGCAGATTCCTCGAGGCCATTTTCCAGAGACTCTGCAAGTGTACACTCGTGCTTAAGCGAGTATTTCTGCAGCGCGATCCAAGTGACTGGCTTGAGGGTAATATCGAGGTTAAGGGTAACGCGATCTTCGCCAAGCTTTTGCAGGACATCAAACTCATCGGCGCTGAGCCTTGCAACGGAGCGACGGCGAGTTGCCGTGGCAACTGTGCTGGTGGATGAAGTGGTCATAGGAGACAAAAAAACATGCGCGAACATAGAAAACAAGTGGCAGTTATGCGGAGTTGTCCCCGCGATGTTCACGGAATGCTAATTTTCTTCTCCGCGCTTTTTATTAAGGTTCAGCTCAAGCGAAGAAAACACCGCAGGATCAAAATCAACGCGACCAATAGATGGATTCATTCCAGAGACACGATCGGCAGTCCAGTGATCCAGCCGGAAAACAAATTCTCCTCCACCGGAAAAAGTGGCACGC
>JAOLZA010000092.1 GCA_028343615.1 Verrucomicrobiota bacterium
CATTTAGATAAGCTACTAAGGGCACGAGGTGAATGCCTTGGTGCTGGGAGGCGATGAAGGACGCGGTTACCTGCGATAAGCCCCGGGGAGACGGAAGCAGTCTTTGATCCGAGGATTTCCGAATGGGGAAACCCCACTGGTGAACCCAGTGACTCCTGGATGAATTCATAGTCCAGGTAGAGCGACACCCGCTGAAGTGAAACATCTCAGTAAGCGGAGGAAAAGAAAGCGAATGCGATTCCGTAAGTAGCGGCGAGCGAAAGCGGAACAGCCCAAAATCGAGAGGCTTGCCTCTCGGTGGTGTGGGCCTCAATGTGGTAAGAGGAATGGTAAAGGAACGCCTTGGAACAGGCGGCCAGAGAGGGTGACAGCCCCGTAGATTAAACCTGACTGAAGCCTAGAGGATCCCCGAGTAACACGGGATAAGTGGAACCCCGTGTGAATTGATGCGCAAACCATTGCGTAAGGCTAAATACTACCCAGCAACCGATAGTGAACAAGTACCGTGAGGGAAAGGTGAAAAGGACCCCGGGAGGGGAGTGAAAAGTACCTGAAACCACGTGCCTACAAGGTGTCGGAGCATATCTTCGGATATGTGACGGCGTGCCTTTTGCATAATGAGTCTGCGAGTTATCGTTCGTGGCAAGCCTAAGTATTTATGATATGGAGGCGAAGCGAAAGCGAGTGTGACAAGCGCGACATTAGTCGCGGGCGATAGACCCGAAGCGGAGGTGATCTAGCCATGGCCAGGTTGAAGCTACAGTAACATGTAGTGGAGGACCGAACCAGTGTACGTTGAAAAGTGCTTGGATGAGCTGTGGCTAGGAGTGAAAGGCTAATCAAACCCCGTAATAGCTGGTTCTCTCCGAAATAGCTTTAGGGCTAGCGTCAGGTAAAGAACTCTGGGGGGTAGAGCACTGAATGGCTTAGGGCCACTACCATGGTACCAAAACCAATCAAACTCCGAATACCCAGATCCCAAATCCCTGGCAGTCAGACTGTGGGTGATAACATTCATGGTCGAAAGGGAAACAACCCAGATCGCCGGCTAAGGTGCCCAAATCAAGTTAAGTGGAAAGGATGTGAAATTGCACAGACAGTGAGGATGTTGGCTTAGAGGCAGCCATCATTTAAACATAGCGTAATAGCTGACTCATCGAGCGATTTCGCGCCGAAAATGATTGGCGATTAAACTTGATACCGAAGCCGCGAAAACGTGTTTACACGTTTGGTAGGAGAGCGTCGTCTATGCACTGAAGCAGAACTGTAAAGAACTGTGGAGCGTAGACGAGTGAGGATGCAGACATGAGTAGCGATAAACCAGGTGAGAATCCTGGTCGCCGTAAACCCAAGGTTTCCTGAATGCCACGTTCGTCGGCAGAGGGTTAGTCGGGACCTAAGGCGAGGCCGTAAGGCGTAGTCGATGGACAGACGGTTAATATTCCGTCACCAACGAGTAATTAGTGTTCAGTGCGCGGTTTGAAAGAGACAGTGGTAATCGTATTCCACGTCGTACCCTTCGGGGGAGGATATGTCTTGGACAAACTGCCTAGAAAAGCTGATGCACAGTCTATGCTCGTTGCCCGTACCGTAAACCGCCACAGGTAGGTGGGTGTAAATGTACTAAGGCGCGCGAGAGAAACCTCTCTAAGGAACTCTGCAATCTAGCCCCGTAACTTCGGAAGAAGGGGTGCCATCTTCGGATGGCCACAGTAAAGGGGGTCTGGCGACTGTTTACCAAAAACACAGCTCTCTGCTAAGTCGTGAAGACGACGTATAGGGAGTGACACGTGACCAATGCGGAAAGATTAAGGCTGTTCTGTTAACGCAGGGCACCCAAGTCCCCGTGAATGTCGGCCGTAACTATAACGGTCCTAAGGTAGCGAAATTCCTTGTCGGGTAAGTTCCGACCTGCACGAATCGTGTAACGACCGGACTGCTGTCTCAGAGAGGATCTCGGCGAAGTTGTAATGGCGGTGAAGATGCCGCCTACCCGCGGTAGGACGGAAAGACCCTATGCACCTTTACTGTAAGCTGGTATTGGGTTCTGGACTTTGATGTGTAGTATAGGTGGGAGACGTTGAAATCGGTTCGTCAGGATCGATGGAGTCACAATGTGAAATACCACCCTTTATTTTCTAGGATTCTAACCCCGATTTCTCTGAAGCGAGACGGGGGACAGTGCTTGCGGGTCAGTTTGACTGGGGCGGTTTCCTCCCAAAAAGTAACGGAGGAGCGCGAAGGTACTCTCAGTATGGTCGGCAACCATACATCGAGCGTATAGGTAGAAGAGTGCTTGACTGTGAGACCGACAGGTCGAGCAGGTACGAAAGTAGGCCTAAATGATCCGATGGTTGAAAGTGGAATTGCCATCGCTCAACGGACAAAAGGTACGCTAGGGATAACAGGCTTATCGCGCCCAAGAGTTCATATCGACGGCGCGGTTTGGCACCTCGATGTCGGCTCGTCACATCCTGGGGCTGAAGAAGGTCCCAAGGGTTCGGCTGTTCGCCGATTAAAGTGGCACGCGAGCTGGGTTCAGAACGTCGTGAGACAGTTCGGTCCTTATCCACCGTGGGCGCAGGAAACTTGAGGGGTTCATTTCATAGTACGAGAGGACCTGAAATGACGTACTTCTGGTGTGGCAGTTGTCGTGACAACGGCAGCGCTGCGTAGCTATGTACGGAAGAGATAAGCGCTGAAAGCATCTAAGCGCCAAGCTCATCCCAAGATAAGGTTTCCTTTGAGACTCCTGGAAGACTACCAGGTTGATAGGCCAGAGGTGTAAGCACAGCAATGTGTTCAGCTGACTGGTACTAATGTTCGATCGCTTATCTTTATCCCTTCGGGGATAAAAAACTTGTTCCACCCGGAACAACCAACATAAGCCGGCAAAATTGCTGGTAAGATTCCGTGCAGGGTTTTCAGAGAACGCCATCCGGGCGAGCTCGGAAACAACACAATTTATAGGTGGCCATAAAGTGGTGGTCCCGACCCGATCCCATCCCGAACTCGGCCGTCAAACACCACATTGCCGATGGTAGCAGTTCGAAAGGTTCTGCGAGAGTAGGTAGCCGCCTTATTTTTAATCAAAAAAACCGGAGTTGATAACTCCGGTTTTTTTGTGTCCAAAAAGTTTTTAAGAAACTATTTCTCACTCAATTCTCCTACATTTGAAGGCAACAACTGTAACATTGTTTTCCCCACCGTAATTCGGTCTCCAAACTTTACTTTTATCTTCGTTCTTCGCAGTCCATTCACCCAAGTCCCCAACCGACTTCCCAAATCCTCAATCCAATATTGTCCTTCCTCCTCCCATATTTTTGCGTGTTTCCGGCTCACCGACTTGTCCTCCCTCAAATCCAATTCTGGTGTTCCTTTCGAACTCTTTCGCCCAATTGTAACCGTTGTGTGCGGCACGCTCATTGACTTCGTCTTACCCAAAAATGTGCAAACAATATTCATTTGGCAAAGACCAATCCTATCGCACCCCAAGCCTAGCATAAACTAAAAAACGATCTTAGCCACTTCGTCAACCTTGACCCATCGCAGCTGAACACGTAAACAAACAAGCCGATGTCACATCCCGCCACAGTTTATTTAGTCGGCGCAGGCCCCGGCGATGCCGGTCTGATTACCGTGCGCGGTGCCGAATTGCTCGCGCGCGCAGATGTCGTCGCATACGACGCGTTGTGTAACCCCGCTCTACTCAAGCTAGCTCCCATTGAGGCGGAAATTATATTTGCCGGCAAACGCTCCGCCGACCATGCCATTCCGCAGAATGAACTCAACGCTCTCCTCGTCGAAAAGGCGAATCAAGGCAAAACGGTCGTTCGCCTCAAAGGTGGCGATCCATTCGTCTTTGGCCGTGGCGGTGAAGAAGCGCAGGAACTCGCAGCCGCCGCCGTGCCCTTTGAAATCATACCCGGTATTTCTTCCGCCGTGGCTGCTCCCGCATATGCTGGAATCCCTGTCACCCACCGTGACCATTGTTCCAACTACACTGTCATCACCGGCCACGAACGACCCGAAAAAGGGGGAGAAAGCGCCATTGACTGGCAAAATCTCGCAAAAAACTCTGGCACCAAGATCGTCCTGATGGGCGTCGAGCGTTTGCGCGACATCGCCGATCAATTGCAAAAAA
>JAOLZA010000093.1 GCA_028343615.1 Verrucomicrobiota bacterium
TGGATGCCATGTGGTAGAAGTTCCATGCTGTATTCCGTTCTGGTATAACGTGATCGAATTGGTGCGACCGTTTGGGTACCACTTTACCTTGGGACCGGTTGGCTTGCCGTTGTAATGGTTTTGAAAAATTGCTCGATTCCCGTTTTTCCACCAGCTTTGAACGGTTCCTGACGCCAGTCCGTTAGTGTAGGAACCGTGAAAAGCTGGCTTAGAGTTGTCGTGCCAACCGCGAGCTTCACCTTCGACGTTGCCCTGAGTAAACTGAGTGTGGGATTTTTTGGCACCATTCAGGTGCCATTCCATTCGCGCACCATGCTGTTTACCCTCGGTATATTCTGTGCGTAGGCTTCGGATTCCGTTCGTGTGCCACCGCATTTCCACGCCGTGTTTTAAGCCTTCGATGTATGCGCATTCGTATTTCTTTCCGCCTCCGTCCTTTGTGTTCCAAGAATCAACCAAAGTGCCGCTGAAAGGCATCGTGTTTCCTTTAGTAAACAACATGCCCTTATTGGAAACCACTTGGTCAGCTGTAGTGAGCTCGCTTCCTTCATTAGGCGTGCCGGACGTGCCCACATTTAGGTTTGTGGTCGGGGTATCATTTCCGCAACCCAATATTACCGCGGCCAATCCGGCGGTCAATAGCCATGGAGCAAGGCGTTGCATTTGGTTAACTATTTCTTTTTGGACGAGCCACTCTTTACAGGTTGGCGAATTGGTTGGCGGGTTTTGGTCTGGGGAACTTTCATGGGCTCACCCTTGTTATCCCAAGCAAGCACGCCGGTCTTTCTGCCTTGATACCAAGTGTATTCAAATTTCTTAGCGCCTGTATCCCAGTACCACGTTTCTTTGCCGTGTTTTATTCCGTGGTCATATTCGATGACAAACATTTCCTTCTCATTCTTGTGCCAGCCCTTGGCTTCCCCGTTTTTTTTGTTGTCCGTGTAGTTGACAGCATATTTGTTTTTGCCGTCTTCGTACCAAGACACCATAGGGCCCTCAAGTTTGCCATCGCGGAATGTGCGTGCCGTCATTTTTTTACCGCTGCGATAATACCAAATCGCCGTGCCATGGGCATGCTTGGCAATATAATGATGTTTGCCCACAACCCGAATGTCTTTGCCATTAAATTCTCCGGAATCTAACGGATTGCCTTCATTTAAATTTTCTTCTTTGGGCGGTGGCGTATCCGAGCAAGCCGACATGAGTATCAGGGCGGTCAGCGTCGCGATTGAGCAAAGTTTCCTCATGAGCGAAAGTTACTAGCGCAGCGTTAATATCGCAAGCCCTCTTGGTGCACAATTGTCAATAAGGTGCACAACCGGTGGGAGGCCGAGGCTCGACGGAGGGGGTGCCCATGCGCTTTAATTGTTCTGCGTGATTAATCAAAACGATCAATTGCAATCTTTACTGCCTGACCTTCGGGTTGCTGATTGGTTGGCCATGGATACTGAGGCGGACAGTCTGCACGCCTATCCGGAGAAACTTTGCCTTATTCAGGTGAGCGTTCCCGGTCGTAATGATCTGATTGACCCGTTGGCTAATTTAGATTTGACCCCGCTTTGGGACGTATTCAATCAACACGAATTACTGATGCATGGCGCTGATTATGACATTCGCCTTTTTAAGCGCGGCCACGATTACACGCCCCGAAAAATATTTGACACGATGCTTGCCGCGCGTCTAACCGGTCGCATGAAGTTTGGTCTGGTTCATTTGGTGAAGGAGGTGATCGGGCTGGATCTGGAAAAATCTTCGCAGAAAGCTAATTGGGCGCGACGGCCCTTAACCCCGAAAATGGAAGAGTATGCTCGTAACGATACGCGGCATCTCAAGGCTGTGGTGGATGCCTTGCGCAAAGACCTTCGTGCGCGTGGTCGGGAAGAGTGGCATCAGCAGGAATGTGAACGTCAAATCCGTGATAATGCCGTGAACCCACCGCCAGATCCCGATCAGGAATGGCGTATCAAAGGCACGGCTCGGATGCAACCGAGAGCATTAGCAGTTCTGCGCGAGCTTTGGAGGTGGCGCGAATCCGAAGCCCGTAAACGAGATCGCCCTCCTTTCTTTGTGCTCTCGCCCGACACGATGCGTGATGTTGCAGAGTCAGCGGTGAGCGGCAGGTCTTCTGCAAGCTTGTTGCCGCGCCGCATGCCTGATCATCGCAAGCACACTATCGATCGCCTTGTCCGGCAAGCGTGTGAATTGCGCGAGGAAGAGTTGCCGGTTGCTCACAAGTCGCCCCCCCGCAAACACATTTCGCCTGCGCAGAAAAAGCGGTTTAACGATTTGCAGGTAGTGCGCGATCGCGAGGCGGTGGAGTTAGGTATTGACCCCACGCTAATCGCTAGTCGCGCTATGTTGGTTCGCCTCTCGTGCGAAGCGGATGGGGTTTTTGATGAAGTCCTCCCGTGGCAGCGGGCCTTGCTCGGGGTAAGTTAAGGCAACACTTCCAGTAAAAAACCCTTCAAATATTCCGTCTCCCGAATCGCCGGCACCACGGGGTGGTCGGCCGATTGCCAAAAACGCTCGCGCAGTCGAAGCACCTTTCGCGCATCGGCGGCCGCGCTAAGAATGGTGTCCAAAAACAAATCGTCATCCACATGATGTGAACAGCAGAAAGTGGCCAATAACCCGCCCGGCTGCAACAAGCGCAGCGCACGTAAATGAATTTCTTTGTAACCCCGAAGCGCGTCCGGCACCGAGGCCCGGTTTCGAGTGAAGGAGGGTGGGTCGAGTATCACCATGTCAAATTCGCGCGCTTCTTTTCCTGAATGCTTTTTAAGCCAGTCAAAAACATTGGATTGTTCGAAGTCCGCCTTTAGATCGTTTGCTAATGCATTTGCGCGTGCTTGTGTCAGCGCTTCCTCAGATTGATCAAGTCCCAGAACTTCGCTTGCGCCTGCCTTTGCCGCGTGTAGCGCGAAGCCGCCCTGAAAAGTGAAGCAATCCAGCACGCGTTTGTTCGCGCAGTGATTTGCCACGAGAGCATGGTTGATTTGTTGGTCGAGATAGGTGCCGGTCTTGTGCCCTTCCATCAAATCAATGTTAAAGGAAATGCCGCTCAACGCGGCGTGTACCGGGCCAATTAATTCCCCGTGAAGGACGCTTTTGCTTTGTTGCAATCCTTCAAATTCGCGTGACCGCACATCGTTGCGCTCCACAATACATTCTGGTTTTGTGAAATCCGAAAGAGCATTGAGAATCAATTTGCGGTGTTGTTCGATTCCCGCAGCTGTAATTTGAATAACTAATGTGGACTCGTAACGATCTACAATCAGCCCACTCATTCCATCGGCTTCGGAATTGATAAGTCTAAGCGACGAGGATTCGGGCATCACGGACTTGCGGTGAGCGAGGGCGGCCTGAATTTTCTGCCGCCAAAAAACAGCATCCGGCTCATCGTGTTGACGAGTCATTATTCGTATTGCGATCTTGGAAGTGTTATGCCAAAAGCCGCGCCCGAGAAAACGTTGCCGTTGATCAACTACCTCTACCCACGCGCCATTGGGCGGAGCGGGGTCGGGGCGTTGGAGTGACTTTTGGTAAATCCAAGGGTGGCCTGCGCGCACGCGATTGGCCTCCCCCGTCCGAAGTTGCAGGGTGGGAGTTTTCATTATGTTTGTAGGCAGGTCTTAGACCAAATGTTTGTGAGGCTTGCTTGCTGCCAGCTTGCTTACCAGTTCCCGCACTTTTTGCGCATTGCGTTTCTGAGTTACCAGGGTGGCGTCGGGGGTTTGCACAATCACGCAGTCGTGCAGGCCAATGATCGCGATAGAGGTGCGTTCCTTGACAGGGCGCGTGTCAAAAATCACATTCCGCGCGGCGTCGATATGGATGAAGTCCGCGTCGATGGAGTTGCCTTCAGCATCGACCTTGAGGTGGCGCGCCAAGGCGGGGAGAGCTCCGAGATCGTCCCAGTCAAAATCACCATCTGCAACGATCACATTTTGAGCGTGTTCCATCACGCCAAAATCAAAGGATATTTTTTTTAGATCCGGGTAATCTTTTTTTAGCGCT
>JAOLZA010000094.1 GCA_028343615.1 Verrucomicrobiota bacterium
TGGTCTGCGTTCAATTCGATGCCTTTAGGCACTTTTACCGCTATGGGGGCTTTTTTCTTTTTGTCAGCCGCTACTGCCGGGGGCACAAAGGCCACCGTCAGCAAGCAAGCTGATATAATAGTTATAGTTTTTTTCATAATAATTTCCGCAGGTTCATTAATTAGCGGAGAGAGGGTGAGATTAAAAAAAGCCCGCTCCTTATTCAAAGCTTATTCACAAATTTTTCGCTGCGTTAATCAAACGCGCCACACATCTCATGATTTACATCTACGAGCGCGATATTATGGTTTAAGCCAAGATTTCTTTGGCCACGTTGCCGTGGACGTCGGTCAGGCGAAAGTCGCGGCCGGCGTAGTTGAAAGTTAGTTTTTTGTGGTTGAGACCGAGCAGGTGCAAGACGGTAGCGTGCCAGTCGTGGATGTGCATTTTGCCGTCGACTGCCGCGTAACCATACTCATCAGTTTTTCCGTGAGCTACGCCTCCTTTCACACCGCCGCCGGCCATCCACATGGTGTAGCCTTTGTTGTTGTGATCGCGACCATCGCCATTTTGAGCGTGCGGCGTGCGGCCAAATTCGCCCCCCCACATGACGAGGGTGTCCTTAAGCATATCGCGTTTCTCAAGATCTGCCAGGAGTGCGGCGATGGGTTGGTCCGTCGCTCCGCAATTGCGTTCCAGAGAGGTCTTGAGTGTGCGGTGCTGATCCCAGTTGCCATAGTTTAACTCTATAAAACGCACACCGGCTTCAGCCATTCGGCGGGCTAAGAGGCATTGGCGACCAAAACTCTCCGTCGCGCGGTTACCAATACCGTAGGCTTGGCGTATAGCTGCCGGTTCTTTATTGATATCCATCAGTTGCGGCACCTCGCTCTGCATACGGAAGGCGAGTTCAAAAGACTCTATCACACCCTCCACAGCTGGGTTTACCACATCCTTTTTGAGCTGTTCCTGATTCAGGCCCTGAACCAGATCCAGTTGTAGTCGTTGTGCCTGTTTCGAGGCTCTGGGGTTTGTAATATTATTGATTTGGCCGCTACCGCCACGTGAACTGCCGCGGATGGGTGTGGCCTGATAGATGGCGGGAAGGAAGGCACTCCCATAATTCTGCGCACCTCCCAAACCAGTTTGTGGGCTAAGCACAATGAAGCCCGGTAGATTTTTGTTTTCGGTGCCCAAACCATACAGCGTCCAGGCCCCAAGTGAAGGTCGTACAAATTGTGAATTACCGGTGTGCATCTTCACAAATGCCTGCGGATGATTGGGCAGATCCGTATGCATGCCGTTTAAGAGGCAGAGTTTGTCCGCGTGTTTGGCGACATTCGGAAACAGCTCGGAAATGTTTAGCCCATTCTGGCCATGCCGGGCGAATTCCCACGGTGAACCCAGAAGCTTCGCCCGGCTGCGGGAGCCACGGCGACCGATACCCGGCTTGCCTTCATCGATCTGGAGCTGGGGTTTGTAATCAAAAGTATCCACGTGCGAAGGGCCACCTCGCATACAAAGAAAAATGACACGTTTAGCGCGCGGTGCGAAATGTGGTGTTTTGGGTGCTAAGGGGCTTTGCTCTGCAGCCTCAGCACAAAGACCAGCTAGGGCGAGATATCCAAAGCCTGAGGAAACACCTTTGAGCATTTCACGGCGGGACAGATTGGCTAAAGCTTGGGAATTAGGATTCATGATTAGTCAAGATAACGGAATTCTGCGCTGCAAAGGAGGGCTTGGCAGAAGCTGCTCCAAGCACTTCCTCGGTTATATTTTCCCTCGGGATTATTAGTATCCGAGATGGACTGGTAACTATTGAAAAACTGGCGCGCCTTTTCCTTTTCGTTGGTTGTCGGAGTGCGACCGTAGGCAAGTTTGAAAGCGAAATCCACCCGCTCCTCTCCGGACGGAGCTTCATCGAACAGGCGCCGGGCCATGCTATCAGCTGCCCGGATGACAAAGGCATCGTTCATCAGGTAAAGTGCTTGAGAGGGGACGGTGGTCACATCCCGTTTGCCGGTGACTAGAGAAGGTTCAGCATAGTCAAAGAGATCGAGTGAAGTGGGCACTAGATCGCGAACGATGGGCAGAAACACTGACCGGTAATCCGTAGGTGCCATCAGGGTGCGGATCTGAATGTTGCGACTACGACCTACTTGTCCGTTACCGGCTTTAGCTACAGCCGAGCTGCGGGGGCGATCCCATTTAAGCAGGCCACTGACTGAGAGTATCGAGTCACGAATCGATTCAGCATCCAGACGCCTCTTGCTTACGCGCCAGAGATAATGGTTCTCCGGATCTGCATTGTAATTAGCTGAATCATAATCTGAAGCCATCCGATAGGTGCTGCTCAAGACGATTTGGCGGATCATGTCCTTCACAGACCAATTCTGATCTATAAATTGGAGAGCCAAATGATCTAAAAGCTCCGGGTGGCTCGGGGCTTCCCCAGTGGAGCCGAAGTTATCCATGCTGCGAACCAACCCCTGGCCGAAGAGATGATGCCAGATTCTATTAACGATCACGCGCGAAGTAAGTGGATTGCCGGGGCTCACCAACCACTCGGCCATTTGCCGGCGACCACTGCCACGTCGGTGGAAGCTTGCACGGAAATCCGGGTTTACAATGGAGACAAAACCGCGCGGGACTTTTTCACCGGGTTGCTGGATCTCTCCGCGTTCCAGCAAGCGAGTTTCGCGGACAAGACCACGGTCACGCACACCCATTGCGCGCGGAATTGATTTACCAGCCGCAGTATAGCCACTGAGTTTCTCGGTGATTGAATTCACCCGACCGCTGGCAAAACGAGCTCGTTGAAATGTTCGTTGCACATCCCCGGAACCGGACGCACGTTCTTTGCGTGCCTGAGCTGTCAATTCTTCAAGCTCTTTCTTGCTATCAAGCAACATTTTTTCCAGACGCGCACGGGCACTGACCGTCAAAGTCTCACCTAGATTCTCAGTGGCCGCCGCCGGAAGATTTACCAGAGGAGTACTACGGCGATTTCCCGGCCCTTGGACGGTTCCAAACTGGGTTTCCGTATTAAAGAAGATGCCAGCTAGTGCGTAGTATTCGCGCTGCGGAATGGGATCAAACTTATGGTCGTGGCATCGGGCACAGGCAATGGTGAGCCCCAATACAGCGCGCGATGTGGTTTCTATCTGTTCATCGGCCAAGTCTACGGCAAATTGAATACGATTATTTTCATTGTGCGACTTGGGGCCTATGGCCAGAAACCCAGTCGCCGTCATTAACTCAGCGCGGTGTTGATTGTCGCGCGCAGGCATTAGGTCACCGGCGATTTGTTCGCGAATGAACTGATTGTAGGGCTTGTCGGCATTAAAGGAATCGATCACGTAATCACGATACCGCCACGCATGCGGGTAGGTAAGGTTCGCCTCCTTACCGCTGGATTCTGCATAACGCGCGACATCCAGCCAATGCCGTCCCCAGCGTTCACCAAAACTTTCGGAAGCGAGCAACCGGTCTACCAGTTTTTCAAATGCCTTCGGGTCCTTGTTCGTCACAAAGGTTTCCACTTCCTTAGGTTGCGGCGGTACGCCATTGAGGTCAAAAAACAACCGGCGGATTAATGTGCGACGATCCGCCTCACCCACCGGCTTGAGTGATTGCTTGTCCATCTCGGCCAAGACAAACCGGTCGATGTCTGATCGCACCCAGTTGTCATCCTTCACCTTTGGCCTGGCCGGTTGCTCAGGCAACTTGAATGCCCAGTGGTTTTTAGATTTCTCCCAGTTGGGTTTTTCGGCTACGGCACTCCCATCGCGTGGATCCGGCGCACCCATCATGATCCATTTTTCAAAATCAGCGATGACGGAAGCCGGCAGCTTTTCTTTGGGAGGCATTGCCGTGTCCTCATCCTCATAACGGATTGCCTCAACG
>JAOLZA010000095.1 GCA_028343615.1 Verrucomicrobiota bacterium
ACTGACTCACACTCATCGAACTTAGCTGCGGCTAAGTTGGGGATGTATGCCTAATACCCGCCACCCCCGCCAACCGCTTTCCAGTCCTCGATCACCCGGTTCACGGGACGCTTTTCCGCCTTCCGGCTGGCCGCTAAAGCCAACTCCCGCACCTCACCGCGTAACCGCTCCAGTTCGCCCTTAAGCGCGTTCACAGCGTCCTCACGGCCCGCCTTTACCGCCTCACGCACAACCTGTTTCAGGTCGCACCCCAGCTGGTCGTTTAACGGTACCAACACCTTAGGCACACACTCGTGCAGGCCGAAGTACTGCGACAATTCCGCCGTCACGAAGCGCCAGTGACCGCGCGGACTAAAGCGCCTAGGCCGTATCTTACCGGCCGCCACGAATCGGCGGAGTACCGTTGGCGAGATGCCAAACAGCCGGCTCGCTTGGCCGATCCGCAGGAAGAACGGCGCAGGGTTATAATCGAGGTTGCTCGGGGTAGGTTTGCTCATAGGTAGTGCTTGCTAGTGGCGGTTAGGGCGTTGCGTTTCGCATGGTGTCGTTTTTGGCTAGTAGGTAGATGCAGACGGGTTTCCTCCCCTCCGTATATATCGCTGATACAGATAGATACATACACACCCCTTAAGGGTGTGTGTATGTATCTACTAGGTATCTGTGGTACAAATCCATTCATATCGTTTGTATCATTTCTATCTCTGGGGATGGCTGGCTTTCTCTGGAAATCATGATGCGCGGACGCGTGCCTTTACGTGGTTCTTCCCAGCTATGTAGCTTCCTCTCGTCTATTGCTAGATCGATTAATCCATTGATCTTGCTATATGGGATACCCGCCTCATTTGCTTTGTCCCTAAGTTCGTTTTTGCTGATAGCGTGTTCAGGCAAAACATGTGACAAGATGTCCTCCGGCGTGAAATGTCGTGACCGGTTCCCATTTTGCTGCAACTTAAGCCTTTCAGGGTTCATATCGTCCTTCCTTCTCATTAACGGAAAATCCCATTCGACTACAAAATCCGGGAAGTTAAGCAAGTGTCTGGAAATTGATGATAGGGTAAAGCAGTCTTCCTGCTCGTGCGGCGTGTAAACGAGCATTGCGTCTACATTACGAGCGAATACTCCTGAGCCAGCAACCCGGTCTATACGTGCCTTGTTGGACTGAATGCCCTTCGTTTGGTGAGCGGCGAACACAATCGCGGCACCTGTCTCGCGGGCTATAACATCCAGCTTGGTCAACATATCGGTCATTTGGGTTACGGAATTCTCGTCCCTGTCGCCGTAAAGCATGTAGATCGGATCAACGATGATTAGGCCGTACTCCATATCCACGGATGCGGCTAATATATTATCCTTGAGGTGCGAGATATCTACGGAATGACCTCTCAGGTTAAGGACATCGAGACAACTCGGGCTGTTGCCTCCTTTAGCTTCAGAAACGTCTTTTAGGCGCTGCTGAATGCCGTAGTCGGCTATCTCTAGATTAATGTATAAAACATTGCTCTGATTAGTCCTGAATCCCATCCAGTCGTCCCCATTGGCTACCGAAATAGCCATATCAATCAGACTCCATGTCTTGTACGATTTACTGCCGCCACTCAGCAGCAATTTGGAGCCTTGGTGCAGTACGCCCTGAATTAGTACCGGGGGAACAGGTATATTGAGGCTGAGCAGTTCATCGGCGTTGATTATTTGAGGAAACTCGGTACTTGAGGTATGCGCTTGCTCCCGAATAGCAGAAAATTGATCGGATAATCCGGCCAATATCTCTTCGTATGTCAACTCCTCATCGGCCACCGAATTCAGGCCAGTTCCCAAAGCAGCTTTAATGTTCCTCTTGGCGCGCGCATCTATCAAACCCTTCAGGTATTCAGGAAATTGATTTGAACTTGGAATCTGATTGGGCAGATCGACGAGGTAGGGCGTCTCCACATTACTGTCATCCTCAAGCATCCTGAGGCTACTTATCACGTCTAATGAATCACCTTTCGCTTCAAGCTTCTGAAGTGCCATTAAAATGGCGCTGTTGCGAAGATCAAAGAAAAGAGATGGCTTCAGCTGGCCGAGCCTTTCCGACGCCACGGACCGATCCGAGTCGCCGTCCAAAAGGACGCATCCCAAGGCACCTTTCTCGTAATGGAGGCTGCTTGGCAAACGGGGGCCATCAGGCTTAGTTGGGTTGCTAGTAGCGCTTAGAATCATTGGCTTCACCTTCCGGATGGCTTAACGGTTAACCTCCTCAGTCATCAACATAGCCGCGCGCATAATTGCGAGCGTTTCATACTCCGTCTTCATCCGGACAATTCTAAAGCCGATTCTTTCATTTCCAATGGAAAGTTTTTAGCCAGCTGTTGCCAGACCGTTCACACCCCGAACCACTCCTCGGCTAATCGCGGGTCATCGACCAGCGCGTGGTAATGGCGGTGAATGATGGATGCACTGTTGCCTGCCTCCAGTGCTGTCCGGTTAACGTCGCCGGTTAACGTGAGCCGGTAGCTTATGTAGGAATGCCTCAGGCCGTTGGGGAGTTGCTTGACGCCGGCCTTACGATGGAGGCGGTTCAATGCCTTGCTCCAGTAGTCGCTTTTACGACGCCAGATCAGTCCCTCGGAAGCCTTGCATACTTGTAACCGGGTCAGTGCAGCCTCACACAACGGAACAGTCCTGCGGGAGGCCGTCTTTGCGTTGGCTGCATCAATTACCAATGTTCGAGACTCAACGCGAACGTCATGCCAGCTGAGTCCCCTCATCTCACTCGGACGCACACCACAAAAGCCTAGCAGAACCAACGCGGGCATCATTTCCTCATTCGAGCTATCCATCAAAGCCGTAAACTCTTGAGGTTGGTAAACGGGGTAGCTTCCTTTTCGCATCCTTTTGCCGGCAACGCCCCTTAGCAGGTCAACGGTGGCGGATAGGTAGCCTTGCGACTGAGCAAACCGGAGCAGTGTCCGTATGACTCGCAGCTGGTTATTATGGTTATGCTCCGCGAACTGCAGGTCACCAAAATACCTCACCATCAATTCTGCCGTTAAATCGCTAACTGAACCTGAATGAAAATCCTTCAGTGTCCGGGTGCGATTGCGTAGATCACGCATGTATGCCTCAGAGACACCGCTGGCTTTCTTGAAGTCCAGAAACTGTTCCACCAAATGAACAAGGCGGAATTCGTTCAGTTCGGGATTGTTGTTGAGCAGATAAAAGTCAACTGCCTGATCGAGGCTTACCGTACCCAGCTTGCTGGTCAGTGCAGCATATTCCCCGGCAGCTGCGTCTACCCTTATGCCGAGAGGAGCCAGATGCTCCTGAGCCGCCCGTAATTGGACAACCTCACTGCTATTTATCTGGGCAACTGAAACCTCGCCTAAGGCCAGCTTACCGGCAATCGCTCTTGCCTCACGGTCAGCTTTCTCAAGGCAAGTGTACGTGCGCTGAAGGCGTTTGCCCCCAGTCCGATATGTGATCCGGTAGTAGGGCAGGGCAGTGGTAGGTGCGTACAGCGAAACTCTTTGCAAGCCTCTGCCATAGCGCACTGGAAACGAAACGGGTCGACCACTCATTGGCGAATATCCTCTCTCAGCCTGTGTTAAAACTGTGTAAGCCACTGCCATTAGCCTTGCCCGCAAGGGCATGGCACGCTGAGAAACCTCGAAGAAACAGAAGTATTTATGGCACTCCCGGCTGGACTCGAACCAGCGACCAGCGGTTTAGAAAACCGCTGCTCTATCCAACTGAGCTACGGGAGCCTGCTCAAACTTACTTTGCTGTTCGCCCAGCAGCAAGCCAATCCGATTGTGCGTGAGGGCACGTTGTGTTA
>JAOLZA010000096.1 GCA_028343615.1 Verrucomicrobiota bacterium
TCGATAAAATTTCTGAAAAGGGAATGGATAGCCTCACCGACAAGGAACGCGCGGTGCTCGACAAAGCTGCCAAAAATAGTCGTTAGCGACTTGCGCTCGACGCGACCCGCCTCCTGTTTTATTCTCACCCCAGATGATACCGCGCTATTCACGCCCCGAGATGCGGGCAATTTGGACAGATGAAAACAAGCTCGACCTTTGGCTTCAAATCGAGATGCACGCCAGTGAGGCTCTGGTAAAGGAGGGCGTTGTGCCCAAAGCCGACTTCACAAAGATGAAGACGGGCGCGAAGAAATGCTTCGCTAATCTTCCCGCACTCGTGCGGCGGCAGAAAAAACTCGAACGCACGCTCAATCACGATGTTATCGGTTTCACCACAGCGGTAGCCGAGAAAATTAACCACAAGGCCAGCCGCTGGCTGCATTTTGGGCTGACTTCCAGCGATATTGTGGACACCGCGTTTGCCGCGCAAATGAAACAGAGCGCTGAAATTATCATCGCTGATGTGAAGAAAGTCCGGAAGTCCATAGCCAAGCAAGCGCGCAAACATAAATTTACTGTTTGCATTGGGCGCAGCCACGGCATCCAGGCCGAGCCTACCACCTTCGGGTTGAAGATGGCACTGATGTATGATGAATTTGGGCGCGCACTTTCACGGCTGGAACGCTGCAAAGAAGTTGCCTCCATCGGTAAGCTCTCCGGCGCGGTTGGCACCAACGCGCATTTGCCGCCGCGCGTGGAGAATTATGTTTGCAAAAAGCTCGGGCTTAAAGTTGCTCCGCTCGCCACGCAAGTTGTGCAGCGTGATAACCACGCAGAGTTTCTGAACGCCATCGCCGTGGTCGGTGCCAGCATCGAGCGCTGGGCTGTGGAATTCCGTCACTTGCAACGTACTGAGGTGCTCGAGGCGGAGGAGCCCTTCACCAAAGGTCAAAAGGGCAGCAGTGCTATGCCGCACAAGCGCAACCCCATCACGTGGGAACGCCTCAGCGGCCTTTCCCGCGTTCTTCGCGCCAACGCATTAGCCGCTATGGAAAATGTTGCCCTTTGGCATGAACGCGACATCTCCCACAGCAGCGTGGAGCGTATTATTTTTCCGGATTCCTGCACTCTGCTCGATTATATGTTTTCATTACTCCAACGCATGATGGATGGCCTGAATGTATATCCGAAAAACATGCAAAAAAATCTGGGCCTAAGCCTCGGGATGTGGAACAGCCAAACTGTCCTGCTCGCCCTCATCCGCAAGGGTCTCACACGGGAGGCGGCTTATTCTCTGGTGCAAAGCGCGGCGATGGAAACGTGGTCGGTAAAACAAGCCGGTCGTGATGATGCCAATTTCCTCGACCAACTGATGGCCGACTCCAATGTGGCAAAGCATTTCAAAGCCAGTGAGCTGGAAAGATTGTGCTCTGTGGAGTTCCACCAAAAACACATAAACGTGCGCTTCAAGAAACTCGGGCTCTAATTTTTCCGCTTCAATAAATATCCCGCGAGGGCCTCTAGCGCAATGGCCTTGCCTTTAAAGGGTTTGAGGGCGGCGAAAGCTTTGGCGGTTAATTGTTCGGCAATTTTTTTTGATTTTTCCAAACCGACAAGCGCGGGGTAGGTGGCCTTGGCTGAAGCTTGATCTTTGCCGGCGGTTTTTCCGAGTTGCTGGGTGGTCTGGGTGACATCGAGAATGTCATCAATCACTTGGAATGCTAGACCTACATGATAGCCGAAATCAGTGAGCGCCTTGAGTTGGGTTGGCGTGCAGTTGGCACTCATTCCTCCGAGGCGCACGGAGCAAGTGAGCAGCGTGCTGGTTTTGCGTTCGTGGATGTAGCGTAGTTGAGGGAAGGTGAGTTGCTTGCTTTCGCCTTCGAGATCGGCTACTTGTCCGGCAATGAGTTGCCGTGAACCGGCTGTTTCTGTGAGCTCGGCAATCAGTGTTGCGTGGCGATAACGCGACCAACCACGAGCTTTGGCGGCGATTTCAAATGCCTGCGTGAGCAACGCGTCACCCGCAAGAATCGCAATACCTTCGCCATAAACTTTATGGCTGGTGGGGCGACCACGCCGGAAATCGTCGTCGTCCATCGAGGGTAAATCATCGTGGACGAGTGAATAGGTGTGGATGCATTCCACGGCACAGGCCAACGGCATGGCATCACCTAACTTCCCGGCGCAGGCCTCCGCAGCGGCGAAGGTGAGCAGCGGGCGGATACGTTTGCCGCCTGCAAACAGGCTGTATCGCATTGCCTGGTGGAGAGTAGCGGGCTTGGTGCGCGCGGTGGGGAGGTAATGACCGAGGGCTGTATCCACCTGTTTGGCCCGTTGACGGGAGTATTTCTTGAGGTCAAATGCGCTGTTTTCGGACACGCGAGGTTTTTAATGCCTACGGGCTGTGGCGGCAATGCCCGATTTTCTGCTTGCACCTCCGGCTGGAGCCTGTATTTTCTCATTCCCTTTAATGAATACACAACTTTGCAATGAAGCCGTGACTTTGGTCGGGAACCCTAACATTCTTGTTAATCTGGTATCCGCACGCGTACGCCAGCTCAATTCCGGCTCCAGTCGCCCACTGATCGATAATCCGTTGCTCGGCTCGGCTGACATGGCTCTTACGGAGTTGGTAGAAAAGAAAATGGAGTTTTCCATTCTTGATGAAGAGATGGCCTCCGAGGTGAAAAAGGCCAAGAAGCGCTGCAAATAGCCGGCGCTCCAGATTTTGTTGGCCGGATTTATTCCGGCCTTTTTTATGCCCTCCAAAAAAGACAGCACGGACATCGTTACGAACTCTAAGGCGCGTCGGGATTATGAAATCATCGAAACGCTTGAAGCGGGTTTGGTATTGCGTGGCACTGAAGTGAAATCGCTTCGCGCCGGCAAAGGTCAGATCAGAGAAGCCTTCGCGCGCGTGGACAACCATGGTCAGTTGTGGCTGATGAATTGTCACATCGACGAATACACCCACGGCAACCGGCACAACCACGAACCGACGGCCTCGCGTCGTTTGTTGTTGCATCGCCGGCAAATTGATCGCTTGCAGGGATTGGCCCAGGCGAAAGGGTTGTCTATTTTGCCGCTCAAACTTTACTGGAAAGATGGGCTGGTAAAAGTATTACTCGGGATCGGTCAAGGCAAGCGCAAGGCAGACAAACGCGAAACCATAAAGAAACGCGAAAGCGATCGCAGTCTCCGGCGAGTGATGATGCACTCGATAAAGGGTCGGGGATGGCACAAAAAAACGCGACTGCTTCCAGTCGCGTTTCAAATTTTCTTGGGCGTAAGGTTACGCCTTCTTTTCAGGTTTCTTCCAGTTACGCTTGGGCGCTTTGGTGATGAGTCCCTTCTTGATGGCACTCGCGGCCACGCGGACGTATTTTACCGTGCCATTCTCGGTAATGATTTTCACGCGCTGAAGGTTTGGGATGAACAGACGCTTGTTAACTTTTGTGACGTGACGGCCAATGCCACCTTCCTTTTTTGCCTTACCGCTGCGAGAAATAGTGCCGCCCACATGCGGGCGTTTTCCGGTGATTTTGCATACTCTAGCCATAATATTTTGCCCTTACGCGCCGCGGAGAATAGCAGGCTAAGGCAAGCTGGCAAGCCTTATTTATGGGTTTTTACAGTGTTCTTTCGGTGATTGCGGCTTTCATCTCCGCCAAGGCCAGCTCAAGCGGCTTAACGCCTTGGTCGCCTTGTCCGTGAATTCGGAGGGCAACGCTGGCAGATTCCTCTTCTTTTTTACCAAGCACGAGCATCGTGTGGACTTT
>JAOLZA010000097.1 GCA_028343615.1 Verrucomicrobiota bacterium
TTGCCTATCATCGAAACACAGGCGGGCGACGTGTCCGCGTATATTCCAACCAATGTGATTTCCATCACCGACGGCCAGCTCTTTTTGGAAACTGACCTATTTTACCAAGGCGTGCGTCCCGCTATTTCAGTAGGCCTCTCTGTGAGTCGCGTGGGTTCCGCCGCACAGATCAAGGCGATGAAGCAGGTTTCTGGCACCATTAAGCTGGACCTAGCGCAATTTCGAGAACTGGCTGCCTTTGCGCAGTTTGGTAGCGATCTTGATGATGCCACTAAAGCCAAGCTTGAGCGTGGTAAGCGCATCGTGGAAATTTTCAAGCAAGCGCAGTTCAAGCCTGTGTCTGTGCCGGTACAGGTGAGTATTTTATGGGCCGTGCAGAATGGCTATTTCGATGATGTTGCCGTGGAAGAAATGGACGCCACACAGGATGCCATCACTGCATATTTGCAGGATCGCAAGGCTAATCTACTAAGCAAGATCACCACGGAAGGTAAGCTCGATGATGCGACCGAGGCTGAGCTCAAGTCAGCTATCGAAGATTTCAAATCGGCAAATAAATAATAACTGAATGCCCAGTACTCGTGACATCCGGCGGCGAATAACGTCCGTCAAGAAAACCGCACAAATCACCAACGCGATGGAGAAGGTGGCTCAGGCCAAAATGGCACGGGCGCAGCAGGCTGCGATTGGCGGGCGTCCGTACGCGGAGCTGATGAATCGTATGCTCGGCGAGGTGGTAACGCATGCGGGCGATTTCGAACATTCATTGATGGAAACACGCGGCGGCGAGCGGCGCGCACTGATTCTCGTGACCACCGACAAGGGGATGTGCGGAGCGGTGAACACCAACCTGTTGCGGTTGGTGAGTGATGAATTTATCAAGGACGACACGCGCGTGATTTCTGCCGGGCGCAAAGGCGCGCAGCACGCCACGCGTGCCGGTTGGGATTTGGCAGCGGAATTTTCCTATGCCGACCGGCCGACGTTTACTGAGGCGCGGGTGATCACAAAAGTGGCGGTTGATCTTTTCGAAAGCGGCGAGGTGGATCACGTTGACATCGCCTTCTCGAATTTTGTTAACACGATTTTGCAAAAGCCCGAGGTGCAAACACTACTGCCGATCACAGAAATCAAGGGTGTAAGTGCCGGCGTGGAGGGCGAAGAGATGTCCGCCGAGTTGCCGGGTGGCACGACGGAATTTCTGTTTGAGCCTTCGGCGAGTGGTGTGCTCGGCGAATTGCTTCCGCACTATTTGAATTTTCAAGTGCACCAGATTTTACTTGAAGCCAAAGCGAGTGAGTTCAGCTCCAAGATGGTGGCGATGAAAAATGCTACCGATAATGCGAACAATCTCATCAAAGACCTCACGCTTACTTTCAATAAGATGCGTCAGGCGGCCATTACCAATGAGCTTCTGGAAATCACCACCGCCCAGATGGCCCTCGGCAATTAACTTAAATAAATTTTTTAACCAGAAAATTACGAAATGAATAAAGGCAAGATTGTACAAATTATTGGACCGGTGGTGGACGCGGAGTTTACCGATAACCTGCCCGCCATTTACAACGCGCTCACCGTTGAGTTTGAGGCGAGCGGTCAAACCACCAAACTGACGCTAGAGGTGCAACAGCACTTAGGCGACAACTGGGTGCGCGCCGTGGCGATGAGCTCCACCGAAGGCTTGCGGCGAGGGATGGAACTCACCGACGCAGGCGCACCCATAAGCATGCCCGTAGGCGACGCTGTGATGGGTCGCGTGTTTAATGTCACTGGCGAGGCCGTGGACGAGCAGGGGCCAGTCGAGGCGGATGATTATAATCCCATTCATCGCTCAGCACCGCCACTCACTGAGCAATCCACTTCCCAACAAGTGCTCACCACCGGCATCAAGGTCATCGATTTGATTTGTCCATTCCTCAAGGGCGGCAAGGTCGGCGCGTTCGGTGGCGCCGGTGTTGGTAAGACGGTGATCATTATGGAGCTGATCAATAACATCGCGAAGCTGCACGGCGGCATTTCAATGTTTGCCGGCGTGGGTGAGCGCACGCGTGAGGGCAATGATCTTTACAACGAAATGATCGAGGCCGATGTTATTAAAACCGAGAAGGACGAAAACGGCCACACGAAGTACAACGACCGCGGATTGCCGGTGCTTGCGCCCGGTTCACGGATCGGGTTGGTGTACGGCCAAATGAACGAACCACCTGGCGCGCGTTTACGGGTGGCTCTCTCGGCGTTGGCAGTGACAGAATATTTCCGTGACGAAAAAAACCAGGACGTGCTGTTGTTCGTGGACAACATATTCCGATTCTCGCAAGCGGGTTCCGAGGTAAGCGCGCTACTTGGTCGCACGCCGTCGGCCGTGGGTTATCAACCCACTCTAGCCGCCGAGATGGGCGATTTGCAGGAACGCATTACCTCCACCAAGAAAGGTTCCATCACCTCCTTCCAAGCGGTTTACGTGCCGGCGGATGACTTGACCGACCCTGCCCCGGCCACCACTTTTGCACACTTGGACGCCACCATCGTGCTGGAGCGTTCCATCGCTGAGCTGGGTATTTATCCTGCAGTTGACCCGCTCGCGTCTACCTCATTGGCACTTACTGCAGAAATCGTGGGCGACGAACACTACCGCGTGGCTCGTGGTGTACAGGCGGTACTGCAACGCTATAAGGAGTTGCAGGACATTATAGCTATTCTGGGTATGGACGAGCTGTCGCCGGAAGACAAGCAAACGGTGTTCCGTGCACGTAAGATTCAGCGCTTCTTGTCGCAACCCTTTAGTGTGGCTGAAGTGTTCACCGGCTCTCCGGGCAAACAGGTGGATGTGGCAGACACTGTGAGGGGATTCGCGGAGATCCTTGATGGCCAACACGATGATGTTCCGGAAAGTAATTTCTACATGAAGGGCGGCATCGACGAAATTCAGGACTAACGACGCATGGCGGACACGCTCAAACTGGAAATAGTAACTCCGGAGTCAGTCATTTACTCCGAGGACGTGGATATGGTCACCCTCCCGGGTAGCGAGGGAGACTCGGGAATTTATCCGAATCATGTGCCGCTTATGACTAAAGTGAAGGCCGGTGAACTTGTCGTTAAGAAAGACGGTGCGGAAGAGTTTTTGGCCGTGGCCGAAGGCTTTGCTGAAATCACTGGTAACCATGTGGCCATTCTCACGGATAACGCCATTGATAGTGCCGATGTTGACGAAGCCGCCGCTGAAGAAGCCAAAGCCAAAGCCGAGCAACGACTCGAAGAAGGCGGGGATATGACCGAAGACGAAGCGAAGGCATTGAACCAAGCCATCCTTTTTTCTGCCGCCCAACTCAAGGCGAAGCGTTCAAGGCGATAAGCCGACTAACGCGTTTGCGTTAGCTTAAACAGGTCGAACACTGAATTCTCGTAAATTTCTACGGGGAATTCAAACACCACCTGTCCCTGTTTCAGTGGATCCGTGGCTATTGCGTACGGATTACGACGAGTGGAGCGTCGGCCAAATTCCAGTTTGCGTTCGATGGTTTTTCCATCGCGCTGCAGTTGTAGGGTTAGCGATTTTTTCTCCTCAAGAATCCCATACGCCCCGCGCTTGCCAGGGC
>JAOLZA010000098.1 GCA_028343615.1 Verrucomicrobiota bacterium
AGGAAATCGTCGCGCGCAAGGTGGGTGAAAGCATCCAGCTTAAAGTGATCGCCCATTGGGTGGATGGTACCGTCGAGGATGTGACAGAGTTCACGCGGTTTCGAACCAATGACGAAAGCGTAGTGTTGGCGCACGAAGGCGGTCGTTTGGAGATCAAGGGCAAGGGCGACTCGCATGTGGTGGCGTTTTATGACAACGGCGTGGTACCGGTGCCGGTTATGTTGCCGGTGAGCCAACAGGTTGGATCAAAGTATCCGAAAGTGAAGGCAACCACTCCGATTGATAAAGCCATTGCCACCAAGCTTCAAAAGGTGGGGATTATCCCCAGCGAGGTTTGTTCCGATCAGGAATTTCTAAGGCGGGTCACTCTGGATGTGACCGGTACCCTGCCCACGGCTGATGAAGTGAAGTCTTTCTTGGCCAGCAAAGATAAGAGTAAACGCCAGAAAAAGGTTAACGAACTCTTAAGTCGTCCTGCCTATGCGGCGTGGTGGACGACCAAGATCAACGATTTCCAAGGGAACAGCCCAGCGCAACTGAGGATTAATAATTACGCACGAAAGCTTAATCCGAGTCGTGATTGGTACAATTGGGTATTCAAGCGTGTTTCGGAAAATCGCCCCTACGATGAGATTGTACAAGGCATCGTCATGGGGACCGGCCGTTCCCGGCCTGACCAGACGTATCAGGAATTTGTTGAGGAAATGGGCTCCTACTTTAAGGAGGACAATCCTGCGGACTTCTCCGAGCGTAAGGATATGCCACACTTCTGGGCGCGCCGCAATTTGCGCCAGCCAGAGGAGAAAGCAATGGCCTTTGCCTATAGTTTCCTCGGTATCCGCATCCAATGCGCCCAATGCCACAAGCATCCGTTTGATCAATGGACGCAAGCTGACTTCAACTCGTTTAAGGCCTTCTTTGAGCCTATTACCGTTGCGCAATATGGGTTGAGTGCAACGAAGGGCGAGGGAATGGATCCACGATCTTTACAGAAAGAATTAGAAAAGGAGTCGGGTTATGACCCCAAGGATCCTAAGTCTAACAAAAACCGGCAGCTTCGGCCCGTGGTTGAAAAACGGATTGCAAAAGGAGAGCCAGTCCCATGGCAGGAAGTCTATATCAGGGCTCCACGTTCAAAGAGATACAGCCCGGCTCAAATTGCCAAAATCAAGAAGAAGAACCCCAATTTCAATACGCGTGTGATCACTCCGAAGGTTTTGGGTGGTGAAACGATGGATGTGAAATATCCCGACCCTCGCACCCCGCTGGTTGAGTGGCTGAAGGCGGATGAGAATCCTTACTTTGCACGTTCATTTGTCAATCGGGTGTGGGCTAGCTACTTCGGGCGCGGACTCGTGGAACCGGCTGATGATTTAAACCTCGCTAATCCCCCTACCAACGCCGGCGTTCTGGATCATCTAGCCAAGGGCTTTGTGGAAAACGGCTATGACATGAAATGGGTGCACCGTGAGATTTTAAATTCCGATGCCTACCAGCGATCCTGGAAGGTCAATGATACCAATCAGCATGATGATAAGAACTTTAGCCGTTACGTCATCCGCCGCTTGCCTGCTGAGGTGGCAGCTGATGCGATTCGACAAGCGACGGGTTCAGAGGAACGGGTTAAGGAGCTGGCCAGCAACATGGAGATGCGCATGATCGGGGCAACTTCAATCGGAGGTTACCGCGGTAATAATAACTACATGCTGGGAATCTTTGGCAAACCTGCCCGCGAAAATAATTGTGATTGTGAGCGCACAGTGGATCCAACTCTGTTGCAGACCATCTTCACCCGTAATGACCCGGAGATGCTTTCGCAATTAAAGGCCAAAGGTGGTTGGATTGATGAGCTAGCCAGACGCTACAAGATTAAGAATGGTGGAGGTGAAAATGATCGCAGACAACTGGGAGCGTTTCGTAGCCGTTTGAATGCGACGAGGAAACAGGTGGCCAAGCTGAAGGCTGACCTGCCAAAGAAACCTGCTGATCCTAAAAACATTACAGCAGCAAAGAAATATAAGTCACAATTAGCCTCCCATAAAAAACAGGAGCAGACTCTGCTTCGTAGAGTGGGGTATTTTCAGAAGAAAATCGCTGAGCTAACACCCAAGAAGCCGAACCCTGCTCAGCGGGTGGAATTGCCCGAAGGCGTCGAGAAGCTTATCACGGAAACCTTTTTGCGCACCGTGAGCCGTTACCCTTCAAACAAAGAAATGGAATTGGCCCGTGCGGACTTGGAGAAATCAGATAATGTCGTTGCGGGAATACAGGAGCTACTATTAGCCCTCCTCAATACCAAGGAATTCATAGTGAATCACTAGATAAACTTAGAACTTTAATAACAAAATACAATGGCAACACATACATTCTGTGACGGCGTTCAAAGGCGCGACTTCCTCAAGGTAGGCGCGGTGAGCGGATTCGGGTTGGGTTTAGGCCTTCCCCAGTTTTTGGCTAGTGCTGACGAGGGTCGGGTTAATCCCAATGCCAAGGCGAAGGCGGCGATCTTCGTGCGTCTTAGTGGCGGCCCCACCCACATGGACACCTTTGATCTCAAGCCAGACGCACCTGATACGCACCGCGGTGAGTTTAAGGAAATTAAGACCAACGTGCCGGGCGTACGCTTTTGCGAGCACCTGCCCAAGCTTGCCAAGGTAGCCGACAAGTTCGCTATCCTGCGCGGCGTCAGCCACACACTGGCAGCTCACGGACTTGGTACTCAGTACCTCATGACTGGTAATCGTCCGCTTCCGAGCCTTCGGTACCCCAGTTATGGCTCTGTGGTCAGTAAAGAGATTGGCGGCACCAAGGATTTGCCAGCTTTTGTGGCGGTGCCCAAGCAGGGGAATTACCCAACCGGATTTCTGGGTGTGGAATACGGCCCCTTTGAAACGGGTGCCAACCCGGTTGCGGGTCAGCCTATGCAGGTCCGTGGTTTGTCGCTTAAAGGCATCACTCTTGATGACGTGGATCGCCGCAAGGACATGATTGCCAAATACGATCAGGCCTTTGGTGGGTTTGCCAAGGAAGACAAGATTTTGGCCGGCATGGATGAATTTAGCGCCAAGGCTTACCAAATGATGCGCAGCACCAAGGCTCGCGAAGCATTTGATTTAACCAAGGAAAGCGCGGGGATTACCCGGCTCTTTGATGATCAATCTTTTTCACAAAGCTGCCTCTTGGCAACCCGTCTCGTTCAATCAGGCGTGAAGTTTGTGACGCTCAACCTCGGTGGTTGGGATACTCACTTTGACAACTTTAACAAACTTAAAAACACCAATCTGCCTGCACTCGACGCCGGTTTGAGCGGGCTGTTCAGTTCTCTTGAAGAAAAGGGGCTCC
>JAOLZA010000099.1 GCA_028343615.1 Verrucomicrobiota bacterium
TAAAGTTCCGTGGCGACCGCGTGAACTGGAAGGACCACTTTGTTTGTTCGCGCGACATTTGTCTCATTGGCAAAACGGTGGTGATGCCGGCGGGCGGGCGGACGGTATTTCTGGAAGACGCAGGGGCAAAGCCAAGGCTGCGGAAGGTGGCAGTGATCCCGAAGTTTGCGGGCACCGAATTTCCTGCAACGCTCGGCCAAAGCGCGGATGCGGTAGGCAATGTTTACGTGCAATGGCATCGGCGCGATAACGCGGGGCGCGTGGAGCGAATACGGCTCATTGACAATGATAGCGATGAGTTGAAGGTTGATTTTATCAAGGGAACGCAGACGGACATCCGCACGCCGGGAATGCTGAGCTTCGCGCCGGTGAGCATTCGCGGTGGCGACGTGTATCGCGTGCGGCCCGAACAGGGAATGGGTCTGTGCCGGCATCGTGATGGGAAGACGGAAGTGTTGAATGCGGCGGCGGCGATTTGTCCGCCGGTGTTGACGCGCAGCCATGCGGTGTATGGCGGGCTCGATGGCAAGCTGCACATCGTGCCGTTGAAAGGCGGCAAGGCGCGGGCGTTGCCGACGGCATTTGGCGCACCTATCTCCGCACCGGTTGCGGTTGCTGATGGGCGCGTGTTCGTGGGAAGCGAGGATGGGTACCTATATATATACGGCGCGGGCGGCAAAGCGGCGTTACCGAAGAAGGATCTTGGAGTTTGGAAGATCCGCAACCCGCTCAAAGGGTCGATGGCGGGCGACAAATTTAACTGGTACACCAACTATGGCGACTTTGCCGGCAGCAACTCAAACGACCAAGGGCTCAAGCCGCCGCTGCGGATGCGCTGGGCGCGGCGGCTAGAAGGCACGGTGAAGCACCTGCCGGTGTGTGGCGGCGGTCGGCTTTACACACACACCGCCGAGGGCCAAATCATCGCCGCCGAGCAGGACACCGGCCGTGTGCTGTGGCGCACGTATTTTCCCGATGGCTTTTTGTCATTCACCTCACCGCTTTATGTGAAGGGTAAACTGCTCATCCCGCAGGGCGGCATCAAGCAGTCACACATCCTTTGCCTTGATGCCGCGACAGGCAAGCTGCTTTGGAAACAGCCCTTCACCGGCTCGCCCGGATGGAGTCGCCAGTTCCCGCCGGTCGTCCACGGCAACGTTGCCATCTACGCTTCCGGCTCAGGCGATTACGACTACCAAGGCTCGGAAAACTTTTTCACCTTCGGCGGAACGCCCAAGGACCACGGTGGGCGTGAGGTGATGAGCTGGATTTATTCCAACACAAATCCCTATTATCCCAAGAACCATCGCCCACGCATCTGGGCGTGGAACCTCGACACCGGCAAGCTGCTTTGGGAAAAAGATTTTTCGAAATACGGCAAGGGCGGCAACGACTGCGGCATCTGCATTCTCGACGGTAAACTTTTTTACTCCGTCTTCTTCGGCTACGCCACCAGCGAAAAGAAGCGGCGCGGGTTGCCGGTTGAAAACAACGGCTTTACCGCCTGCCTCGAGCCCAAGACTGGCAAGGTCGTCTGGTCCACAACCGATTATTACGTCACCGCCAAGTGCACGCTCAGTGCACGCAATGGTCGAATTTATATCGGCGGATTCAATCGTGCCAAGGAAGGTACCAACGATCGCTTCGTCTGGTGCCTCAACGCTAAGGACGGCTCTCTCGCGTGGAAGTCCGATGCCGTCACCTCTGCGCTCAACGTCGTTACCGTCGGCGAGCGCTATATTTTCTCCAACGCCCTCCGCGGCAAGGGCAACGTGTACGATCATAAGACCGGCAAGGTCGTTGCCAGCATCGGCCACAACTACGCCTGCTGCCGCTTCACCATGTCCGAGCCCTACGTCCTTGGAGCGAACATGGACATGATTGACCTTTCGCAAAACGGCAAGCTCGTTTCCACCGGCCCCGCCATCGACTCCCGCGAATGCCTCGGCGCCGTCGTCAGCAATGGCCGCATCTTTTACACCTCGCAGGCCAGCGGCTTTATCGTCTCGCAAACCTACGGCAAAGAGGCTGAAACAATCCCTGCCGTGTGGGAGCGGAAATAAAAAACGCCACAAACGGTGATTCCGTCTGCCAAACGCTCGGCTTCCCGCCAAGTTCGCCAAGGGCTGAGCTCTGGCAGGGTTGATTGCCGCGTGACTTTGTGAATGCGCGTTTGTGGTCTGGGAGTTTGGATTTGGCTGAAGACGTGTTGGAGATCGGGACTAAAAGCCCGCTTTGCCAAGATCCTTAGCCGCTTCGCACGCTTGGCAGCTTCCATAAAACGACCAATCCAGATAAAAGCCATCCTTGGCTCTCTTGTGTGTCCTGAGCAGGTTCGCTCCTTCTTGAGCGTACTGTTCAAATTGTTTTTTCATGGCGGTTTTTTCCTGAGGTGTTTTTCGAGTCTCCTTGATCCGGTGCATGATCCAGGGTCGGACCAATGCCCCCATGGAATAGATGCGGGTGCGGGCATCTTTGCTGCTTAGTTTTTTCACCATGACGAGGTCGGCTCCCTTACCGAAGGTCGATGCCCCCTTGGTTTGCATAAAGGCCGGCCGGTTTCGGTAGGTCCGGAACGCCTCGTAGGTTGCATGGCAGAGTTTGCAGCGAAAGACAAAGTGTGATTTTACCTTGTTCTCTTGTTTTTCGATCTTGTCGCTGATAATTGCGTCGACAATTTCATTCTGAACTCCATCGCGATAAAGACCTTCGAGCACTGCAAAAAACACGAACTGGCACATCTCCTCCTTCTGCCATTCAAGGTTACTTTTTGCGGCGTCAGGTTTCGGTTTGTCCTGTGCCGAAATGTGCAGGGACAACGCCAAAGCAAACAAAGCCATCAGTGTGTTTTTCATCAACACAATCCTACACCTGCCGCTATGTCTGTTCAAGGACATCCACGCAAAAGAGGATTGATGCGTTGGTGTTAATCAAGAGGAGCTATTCCGATATCCGAAAGTCGCCGTTAATTGCCTGCGCGTCCCCATTTTAATCTTTCCGGTTGATTGTAATATAGGTGGGGGTGATGAAGTAGCCCCCACCGTCCGCCAGTCAAATCCTCCTGCGCTGAGTAGCATAATTAGTGG